>JAYGGC010000269.1:0-59163 GCA_046581525.1 Roseibacillus sp. | reverse complement strand
CGTTGTGAACGATCTCCTGATTTTTCGCGAGCAAAGCTGATCGCGTCAAGGATCCCCCGGAGGCCATGACCTTCCCCGAGTACCACCCCCGAAAATTTCTGGAAAATTTTTCAGCAGGCTTTGATGCGTAGGGAGCCTCTCGGTACGATCGCACGTCACAAATCCGGGTGGCCCCCCGTCCGAGGTTTCCGCAATCGGCCAACCCGAATCGCACCGCAGTGTTCGATGAACGGTAGCACCCGTTGGATCCTCCGCTCGGCGCCCGATCCAGTGAACCGTGAACCCTGCGCTCGCTGTGGACGCGAGTGGAAGGGCCGTCCGACAGACCGCCTTATCGGTGCGCAATAACTGAGCCTGCCTCCGTAAGTCAAACCGTCAGGGCGGGAAGCAAGAGAGAAGAGAGCGTGGGTTATTGCGATATAACTGCGATATGGCTCTAAATGTTCTGGAATGCCTAATATATAGCCCGGGACCCCCTATTTGTAATGCGGGGGTTGTCGGTTCGAGTCCGACAGCTGGCTCCAGCCAGATGTTGGGCGAGAACGCAGTTCGAATGCCCCGCCCCTCTAGGGGCTCAAAAGGGTCCGAGCGCAGCGAGTCACGTCGCATGGACGGAGCAGTGCGGAGTCAATCCGACAGCGGGCTCCAGGAATCTCGGCTGGTAGGAACTAGCGATGCTTGGGTCTGCCCGAATTGAGGGTCAGGGATTGCTTGCCCTTGATGAGATCGAAGCAGGCGACGAGGCCCTTGGTGTCGACGGTGAAGGAGCCCGGTTTCAATTCACTGATGGTGGGCGCCAAGGCAAGGGGCCCATCATGCTTCTGGCCGGACACCAAGCTGGGTCTCCCGGGCGGCCCGGGGAGGCGCACGGTGAAAGCGGGGCAGGCGAAGGGCGCGTCGAACTCAACGGTGCCTGGTCGCGACACAATGGTGGTGAGTTCCTTGGCGGCCCAGTAGCGTGAGAGTTCGCTGAGTTTCATCCATATCAAGTTGTCGAAGCGGGCGTGCAGGCGGCGCACGACCTCCTTGAAGACGTTGAATCCCTTCTCCTCGCCGTTCCAGTGGATACCCGTCCAGTGGCAGACCATCATGGCCGGTTCGTCCCTGGTGATGACTTCGACCATGCGGCCACTCTTGAGGTCGGGGGTAATGAAGCGGTCGGCGCCAGCCGGTTCGACGTTGTCCCAGCCGCCAGTCCAATCGCCGGTGCAACCGATCACACTGACGACACACTTGGGATCCTTGGTGTCGAGACCGGAGGCGAGTTCCACGCGGGGCGCGACGCTGGTGTCGTCGGTGAAAAGATGGCGAAAGTAGTGTGGGATCTCGACCTGGAAGACCTCACGCAGGGAGTCGAGGCAGGCCTGTGCGAGTTGAGGACGGGCCCTGTTGCCGTAGCCACCCGGGGTGGTGACCCCTTCACACGGGAGGCCGATGTTCTTGAGGATCTGGAGCGCGTAGACCTGGTAGGCCGCGATCTCGTCCGCACTCTTGCCGGTGGTGAAGTCCCAGTTCTCCATCGTCCTGGGTCCAATCTCGGGGAAGGGATGACCGGTCTTGAGATTGATCGCGCGCGTGTGAGTGACCATCTCGGGATGGATGTCCCAGTTGGGCATCATGAGTTCCTGGACCAGCTTGATGCTCTCTTTGATCTCGCGTCGTGACCAGCCGGGGACTTCGAGGTCCAAGCGGCCCACGCAAGCTGGGAAGGGGACGATGCTGTACTTGCCCTTCACTCCCTGCTCCGCACACCACTCGCCAAACTTGCGGACAAAGGAATCCGGAATTTCGGCGGGCCAATCCTTCCAGTTGCGATGGTAGACCTTGCGCTTGCCGCCCCAGGCTTCATTGAACTGGGGCATCGCGAAGCGGTTGAGGTTCACCAGGCAGGTGGAGTCGTCAATGATGAGACCGACCGGCACGCGGTTGCGGGGATTGAGCACGGTAACGCCAGGCGACTGCGCCGGGCGATGGCCCTTCTCCTGGGCCTGGGATCGTGAGCTCACAAGGGCTGCGCCGACCAGTCCTCGAGTGGTCCGGTCGAGAAAGGAGCGGCGGTTGGGGCGAGAATGGCTCATCTGTGATTCTTCGGAAGGGGCCGCGGGTGTGCCTCGATTCCGAGGCATTGGCAAAGCGGTTGATGGTGAGATTGCGCACTCAAGTTTTGAGAGTGCTCATCTCGATGCTCGACACTAGTCCGCTGGCGAGGCGGGGACAAGATCGCCGTGGCGGGGAGGAGATTTGAGGACAGGGTCGCTCCCGCTGAAGAGAGGAGATGGCAACGCTCTCCGGTGATCCGGGGAGGGGAAACCTTGGGCAGTTTCTCCGCTTGCGGGTGACGAAGGGTTTTGGCCGGAGAGTTGCTGGTCAGCGTTCGTTGTCCTTGTTGGGGAGATCGAATTTCGCGACGATGGTGGCGTGCGTCCGGTTGACGAACGGTGAGTGCCAGAGGTGGTGGTCGCCGAGGATCCGTTTGAGGCCACGAGCGCCGAGCTGGTAGAGGCGTGCGCCGCCTTTGAAGGCGAGAAGAGACCGAGGAAGGTGCGCCGAGGCTCAGGAAGTCGGCTTCGTGTTGCATGGAGACTTCCTCGCGTTCGATGTGGTGAAGTAGGCTTTCGACTTTTTCCATGCGCTGGTCGGATTCCTCGTCACCAAGGGCCTCCGTATAGTTCCGTTGGAGGGCATGTTCTTCAACCTTGAGGGCCTCCAGGCGCTCTCGCAAGGCGTGAGCCGCAGGTTCGCCGATTTCTTCGATCTCGCGCTCAAGTTCCTCAAGTTTATCCTCGGTGAGAGCGATTTCTTCAGCAAGTTGCTTCGGTTGCTCGGGATTGGTTCTCATAGATTACAAGTTTGGATTCGTACCTGTCAGGATAACCCGGCAACGGGGAAGATGCGATGTGTTTCTGGGACGGGAAAACCACCAAAGGACACGAATTGACGCGAAGGAGTGATGGCAGGATGGGGTGAGTGGCCGCTTATCGATGATTCATGAGCGATCCTTGCTGGACCCTAGTGGAAGTCGTGGCTTGAGGTGTCGAGCGCGGCGGGGAAGGGAAGAGGTTCCACCGCGGTGGTGTAGAGAGTGCAGGTGTTGCCTTCGCCAACTTGCATGCGGCCGTGGCAGAGGAGGAACTGCTCGGTGGTGATGACGAGGCGGTATTGGTGGAAGGTATCACGGGGGACGAAGAGGTTGGCGATGCCGGTTTCGTCTTCGAGGGAGATGAAGCAGTGCCCCTTGGCGGTGCCGGGGCGTTGGCGGCAGATGACCTGGCCCGCTACCGCGATGTGTTGCCCGTGGGGGACATCGATGAAATCGATTGCGCGGTAGAGAGCGGTCGAAGGTCGGAAAGTCGAAGGCCGAAGGTCAGGAGGCTCCAGCGACTTTTGACGTTTGACTTTTTGACCTTCGACCTCCCATGCCTTGCGCAGCAAGGCCATGGGATGGGGCCCCGTGGTGTGGCCCTGGGTGGCGTAGTCGGTGGAGAGGCGCTCCATCGCGGACATGGGCTTGAGGGGCGCCTCGTTCGGCGATGCCGGATGCTCGGTGCTGGATGCGGGATACGGGGGAGCTTCTTCTGCAGCGCGGAGCACCTCTTTGTTCGGACCCTGTCTACGGTATGAGGCACTCTCACTCCCGAAAAGATCGTCATGTAATTCCTTCTCCACCTGCCACAGTCCGTCCCTCCGATGCTCTACTTCGGGCAGGTCATTCAGGGCGCCGGCGGCGGCGAGGAGGCGTCGTTCCTTCTGGTTGGGTTGGGCACGGCGGAGGAAGTCGGGGAGGTTGGTGAACTGGGCGTGGGAGCGAGTCTCCACGATGCGATCGGCGGCGGCGGTGGAGAGGCCCTTGAGTCGATGGAGGCCGAGGCGGAGGTGGTGGTCGTCGAGGACGAGGGTTTCGCACGCGGAGTGGAGAACGGAGATGGGCTTCGTGCGAATACCGTGGCGGCGAGCGTCACGGAGGAGGGTGGCGACGGAGTAGAAGCCCATCGGTTGGTTGTTGATGAGGCCGGCGAAGAACTCAGCGGGATGATGCACCTTGAGCCAGCAGGAGGCGTAGGCGATGAGGGCGAAGGAGATGGCGTGGCTTTCCGGAAAGCCATAGAGCGCGAAAGACCCGATGGCTTTGACGACCTTGTCCTGGACGAGGAGGTCGATGTTTCGCTCCGACATGCGGTGGCGGAGTTTTTCGCCGATCGCATCCATGCGTTCGGCGGAGCGTTTGAAGGCCATGGCGCGACGGAGTTCATCGGCCTCCGCGCCGTCGAAGCCGGCAATGATCATGGCCATGCGGAGGACTTGTTCCTGGAAAAGCGGGACGCCCAGAGTACGCGCGAGGACGGGTTCGAAGGCGGGGTGAATCCAGTCGACCGGTTCGCGGCCGTTGCGGCGGTTGAGGTAGGGGTGGACGAGGTCACCCACGATGGGGCCGGGTCGGATGAGGGCCACCTCGATGGCGAGATCGTAGAAATTCACCGGCCGCATGATGGGCAGGGTGGCCATCTGGGCGCGGGACTCGACCTGGAAGGTGCCCACCGTGTCAGCGCGACAGAGGAGGTCGAAGGTGGCGGGGTCGTCGTAGGGGAGTTGGGAGAGGTCGATGGGTTTGCCACGTTGGTGACAGATGCGGATGCTGTCTTCCATGGCGGCCAGCATGCCGAGGCCGAGGAGGTCGACTTTCACGATGCCGAGGTCTTCGCAGTCGTCCTTGTCCCACTGCACGATGGTGCGGTTGGGCATGGCGGCGGGTTGGAGCGGGACGATGGAGTCGAGTCCGTTGTCGCAGATGATCATGCCGCCGGAGTGCTGACCGAGGTGACGGGGGAAGGAGAGGACTTCGTGGTAGAGGTGGAGGAGAGGTTTGAAGCGGGGGTGGGTGTGCGGGACACCGGCTTGTTCGAGAGTGGTTTCGAGGTCTGCGACTTTGCCTTTCGGGTAGTAGTTGGAGATGGAAACCTCGGGTTCAGGATTCGGAGGGGAGGGGGTCTGCGACGCCGGGGGAGAGTCCTGGGCTGGGGAGTCGCGGCCGGTGGAGTCGTGGACTTTGGGGGAGGAGGAGAGGTCGGAGAAGCGGTCGGCGATGGAGTCGGGGAAGCCGAGGACCTTGGACATTTCGCGGAAGGCGGAGCGGGGGCGATAGGTGATGACGTTGGCGGTCATGGCCGCGCCGCGGGGAGCGTACTTCTGGTAGACGTGCTGGATGACGGCTTCGCGACGGTCCCCGGAGGGGAAGTCGATGTCGATGTCGGGCCACGATTTGCGGTTCTCGGAGAGGAAGCGCTCGAAGAGGAGCCCGCCCCCGATGGGGTCGCAGGCGGTGATCCCGAGGCAGTAGCAGACCGCGGAGTTGGCGGCGGAGCCACGGCCCTGGCAGAGGATGCCCTGCGAGTTGGCGAACTGGACGATCTCCCAGACGATGAGGAAGTAGCCGGAAAACCCGAGACGGGCGATGAGTGCCAGTTCGTGCTCAAGTTGTTCGCTGATTTTCCTGCTGAGTTTGCAGTAGCGGTCGTGAGCACCCTGGAAGGTGAGTTCGCGCAGAAGGCGGCCTTCCTCGTCGGGCGGGAGAGGGCGGCCGTCTTCGTGGTAGGAGGGAAACTTGTAGCCGAGGTTCTCGAGGGTGAACTCGAGGCGGTCGGCGAGGCGCTGGGTGTTGAGGAGGGCCTCGGGGAGGTCGCGAAAGAGGTTGGCGACCTGTTTGGGGTGCTTGAGGTGGCGTTCGGGATTGGCTTCAAGGAGAGTGCCGGCCTGGTCGAGGGTGGTGTGGTTCCGCAGGCAGGTGAACGCGTCGGCAAGGAGGCGGTCGCGGCGGTGGGCGAAGAGCGGGGCGTTGGAGGCAAGAAGGGGAAGCTTGAGGTGCTCGGCGAGGTCGATGAAGAGACGGTTGCGGCGTTCTTCGCCACGGATGTGATGGCGGGTGAGAGTGAGGTAGAGATTGTCCTTTCCGAACCGGGTGAGGAGGGAGCGGGCGGTCTCTAACAGGATGGCTTTGGAAGGGTTGGGCAGGGACTCGGGGGTGAGGAGGGCGACCAGGCCGGAGGCTTGGAGTCGAAGGTCGAAGGCCGATGCCGGACTTTCGACTTTTGACTTTCTGACCTTCGACGACGGCGGATTCCATCCGCCGTTGTCACAGTGGAGGTCGGTGAGGAGGCGGCAGAGGTTTTGGTATCCGGTGCGGTTCTTGACGAGGAGGGGGATGGCAACGTCGAAGGTTGAAGGTTGAAGATGGAAGGTCGAGGAGGGGAGCTCCACCGTGGCCCCGACGAGGGCGCGGAGGTTGTGTTCGCGGGCGGCAAAGTGGGCGCGGGGAGAGCCGTAGAGGCCCATGTGATCGGGCAAGGCGATCGCCTCGTAGCCAAGGCTGGCGGCACGATGGATGAGGTCCTCCGGTCGGCTGGCGCCGCGGAGGAAGGAGAAGGAAGAACGGGCGTGGAGTTCGGTGAACACGCGAGTCGAAGGTCGGAAGGTCCAAAGTCAAAGGTCGGGAGAAGTGCCCTTGGAAGAAGAGAGCAAGATCTGGCGGTAGAAAGTCGGAGCGTTTGGTCTTGGGGTATCGGGCAGTGATTCAGGAAGACGGCAGCCGGGGCGGCCGCCCTACAATTGCCTACTCATAGATGCCTTCGAGGAACCAGTGGTGGGGAGGTTCGTGGGCGAGGCGGAGGAGGGTTTGGTCGGTGAGTTGGAGGTCCCATTCGACGCGTTGCCAGCGTTCATCGGGATCCCACCAGTGACCGGAGAGAGGAAAGGGCCCGTGGGTGTCGGCGATGGGTCCGCGGTGAGGGCCGGTGAGGAGGGCGAGGGGGTGTTGGTGGCGATCGCGAGGTTCGGAGGCGACGTGGATGGGGATCGCGGGACGATAGCGCTTCAAGGGCAGGGCCGTGGAAGAAGTGGTATTCAGTAAACAGTGTTCCGTGTTCAGATTGAGAGAGGTGTGTGATTTGGAGGAAGGGGGACGAACATCGAACATCGAGTCCCGAAGCTCGAAGCTGTCCGGTTTGTGGGTGTCGAGGGGTTGGGGAGTGCCGAGGCGGTCGGGACCGAGGAGGGCTTCGAGGCGGGCGAGGGTGTCGGCGAACTTGTGAGGGTCGCGCAGGGAGCGTTCGAAGAGATGGTGCTGGGCTTCCCCGGGGAGAGTGGGGGTGAATTGGAGTGACCAGGACACGACCGGAGCGGGTGCGCGGACGGTATCGAGATGGGTGTGGAGGAGACGGAGGAGGGTGGCGGGATCGCAAGTGGGTTCCGGAAGGCGGAGGTCGCGGAAGTGGAGGTTGCCGTCGTCGAAGGTGAGGGTGAGGCGGGCGGAGATGGCGGCGCGTTGAGAAGAGGCGAGACGTGCGCAGAGAGTGTCCAGTCCGCGGCGCAGGAGAAAGAGGAGTGGTTCGAGGGTTTCGAGAGCGTTTTCGAGTTCCTGTGCGATTTGGAAATGCTGAGGTGGGCGGTGCAGGGTGAGGAGGCGATGGTGTTTGCCGTGAAGAATGTCGTGCAAGCGAGCGGCTTCGGGACCGAGACGTTCGGTGAGCCCCTGGCGAGGAAGAGCGGCGAGGTCGCCCAGGGTGCGGATACCCCAGAGGTGGAGGAGGTCGAAGTTGAGGGAGGGGGAGGAAGTATTCAGGGTCCAGTGTTCAGTATTCAGACAGGAGAGGGGGAGGTCGCCAATGGTCTGAATACTGAACACGGAATCCCCGTCTTCGCTTATCAGCTTCGCCGTGGCAGGCTGGACCCTGATCTCCGGATCGGGGTTGAAGCTGAGCTGCGATGTCAGCTTCGGACCATGGATTGCAAGCAGGGCGAGATCTGGCGTGGGGGCGAGGGCGAGGTGGAGAGGAAGACGGAGAGGAGTGGCCTTGCGGAGGGCTTGTTCGATCCAGTCAAGGGGCGCGCAATGGGCGTGGGGAAGAGTGAGGAGATCGAGGAGGAAGGTGCCGGGGGCGGTTTCCTCGAAGTCGGGGCCGAGAGAGGCCGTGAAGTCACGGAATTCGTCCTGGTGCCGGCGTTCGAGGAGAGGGTCGGGCGGGAGGAGCGCGAGTTGAGGGCAGCGGGCGAGGGCGCGGGTGGTGGTGAGACCGGGAGCGAGGCGCTGTCGCGCGGCGGCGCGGTTGACCGCGAGGAGGACGGGAGTGGAGTCCGTCTTCGCCGACAGGCTGGTGGAGGGATCGGTGGTCGTGCTGACGAGGGCAGCGGGTGCGCCAGCAGTCTCGGAGTCGTCCCGGAGGAGGACGGCGAGAGGGAAGGAAGGGATGTGGAGGCATGCGTACATGCGGGGAAGTCGAAGGTCGAAAGTTGGGAGGTTGGGTCTAAGTTTGGCGAAGATGGTTGATGAGAGAGGCGATGCCCCGGGAGATGCCTGAGGCAGTAGGCCTTCGGGTTTGAGCTATGGGAGAAGAGAGGTAGGCGAGGTCTTCGGCGGCGTAGTACATGCTGCGCACCTCTCCGCTGGAGCCCTTTGCGATGTCGAGAAAGCGTGCGAAATCGGGATCGGTTGAACGCTCAAAGCCTTCTGCGATGTTGTTCATGACTGAAATGCCTGCGGATTGGAGCTGGTTGCGAAAGTCAAAATCCTTGGCCCTCTCCATCGCGCATATCGCGGTAAATGTCGTTGGCTAGTTGCCGGGCTTCCTGCCAAATCCGGAGGTCTTCAAATTGGGCGACGTTCTTGCGAGCGGGTTTCATAGCATTTGAGGTTGAGCCGAATTTTTAAGGGGACCTTCGACGTTTGACTTCCAGACCTTTGACCCTCCCTCTGTTAGAATTCATTCACAGCTACTTGGTGCTCGCTGGTTTCCGAGCACTGGAAAGTGGATTGGAGTTCTTCGAGGTCGCCGAGTGAGAAGCTGGAACCAAAGGTCAGTTGGAGAGTGGCGCAGGGGATGAAGTGTTTGGGGGTGAAGACGAGGAGGGCGGTGCCGGATTGTTTGGCGAGGTTGCGGAGACGGTACCAAGAAGAGGTGGGGATCTGGCGGAGTTCTTCGTGGGGGTTGAGTTGGAGATCGAGGACGAGGAGGGGGAGGTTGCCGTCGTGGAGGAGGAGGTCGGTGCAACGGAGGGATTCTTCGGCATCGCGGCAGCGGACCCAGAGGAGGCGGGAACAGGAAGCGAGCCCGTAGGAGGCGGGGTCGAAGGAGTCGCGCCCGTCGATGAGCCCGAGAGGCTCATGGTCAGGAGTCGGCAGACCGTCGGCAGGGACCTCCTGAGCTCGGACTTCCGAGCGCTGGAGTAACTCGGCGAGGACGAGGGAGAGGCCGGAGGCGGGGCCGGCGGGAGAGAGCTCAGAGAGGGCCCCGGAGGGAAAGGCGGGGAGGCGGGACGTGGTGCGAACCGGGGCGGGTGACGGTTTGGACTGATGCGCTTCCGGGAACCTCTCCTGCAGTTGCTGGCGCAGGTGTTGGAGGTCCGGAGGCATGCGGGAGCGGGTTCTTGAGATGTTCTAATGAACAGTATTAAGAATGGAGAGGATGGCAAGGAGGAATTTTGGCGGTGGAGGGTGGGCAGGACCGGAAGGAACTATTGACGGGCTGAAAGTCAGGGAATAGAAGCAATTCTGATGGGACTGCGTGTCCGGAGTGCGGAAGCCAAGTGGCGATCCACCGCTTGCACATGCCCATGATGCCGAGCGGGAAGAAGACCGGGAGCGTCGTGCGTTTGCCGGTGACTCAACCGGGAAAGCGCGCGGGGCCGATGCGGATGACGCTGCTTGAGAACGGGGAGGACAACCTGGAAGGATACCAGGGAGGGCCTGAAAGGGAGGTCGCGGAGCCACCCGCTCCCTTTGTGGCGCGACGCAAGATTGATGAGCGGCGCCGGATGTTCATGGATGCCGCGCCGCGCATGATTGGTCCGGAGGAAGGAACGGAGATTCGAGGGATCACGTTGAAGACGCTGATCGCCTCGGTCGGGATTGCCACTTTGATCTTGTTGGTGTTGATCTTTGCGCTCGGGAGAGGTTAGGAAGACAGGCCGCCGCGGCACACCTTGTCCGCGGGGTCGAGAGCAAAGCAGGATGCGATGCAGTTGATTCTGGCGTCTGGATCACCCCGTCGGAGCGAGTTGCTGGCGAAGGCGGGCTATGGGTTCGAGGTCATTCCTGCGGAGGTGGAGGAGTGGGGCCCCGGGAAGTTTCCATTTCGCAAGCTTTGTGCGATGAACGCGACCTTGAAGGCGCGGGAGATTCACGAAAAGTATCCCGAGGCTGTGGTCCTGGGTGCGGACACGATGGTGGGACTGGATGGGGAGGTGATGGGGAAGCCGCGCGATATGGTGGAGGCGGTGTGCATGCTGGAGCGTCTCTCAGGGAGAATGCACGAGGTGTGCACGGGGGTCTGTCTGTGTTGCGGAGAGGTGGAGCACGCCTTCTTCGAGGTGACCCAGGTGCAGTTTCACGACTTCGGCGAGGAGGTCATCAAGGAATACACGCAGCGGGTGAAGGTGACTGACAAGGCGGGTGGGTATGCCATTCAGGAGCACGGGGAGCTGTTGGTGGAGAAGGTGGAAGGGTCCTATGAAAACGTGATAGGCTTGCCGATTGCGCGGGTGTTCGAGGAACTGGAACGCTTCGAGGTCTGGCCGGGGAAGCGCGATTAGTTATTAGTGATTTGTAATTGGGAAGGAGTGGTGTGAGATGTTGCCCGTGAACCCGCCGCGGTATCCGCTGATTCTGAACCCCCGGGCCCGGAGTGACAGGGCGGAGCGGGCTTTGCGGTTCGTGATGGAGAACGCCACGCGATTTGCAATCTATGCGTCGAACAGCCCGGAGGAGGCGGCCGAGTTGGCGAAACGCTTCGCGGCGGAAGGCGAGCCCATCGTGGTGGCAGCCGGTGGGGACGGGACCCTGAACGCGGTGGTGGGAGGCCTGGTGGGGACCGAGACGATCCTGGGAATCCTGCCCACGGGGACGATGAATGTCTTCGCGCGGGAGTTGCAAATCCCGTTCTCCCATCTGAAGGGCGCGCTGGAGATCATTGACGCGGGACATGTGAAGGAGGTGGATTTGTTCGAGGCGGACGGGACGCCCTTTGTGCAGATGGCGGGCGTGGGGTTTGATGCGCAAGTGATCGAGGAGACCACCAGTGAGGCCAAGCGACGGCTGGGCCCCCTGGCCTACATCTTGTCCGCAGTGCGGTTGCTGGGAGCAAAGCCGCCGCGCATGACGGTGCACTTTGAGGAGGGCAACTCGGCCGAGGGGGCGTGCGTCCTGTTGGGGAATGGCGCGCTCTATGGTGGACAGCTTCGCTTGTTCGGGAAGGCCGACAACTCCGATGATCTGTTAGACGTGCTGGTCTACAAGGAGGCCGGCTACAAGGCGGCGCTTGGTTCCCTGGGCACGGTGGCGCTGGGCGGCTATGAACAGCACGGGAAGTTTGTGGAGTACTACCAGACTTCGGGGCTCACGGTGGAGTGTGATCGCGAGGTTCCGGTGGAAGTGGACGGGGAATTCTGGGGGCGCACAGCGAGAGTGCAGTTCAAGGAAATGGAGGGCAAGCTGCGGGTCCTGGCGCCGGAAGACCATGGCAGGAACTGGTGGGAACAGGTGTTGGCGAACCTGACCCCGGGGAAAAAGTGAAGCAGGAGGGCAAGCTTTGGGAGAGAAACCCGAACCAGGGACGTTGGTGAAGAAGTCCCGGCTTGATGATCTGTTTGAGTTCGCGAAGGGCGAAGTGACGGATGCGGATATCCGCAGGTACTGTCCGGGCGATCCGGGATATGAAAACTATGTGGATCTCTGCCTGGGAGTACGGCGCAGTGGGAGAATTCCCGACCGAGTGGACCCCGATTGGTTCGAGGTGTTCTGCATGGCGCAGTGCCGGGACCCGGGCGGGGATTCCGACCGGGACCGCTTCATTCGCTTCAAGCTGTTCTGCGGGGCGATCGCGGCGAAGTTTCTCCTTAAGGAGCCCGGGTTGGATCCGGTGGTGATCGTGAATTACGTGTGTTGCTCGCTCGTGACGGCAGCGCGCGAGCTGCAGGTCATGATCCTCACCAAGATCCTGGCGGACGTCTTTCCGGTGCTTGCCAGGGAGTTGAAGGACTACCGGGCGCCCAGCGGGTGGGTGGTAGAGGAGTATCCCTTCTGCCTGCTGGCCGGCATGATGATGGCGCAGGATTTGAGGCGGTTCGAGCAGGCGAGTGACTTGGCGGGCCAATTGATCGAAGCGGAGGGCCTGATGCGGGTGGAGAGCTACTTTCCCGGCCGGGAGTTCCTGATGGGGCTCACAAACTATGATTCACTGCATGGCGAATGGCTGGGGCTGGCGAAGTCGTTGGAGAATTCCGAGGGGAGTGAAGCAGTTCGCCTGGTGATCGATGCCTTGAATGGTGTCGAGCGCTGGCGAAAGTGAGCGGACGAAACCCATTTCTGTGGTCCCTTCGGGACCGGCTGTCCGCGCTCCGGAAGAGGGCGCTGAGCAGGATGAGGAGGACGTCACTCACCCACCAGCAGCGAGCGTGATGATCTCGACCGCAGCGCCATCGGGGACCGTGGTGGTGGCGTGATCGCCGGGAAGGAGAGCGTCGCCGTTGAGTTCGACCACGACTGGTTTGCCCTCCATGCCGAGTCCCGCAAGGAGAACTGCGACGGTGGTCGTGCTCTCGAGAGGGTGCGGCTTTCCGTTGAGGGTGATTCGGGGCATGGGATCTACAGTGACGATGGAACGGCGATGGCGGAGGGTTCGGGGGCCAGGATCGCGCTGTCCCAGTCTTTCCACACCGGATCAAATCCCTGCGCGCGCAGTTGGGCCGCGACTTCGGCGGCGGTGCGGTGATCGTCGATCTCGAACTGCGGAGTGGCGCGGGAACATCCGTTGGATCGTTCGCCGGGCTCCAGTTCCACACGGCGGCCCTTGACGGTCCGATGCAAGTCGTCGGATCCGGCTCCGGTGTAGCCACCCGGTTCGGTGTGGGAACCGGCCGAGATGTGGGTCACTCCGAGCTCGAAGAGCTTGTCGCGGAGGTTGGCCGGTTCGCGGGTGGAGAGCACGATGCCAACCTGCGGGAAGGTGAGACGGAAGGCGCAGATCAGCTGAACGAGATTGCGATCTGTTAAAGTGAGCGCCGGATCGGCCTGGTGGCGATGGTTTCCCGCGTGGGGACGAAGGCGCGGGAAGGAGATGGTAAACTGAGCCTTCCAGCAATGCTTGTGGAGATACTCGAGATGGGCAGCGAGGGCGAGGGCTTCGGTGTGCCAGTCGGCGAGACCAAAGAGAGCACCGATGCCGATCCGACGGAAGCCACCGGCGTAGGCACGCTCGGGGCACTCGAGCCGCCAGTCGAAGTTCTTTTTCGGCCCGGCGGTATGGAGTTTGGAGTAGGCCTCGCGGTCGTAGGTCTCCTGGTAGACGACCAGTCCCTCGGCCCCACAGGACACGAGCTCCCCGTACTGCGAGTCCTCCATGGGACCGACCTCAATTCCGAGGGTGGGAATGGTGGGAGCGAGGCGGCGCAGGCATTCCTGGAGGTAGCCTTCGGAGACAAATTTGGGGTGTTCACCGGCCACGAGGAGAAGATTGCGGAAGCCGCGGACGTGCAGATGATCCGCCTCGGCGGCGACTTGGTCGGGCGAGAGGGTGGTGCGGAGGATGGGGTTGTCCCGGGAAAATCCGCAGTAGCTGCAGTTGTTGACGCACTCATTGGAGAGGTAGAGCGGGGCGAAGAGGCGCATGGTGCGGCCAAACTGGCGCCGGGCGAGGGCTGCGCTGCGTTGCGCGAGGATCTCCAGGGTTGAGGGCGGGCAAGGCTCCAGGAGGGCCTCAAAACGCTGCAGGAGCGGGGATTTCCCGGCCCCGGGATCGGGAAAATGGGAGGCAAAGCTCACGAGGGAGGGGTCGGGTGGTGGGGCGTGATTGTCAAAGGTGAAAATTCCGGTGCGTAGGGAGGCCATGGACGCCGGCAAGAAATGCGGGCTGAGACGGATTGAACGCTTGATAAAGCGGGGAGGGATCAGTCAGGTTCGCTCCAGCATTACGCGTATGAGTGAAGGGGAAACGATCGAATGCCGACCGACCAAGTGGTTCTATCTGAGAGCTGGGGCGATGGTGACGATGTTCGCGGTGTTCCTGGTTCTTTTCATGAAGGACTGGAAGATCGGTTGGCCCAAGAAAAACGAGGTCTTCTACACCTTCCAGTCGTTCAAGGCTGCCAAGGTGGCCTTCAATGCGCACGAAGAGGCGGGGCAGAGTGCAGCAGCCTGGAAGGCCTTCAGCTCGGAACAAGAGATTGGGTTTCCGGAGGAGGAGGGGCTACTTCCTTCCGGGGTCGATCCCGAGGCCACCTGGCCCGACGTGTTGACCGATTACGAGAGCTACAAAAAGGCGGTGAAAGAAGAGGGAAGCAAGGCCACTCCGCCGTTGTGGACCAGCTACACCGACGAGCGCGGCTGGAGCTCCGGGATCCCTGAGAAGGCCTACAAGAAGGGAAAAATCCAGGAGCAGCTCTACTTTGGAATCGGCAGCGGGGTCCTGATGTTGGTGGGTGCATTCTTCCTGGTGCGCACCTCGCGCCGTACGATGAATGTGGATGAGAGCGCCTACCACGCGCCCTCGGGTGAGCGCATTCCCTTCGATTGGATTGTTCGCATCGACAAGCGAAAGTGGGAGACCAAGGGGCTGGCTTATCTTTACTATACGGAAAGTGGAGGAAAGATCGCAGGCGGGGGGGAAGGAAATGAATTGAGACTCAAGAAGGCGAAGGTGGACGGCATGGTTTATGGCCAGTTCAAGTCCGAGGATGGCGCACCGGCGGACGCACTATTTAACCGTATTCTGAGTAATTTCTCCGGCAAATTAATCGAGTTGGTGGATGACGACGAGGAGGCCGAGGAGGCCCCGCCCGAGGATCCCGCGACCTGAAGCCGGCCCACGGGGTGGGGTGAAATTACAGAAGAGTCCGCTGGGTGATTTTTCAGTGTTGCCAAGGACCTCTAGGAGGGCTAAAGCGACCTTCAAGCAACCAATTGCGACCGATACATGTCAGAAACAAGCGAAGCGAAGATCAAGGAAATCATTGTCGAACAGCTCGGCGTCAATGCCGACCAAGTCACCCGGGAGGCGAAGTTGATCGAAGATTTGGGCGCCGACTCTCTCGATGCGGTGGAATTGGTCATGGCAATCGAGGAGGAATTCGGGATTGAGGTCCCGGACGAGCAGGCTGAGAAGCTGCAGGTGGTCGGAGATATCATCGACTACATCGAAAAGACCACCGGCTAAAGGAGTTGCGTAAATTTACCCACCTTGTGGGCGGGTCCGAGGGGACCTGCCCTTTTCGTTGTCAGGGGGCCCGAGGTGGGCGATGATGACGCCGGAGAATGTATTCACCCGATGATATTCAATACGCGCTGGAAACCACCAGCGTGTTGTACGAGCCGGATCGCCGGATCGACACCTTTGGGACCACGCGGTTCGAGTTTCAACTGCTGAGCGAGTTGATGGACTCGGTCGGTCATGTGCGCATTCGGACCGGAGAGGTGGAAGCGAGCCAGCCGACCATCATTCGGCCGGGGCCCTACCAGGAAATCGAGTTTGAGGGCTTTGGAGACGACGCCCAGCGGTTCTACAAGTGGCTGCAAGAGCAAGGGGCGGACATGGCCCTCCTGAGCTACGGCTTCCAGTTCCGACGGGGAGAGGTGCGGGAGGAGTTGATCCACGATCCGCTGGAAGAGGTGCGCGAGCGACTGGTGGAAGATGCGCGGCGAGTGGGAAATCCGATGCGAGCGGTGATCGAAGGAGTTGATGACGCCTGGGAGATCAGCCTCTTGCGCTTCATTTGGGAGATGGTGGAGAAGAGCAAGAGAATCAACGCGTTTGATTTTAGGCGCAAAGGACTTCTTTAGATCCTGCGTATGATGACGGTCATCAAGGTTCTCGCGGCGTTGATCGTCTTGGCGTTGTTGGGTGCCACCGCGATCCTGGTGGAGAAACTGAAAGAGGAAACGGCCGTTCCGCAACTCGATGTTTCCATTGAGCAGGATGGTGGCAGACCGATCGTGGAACCTGGGGAGTTGGCCTTTGAGCGCGCCCGCGAGTTCCTGGCGACCGGCAAGTTCGTGGAGGCACGGGAGAAGCTTGAGTTTATCGTGGGGGTTTTTCCCGGATCTCCCTCCGCAGCGGAAGCGCGGCGCATCCTGGGTGAGCTGAATCTCGATGAATTGCTGTCCACCGAGATCATGGAAGGCAAGGCCATGCACACCGTGGTCTCGGGAGACAACTTTACCAAGATCGCCCTGAAACATGAGACCACCCTCGATTGCATCATGCACATGAACGGTCTCCAGCGGATGGACAAGCTCTACCCGGGCGATGAGTTGGTCCTGCTCCCGCTGAACTTCAACATCAAGATCGATGTTCCCCGCAAGCGACTAAGCTTGTTCAAGGAGGGGCGCTTCCTGAAGTCCTATCCCTTGCTCCACGCCCGCACGAAGAAGGGCCCGAAAAACACCCTGCGAACCAAAATCGGCCAAAAGATCGGAATATTCAACGGGCGCAGAGTGTCGCCGGTCAAGTTCCAGTCCTACCGTAATTCCAAAAAGGTGCTCATCCTGGATCATCGCGGGCTGCAGTTGCGCGAGGTGGCCGAGGCGGACGAAGAGCATCCTAGTCGCGGTTTTTTCCTGACTGCATCCGACATGGAGGAGTTGTCACTGCTGCTCCGGGTCGGCAACGAGGTGGAAGTCCGGTTCACATACTGAAGAATCTGCGTGAATAAAAAAGAGAGCAGTGCCCGTCCGCAGCCCCTCGAATTCGAGAAACCCATCCTGGAACTCGAAGGAGAGCTGGCAAAAATGCGGGAAAAGGCCGAGTCCCAGGAGATCGACCTCAGCGAGGAAATCGGCTTGGCGGAGGCCAAGTTGGTCGAAACGAGGAAGCGTATTTACGAGAACCTCACTCCGTGGCAGCGTGTGCAAATCGCGAGGCATATCAACCGGCCGTTCATGCTCGACTATCTCAACGACGCCTTTGACGACTTCTGTGAATTGCACGGAGACCGCTTGGTCGGGGATGACAGCGCCATGCCCGGCGGACTGGCGACCCTCGATGGACGGCGGTGTGTGGTGATAGGCCACCAGAAGGGTCGCAACACGAAGGAGAATCTCGAGCGCAATTTTGGGAGCGCCCATCCGGAGGGCTATCGAAAAGCCCTGCGCTTGATGAAGATGGGGGAGAAATTCGGACTGCCCGTCATCGCGCTGATTGATACGCCCGGAGCATTTCCGGGGATCGGAGCCGAAGAGCGGAATATCGCGGAGGCGATTGCGCGCAACTTACGCGAAATGATGAATCTCAGGACGCCCATTATTGCGGTGGTGATCGGGGAGGGTGGTTCCGGAGGGGCCCTTGGAATCGGAGTAGCGGATCGCATCCTCATGATGGAGAACGCCTACTATGCGGTGATCAGTCCCGAAGGGTGCGCGGCGATTCTCTGGAAACACCGCAAGCACGCTCCGGAGGCGGCGGCAGCGATGAAGCTGGCAGCACCGGACTTGGCCGGAATGGGCCTGGTGGACGAGGTCATTCCCGAGCCTTTGGGAGGTGCGCATAACGATCACGAAGTGGCGGCCGAGAATCTCAAGAAAGCGCTGGCGAAGCAGCTCGCTTTCCTGGAGCAACTTTCGCCCGGCGAGTTGATGGAGCAGCGCTACCAGAAGTTTCGTCGATTCGGTCAGTGGACTGAAGGATAGGCCGGACCAAGATGGCGATTCGCGAGGAAGAGTATGCCATCCTGGCTTTTGCGATGGAGTCCATTGTCTCCGAACTCCTGATCCGTCATCCCAGTCTCAGTCCTCCGCGCGTTTACCTGATCGATGGCGTGCCGAAATTGGGCGCCGGCAGGGAGGATCTCGTTTTCTGGTGGCACCAGTCGGTCGAGAAGTTTACTCATCTCAAGAATGACACCCGGATCGACCTGCTCAAGGTCAGTGAGGAAAAGGAGGGATTCGAACGGCGGAAGTTCCGGGAGCTTGGTCTCGAGATCGGAGGGCTGGACCACAACAACCTGCCCAAGACGGAGAAGTGGGAGTTTTCCCTTTCGCGGGTGGGCCTGGATCGTGCCAGTCGCCAGGCGCTGGTTCATGTCTGGGCGAAAGCGGAATGCAACGCGCAGTGTGCGGCGGGCTTCATCCTGGTGGTGGGATGGGGAGAGGAGGGGACGCTCCACGTTCTCGAGCGCGTCATGACCGGGACGGTGGAGTAGTGCGCTTCCGGCTTCGGCGGGGTCCTCATGGGCCTGACCAAGGGCCCCGAACTGCGGCAAGTGCCCGCGCTCGACACGATTGCAACAGCTTGCCGCAGGAGGCGTGGTGGCAGGAGGGCGCCCTACTTGAAGTCCTTCTCGGTGTAGGGGATCCCCTGGCGATCCTTGGTCTGTTGGCGAGCTTCCTTGATGAAGCTTTCAGGGACCAGGTCAGAGCGATTGCTCCAGGCGTGGCGGATGAAGGTGACGATGTCGGCAATGTCCTTATCCTTGATGGTGGGATTCATGGAGAGCCCGGGCATGGCGGCGGGGGGCGTGTAGCGTTCTCCGGAAACCGTGATCGGGCCCTGCAATCCATGGAGGAGAACGCGAGCGAGGCGGGCGGTGGAGCCGTTGACCCAGTCCGAGGTGTCGAGCGGCGGTCCGAGGTTCGGGAGTCCGCCGCCCTCCAGGCCGTGGCAGGCGATGCAGGCAGCGCCGGTCATGTAGAGTTTCTCGCCACGCTGGTAGGAGGCGAGGTGCTCGCCCTTGATCTTGGGAGGCTCGATCTTCTTGTGCTTCTTGGTGAGGGAGTCCTGGAGCCACTTGCTGAATTCCTTGTCGATGTAACGGCCGTTGTTCACGCCGACAAAGAGCGCTTCGCGTCCTTTCAATCCGGCGAAGGTGGCTTGGCGGAGGTGGGGATTCTTGCCGCTTGCCATCAGGGTTGCCACGAGGGCTTCGAGGGCCGGGGTGCTCTCCGTTTCCGCGAGGAGTCGGGCCCGGTAGATGGAGGACTCCTTCCCGGCCTTGTAGGCAACGACGTCCTTCAGCAAGGCACGTTTGTCGTCGCTGTTCAGGGACAGCGCCGCCATGAGGGCCGAAGCGGCGAGCTTTTCCTTTCCTGAATTCAACAGGACCGGGATGTGGTATGCCTCGAGGATGCCCAAGCCTTCCAGGCACCAGAGCGCGTGCAACTGGGCCAGGGGTTGGGACCGATTTTTCAGGGCCACTTCGAGAGGCTCTGCGAGGGAGGCGCTGCCCCGCTCAACGATGAGGCGTTGGGCGGTGTCCCGCCACCAGCCGTTCGGGTGGCTGAGGAATTTTACGAGATCCTTGGCGGTGAGGGCCTCGAGTTTGGGAGTTTTCCCGCGGGGCTTGTCCTTGTGACGAATGCGATAGATGCGGCCGTGTCCGTTGCCCGGTCCCTCCAGTTTGCGGCTGAGGATCTGCTTGCGCAGATAGCTGGTGACGTAGGTCTTGTGCTGAATGATGCCGTGATACATGTCGAGAATGTAGAGGCTGCCATCCGGGGCGGTGTAGGCGTTGACTGGCCGGAAGCGCTCGTCGGTGGAGGCGAGGAATTCCTTTTCACCATACGGGTGATCGCCGGTGAGCGAGCCGTCGCCGTCCCTGATGCTGATCGCCTTGACAAGATTCCCGCATGGTTCAGTGACGAAAGCCGTTCCGTAGGCCTTGGCCGGAAAATTGTCGCCGCGATAAATGGCCAGTCCGGAAGCGCCGGTGGCATTGACGAGCTTGTAGGTCTTGGGATCGATGGTGTTGCTGTTGAATCCGTTCTTCTCATTGATGTAGCCGCGGTTGACGCCGGGATTGACGCGAATGGGCCAGACACGGTTGCTGCCGATTCGCGACGCGATGCCATTCTTGATCTTGGCGCCGGAGTTGCCGAAGATCGCGTTGGGAAAGGTGTAGTCGCCAACGAGCAGGGTGCTGTTGCTGTTGTGATAGAGGCGTCCGTAGTCGTCGCGGTCGATGCCCCACTGCCCGCGGAATGGGGTCTTCTCCATCACCCACTTGCCGTCGACTTTCTTGTAACGACGATCTGACTTTGCGTTGTAGATCCAGTTGTCGAGTCCGGGAAGGAGGCTGTTGGCCTTGTGCTCCACGTTGCCGCCTTTCGCGTAGTCCTTGTCCACGATCACCGATTTGCCCTTGGGCTTGTCGCCGTCGCGGGCTTGAAAAAAGAGGCTCTCCTGGTTGGCCCAGAGAATGCCGTCGTCGAGAAGGTAAAGGCTGCGTGGGAGAAGAAGCTTGTCCAGGAAGACGGTGCGCTTGTCGACTTTCCCGTCGTTGTCGCTGTCTTCGAGGATCACGATGCGCCCCTGCGGGATCTCTTCGCCCTTGCCATCGATGTCGGGCATATAGCCGACCAGTTCGCAAACCCACATCCGGCCGTCGCCGTCGAACTTGAGGATGGCGGGCATCTCGACCAGGGGCTCCGCGGCCACCTCTTCGATCACAAAGCCGGGCGCGATTTCGAAAGACTGGAGGGCCTCCTCGACCTTGAGGAAGGGCGCCGGAGGAATGGCACTCTCGGGGACGAAGCTATCCATCTTGTGCCCCTTGCGGTCGCCTCGCTGGGCGTGCAGGGGAGGGGTGAGGACGAGCAGCAGGAGGGTGAGCGTGACGCTCTTGGGCACTGACATGGTGCGGGAATCTACAAGATTCGCTCGGCAGATCTATCCAAATTCCGGGGTTCAAGGGCCGAAGAAACGGCGAAAATTGCGCGCCAGGACCTTGCTGAGGTCCTCGGCCCTGAAATCGAGCGTTTCTGCCAAGCCTGCGAGGATGGTACGGAGATTGGCCGGATGATTGAGGGCCTTCCCCTCGGCATCGGTGAGCGGGTGTTCGAGGTGGGCAGGGGGCGGGAGCATGTCCGGAGCATCGGTTTCGAGAAGGAGGCGATCCGCAGGCATCGTCCGGAAAGCCTGCCGCACCTTGTCTTTCCGAGGGTGAAGGAAGTGGCCGGAAAATGAAAAGTGGGCACCCAGCGGGGCGAGTTCCACGACCAGTTCGGTCGAGCCGCCATAGGAGTGCAGGAGAAAGCCACGTTCCGGGCGCGGGTTCTCACGCAAGCATGCGAGAAGCGGGCCCCATGCCTGGAGGCAGTGGAGAGAGAGGGGGAGGTTGTGCTCGGTGGCGAGAGCCAGTTGAGCGAGAAACACTTCCTGCTGCGCCTCGAAGTCGGGCTCCTGGATCCAGCGGTCGAGCCCGCATTCTCCCAGGCAGGAGTCCTCAAATTGATCGAGATATCCGCGCAGGTTTTCAAGCCACCCGGAAGTGCGCGAGGGCACCTTCCACGGATGGAGTCCGAACGAGGGCTGCACGAGATCGGGAAACTGTTCCGCCAGTTCGGCAACGCGAGGCCAGTCCTCCTCGCAGGTGCCGTTGACCACGCAGCGCGCAATGCCTGCTTCCTGCATCACGGGAACGATTTCCTGGAGTGAGGGAATGAGCCGTTGATCGTGCAGATGATTGTGGGCATCGAAGAGCAAAATCATGAGACCGGGGCGCCTTCGGTGTCAGTCAGGGTCCGTGCCGCCTGCAGAAAAGTCGCGGCAGAGATGTCGGGAAGATCGAGCTGTCGGGACGGGGACTGGTAGTTGGAGTCGGGGGAACCCGGTCGCCGGTAGCAGAGGTCGTAGTGATGCTCGAGGACGGAGGAAACGAATTCGGGCCAGGCGTCGGTGGAGATCAGTTCCTGCCAGCGGTCAACCTGGTTGTGGCCCCGGAGTTTTCTCAGTCGGTCGAGGAGGCTTGAAAGCGTCTGGGGATCCCTCGGAAAGTGATCGTAATCCTCGAGGAGGAGTTTGACCCGCTCGGGAAGAGGGAGGGTCAGTTCAATTACCGAGGCCTGGGCAAACTCGCGCCAGAGCGCTGGTGGAATGTAGGCGCTGCCGATGCGGTTGGACTCTGCTTCCGCGAAGACAGGCCGGGAGGGGTTGAGAGTGCAGAGCACGTGGTGCAGGCGGGTCTCGAACTTCTTCTGGGAGGGCTGCTCGCCTTGGGAGCCCAGGAGGGAGCCCCGGTGGTTGGCGATGCCCTCGAGATCGATGACCTGGGCGCCGCACTCGCGGAGCGCTTTGAGGAGTCGGGTCTTCCCGGTGCCCGTGAGGCCGGCGATGATGCGGAAATTCCAGCCGGGCGCCGAGAGTCGCCGATCGAGGTCGTCCATCACAAAGCAGCGCCAGGCCTTGTAGCCGCCCTCGAGGACGCGGGCGCGCCAGCCGATCGATCTCAGCACGGTGGCGAAGGCCCACGAGCGCTTGCCGCCACGCCAGCAGTAGAGCAAGGGGTTCCAATGCTGATCACGCCTGGCAAGCTCGCCCTCGAGGTGGCGGGCGATGGATTCGCTGGCATAGCGCGCGCCGAGGCGCCGGGCCTCGAAGGTCGCCTCCTTGTAGAGGGTGCCGACCTCGACGCGTTGTTCATTGTTGAGAACGGGCAGGTTGAGCGCGCCCGGGAGGTGATCCTCGGCGAACTCGAGTGGCGTTCGGACGTCGATGATGTCGTCGAACTCGGAGAGATCGAGTGGCAGGGAAACAGATTCCATGTGGTCCAGGGACATGGGGCGACGACCCTCAGAGCATGCCCTTGCGCCGGGCAGGATCAAGCGGCTTCCACGACGAGGCTGATCTCGACGGTGGCATTGAGGGGGAGGGCCGCGACTCCGACCGCGATCCGGGAGTGTTTCCCGCGCTCGCCGAAAATCTCTAACAGCAGGTCGGAGGCGCCGTTGATGACGGCGGGATGGTCGAAAAAGTCGGGTTCAGAGCTGACGAAGCCCTGGAGCGAGACGATGCGGGCGACCTGATCGAGACTTCCGAGTTCCTCGCGCACGATGGCGAGGCGGTTGAGGATGATCGTGCGGGCCGCATCCTGGGCCGCCTCCACGGATTGAGCGCTCGGAACCTTGCCGGTGACCTTGTTCTCGCCGTCGAAGGGGAGGCCGCCGGAGAGATGGAGGAGGTTTCCGGTGCGCACGCAGTTCACGTAGGAAGCAACCGGGGCAGGGACCTCGGGAAGAGTCAGGCCGAGCTCGGCAAGGCGTGTATCGATAGACATGGCGGTGGTGAATTGGGTTTGGATTGGTGGCGCAGCAGGCCGGACAATAAGGATCGGACCTACTTCTTTCCGAATTCGCCCGTGATGAGGGCGAAGTGTTGGAGACCGCTCTTGGTGAGTGAAGCGCGGCGGCCGCTTCCGGTGAGCCGGGAGAGGGTGAAATATTCGTGTCGGGACTGGGTGGTGCGCACATAGGTCACCAGGGGCTTGGGGACCTCGCGGTAGCTGGGCGCAATGGCGAGGGGAAACCCGGCGGGCGTGAAGGAAATTTCCCACGAGGGACTCGGGCGGTTGTGGTTTCCCTTGCGCAGCCACGGGTAGCGCTCTGCAATTTCAAGGGCGCCGCGGCGAGGGCTGGTGACCTTGTAGTAGGTCGGCGCGCGCTGGAGGAATTTCGGGATGGTGATCTTGGGGTCCTTGTTGTGGATGAGGAGAAGGTTGGCGATGTTCAGCCCGGACATGTTCATTCCATTGTGAAGGCCGTGCTTGTTTTCGACCCCGTATTTCATCTGGTGCCAGGCGTCGAAGCGGAGGGAGAGCAGGATATTGAGTTCAACGTGGACGTGGGCCCGCTCGCGACTGATCCCGGCCCCGGTATAGCCCATTTTCCCGAGCGCTTGTCCGGCGAGAACCCGTTGGCCGGGTGCCACCGTGATCGCAGCGAGGTGGGCATAGAGGCTGAAGAAGGGGCCGTCTCCCCAGTTATGTTCCACCACCACGTAGCGGCCGTAGTTACTGCCGCCGGGGTTGGATTGCACATAGGCCACGTTGCCAACCGCGATGGCGCGAACTTCATCCAGGGGGCGTCCGGCGGAGTCCCGCTTGACCGGACGGATGTCGATGCCCTCGTGAAAGCGGGTCCCGATCACCCCCTGCGGAGTGCGCTTCATGTTGCGGACAAAGCCATACATCCCACCTTGCCAAGGCTTCGAGGATTCTCCCTCGAAGATCCGGGGGACGTACATGTAGAACTTCTCGGGAGTGTTCTCAAGGAGCGCCCGGTTGTCGGTGGGGAGCCTCAGCTTCAGGGGTTGGGCGGCGGAGATTGAGGTAACGGCGAGAGCGCAGAGGCAAACGCCTGAAATTCGGGATATCACTGGCTCTTGAGACGCTTTTTCCAGGCCTTGGGATCCTCGCCGATGCGTGGGCGGTGCTTGTCGGCAAGCTTGACTTCGGCAAGGGTGATCCATTTCCAAATGACGATGAGGCCATCTCCGACGGGCTTGTCGATGACCACCGCGTCGCGAACCTGCCCATTGACAACGGCTAGGAGGAGCTTGCCCTGTTCTGCAGTGCTCAGCGAGCGGAGTCGTCCGGCGGCCGTCTTATTGAGTTGGAAAATCAGGCCGTAGGTTTGGCCGTCATCCGCAGGGAAGGAGCGAAAGGCGATGATGTCCTTGGTGCCGACCTCGGGGCTCTTCCGATAAAAGACTTCCTTGCCGTTGGTCAATTGTTTGAAGGCCTGCCGTTCACCGGGGGTGGCTTCCAGGTGAAAGGAGACGCTGAAGTCCGGAGCTTTCTTCCCGCCCGCCATGAGGGCACCCGGGAGGAGCGCTACCGCGAACGCGATTGCGAGGGATCTAGGCATGGGAGTTATCCAAGCATCGATTGGACCAGGGCTTCAAGCTTAACAATGTCAGCCGCGAAGCGCCGGATGCCCTCGGCGGTCTTCTCGGTGGCCATGGCGTCCTCGTTCAGAAGGTAGCGGAAGGCTTTCTCGTCGAGGTCCAGGCGGTCGAGGGAGCTCTCCCGAGCCTTGGCGGGGTCGAGTTTCCGGGCGACCGGGCGATCGCTCTCCTGCAATTCCTCAAGTAACTTGGGTGAGATGGTGAGCAAATCGCATCCCGCCAGTTCGAGGATCTGGCCGACGTTGCGAAAGGAGGCGCCCATCACCTCGGTGGAGTAGCCGAACTTCTTGTAGTACTCGTAGATGGTGTGAACCGACTGCACGCCGGGATCTTCAGGACCCTTGTAGTCGATGCCCGTCTCGGCCACATACCAATCGTAGATCCGGCCTACAAACGGTGAGATCAACTGCGCTCCGGCCTCGGCACAGGCGACCGCCTGCGGAAGAGAGAAGAGGAGAGTGAGGTTGCAGTGAATGTCTTCCTTCTCGAGAATCCCTGCGGCGCGAATGCCTTCCCAGGTGGACGCGATCTTGATGAGGATCCGCTCGCGGGCGATGCCGTCCTTTTCGTAAAGCGCGATCAGTTGCCGCGCCTTGGCGACCGTGCCGTCGACATCGAAGGAGAGTCGGGCGTCCGTCTCGGTGGAGACTCGTCCGGGAACAATCTTGAGAATCTCAGTGCCGAAGTGAATGAGGACATCGTCGATGATGGACTCCACGAGCGCACTTCCGGCGAGGGGGGATCCGGCGTGATCCTGCACCGCCCTTTCCACCAGCGGGCGATACTCATCCTGTGCGGACGCATTCAGGATCAACGATGGATTGGTGGTGGCGTCCTGGGGCTCATACTCGCGCATGGCCTCGAAATCACCGGTGTCAGCCACCACGGTGGTGACCTGTTTCAGTTGATCCAGCTGGCTGAGGGAGGAAGCGATGTCCACGCCGGAGGATAGGCGCTGGGGAGGCCGAAGGGAAGGCACAAGACGAGCTCAGGAAATCCGCTTCCACTCGGAGGTCTCGCGCGATCGGGCTTGCTTGAGGTGAAGTCGATCACTGCCGTGGAGGGACGCCGAGCCGAGGCGCTGGCGACGGGTGGCGCAAGTGTAGACGGGGCCTCCGGCCCGCTGGTGGCGGTGAAGAACGAGGCTGAACCAGAGGCGGAGTCCGCGAAAGGTGCGCCTGCGCGGAGCCTGGCCGGCGATTGGGGTGTGCTGGGTGCCGATCTGCGCTTCGGTGAGGGAGGCGTGGAGGCGGCCGTCGGAGTCGAGTTTGAGGCGGAGTCGCGCCCCTCCGTCGAGGCGCTCCCAATCGCCCTCTACCGCCGTGGTGGCGAAGGAAAAGAGGGACGAGAAGAGGAACGCGAAGAGGGCTGGGAAGAAAGGACTACGGGACATGAGTGGTGACAACCTCGATGCAAGTGAGGCGGCGTCAAGGGCGGGAGGGTGCCCGCGCTCAGAAGTCGGGAACTCCGAGGGCAGGCGGCAAAAAGGCGGCCCGGAGAGACCGCCCTTGAGAATCAGTGAATTAGAAGAAAACTTACTTGGTCTTCTGGCCCGTGCCCGGGAGGAAGCGGTAGTAGACCTCGAGGGTGAGGGCGCTCAAGCAGGTGCGGTAATGCCCGGAGACGTCTCCGCCGCCCTTGAACATGGGAGCCACTGCGATGATTTCCCCGGCGGCATTGGCGCCGACATCCGCGAATGATCCGTCCTTGTTCTGGTTGTTGAGCACTTCGGGCATGAACATGGCGTTGTATTTCAGCCAGGTCTTCCCGCCGTAATTGATCATGGCCTGCGCGTTATAGTAGAGGGCGTAGAGGTCGCAACTGGCGGTGTCCCATTTGAAGGGGCAATCGGAGCCGACATAGCGGCAGGCTTTGCGCGGGACGCTGTGGGAGGTCTTGTCGAACATCTGGTAGACCAGGGCACCCGCTCCAGCGAGCGAGGAGACCTTGAGGATGGAGCCCTGTCCGGCGTAGTTGATGGCGCCACTCTGGGACTGGCTGTCCTCGATGTAAGCGAGTCCCTTGCGGACCACGGCGGTCATGTTCCGATACTCGATGCCGGTCGTTTTGCAGGCCTTCAGAGCCTGCAGTTGCCAGCAACCAATGGAATTGTCTCCGCCGCTCGAGCGTCCGCCTGCAGCTTCGTTCTCGGCGTAGGCGTAGTCCCAGCTGCCCTTGGTCGATTGGTTGTCGAGGATCCACTGTCCGGCATCGCGCACCGCATCATGGAGACCAGGGAGGTTGATGCTGAGTTGTTTGCAGAAGATGTAGGCCTCGGCGATGGCATAGGTCCCGATGGCGTGTTCGTAGGGCCAGTGATTGTCCTGAAGGTTGTCTGCCAGCTTGCCCTTCTGCTTCGTGGCCACGTCGATGAGGTAGACGATGGCGGCCTGGACGGTTTCTCCATACTTTTCGGAGAGGGGCGTCTCGCAGTGCCCGAGGTAGGTGAGGAGGGCGAGTCCGGTCATGGCGACCCGACGATTGCCGCACCAGCTTCCGTCCTTGTTCTGCTTCTCCTGGAGCCAGTCGAGAGTGGCTACCACGGCATCCTCGCACTTCTCGCTGCCACCATTGTTCTTCAAGCGCGTGAGGCGGTCTTCCTTGGAGCAGCGCTTGCGCATGACGGCGGGAATGTTGCCGAATCCGCCGCCTCCACCATCGCCGCCGGATCCCCAGCCAGCTCCGAAGTCATCCCCGCTGCCAAAGTCGAGGTTCGGTTCGGCGTCGGTTTCCGGGACGGGCACGGCCGTGGGAGAGGGCGTGCTCGAGGCGATCACCTTGGCCATCGAAGAAGAAGGGGCGGAGGGCTTGCGCTGAATCTGATCGGTGACCTCCTTGCGCTCCATCTTGTCATCATCGGGCATTCCAGCCTGGTAGGTGACAAGGGACGGTGAGCTCACGAGGAGGCTCGGGAGCAGAATGAAGAGGAGGACGAGGATGACGAGGGCGAGCACGAGGAGGGAAATGACCACGCTGGTGATCACCGAATTCCTCTTCTGGGCCTCTAGTTTAGCCTCGGCCTCGGGGGTTAGTTGGGCATGTAGACTCATTGGAGCGGATATTTATACTGCTTATGAGGGCCGGGAAGTCTTTCGGAAAGGCAAAAACACCACCCGTCGCGCCCCCTGTTCTGGGGCTTAACGGGCGTGAGATGCCGATCCTTGCCGAAAATCGCCAATAACCGCCAATAACCGCCTACTTGCCAGCGGCCGTGCCGGGCAGGAAGCGGTAGTAAACTTCCAGCATGAGAGTGGCCAGGGAGGTCACGTAGATGGGGGCGCCCTTCGCGCCTGGTCCGGGCTCTTGCGGGCTGGGCCAGGAGCCGTCCTTGTTCTGGTTGTCGAGCAGTTGATCCCGGAACATCGCGTTGTACTGGACCCAGCTCTTGCCGCCATTGTTCATCGCAGCCTGGCTGGAGTAGTAGTGTTCGTAGAGATTGCAGGGGCCCGCCTTGTAGTCGAATTTGGATTCCTTATCGATGTAGCGCATGCCCTTGCGCGCGTTGGAATTGGCAGCGCCCTTGTGTTGTTGGAAGCAGAGGGCGCCGGCACCGGTCAAGGTGGCGTGCTTGCCGAGCGGGCTGGGGCCGGCGTAACCGAATCCGCCGCTGCCGGCCTGGCAGGTAGCGCAATACTTGAGGGCCTTGCTGATGCAGCCGCGCATGTTGCGAAACTCGAGGCCGGTGTGCTTGGCGGCCTTGAGCGCCTGCATTTGCCAGGCGGTGATCGACATGTCTCCGCCCCGGCCGCCTGCTTCTTCGTAGGCGTATTCCCAACCACCGGATTTGTTCTGGTTGTCAATGATCCACTGCACGCTCTGCTGCACGGAGTCCTTCAGGCCGGGAAGGTTGATGCTCTGCTGGCTGCAGAAGGTGTAAGCCTCGGCGATGGCGTAGGTTGCGATGGCGTGGGAGTAGGACCAATGCTTGTCCTGGAGATTGGCGCCCATCCGGCCCTTCTGCTTCTGACAATTGTTGACCAGGAACAGAATGGCCTTGGTGACACATTCGCCGAACTCCTCGGAGGTCGGAGTCTCGCAGTGACCGAGGAAAGCGAGGAGTGCGAGACCGGTGTAGGCCACCTTGGTGCCGCCGCCCCATGAGCCCTCTTTGCTCTGTGTTTCCTTCATCCAGCGAAGCGATTTGAGCACGGCCTCCTCGCACTTCTCGTTGCCGCCGTTGGCCAGGAGGCGTTGCATGCGGTCTTGCTTGGAGCAACGCTTGCGCATGATGGCCGGAATGTTTCCAAATCCACCACCGCCGCCGTCGCCGCCCGATCCCCAACCTGCACCAAAGTCGTCGCCGCTTCCGAAATCAAGATTGGGTTCAGCTTCCGTCTCGGGCACCGGAACCGCGGTGGGAGAAGGCGTCGTCGAAGCGATCACCTTCGCCATCGAGGAAGAGGGGGCGGAAGGCTTGCGCTGAATCTGCGGATTGATCTCCTTCTGATCCAAGGTGTCCTCGTCAGGCCCTCCGGCCTGGTAGGTGACAATGGTCGGCGACTTGATGGCCAGGCTCGGGAGCAGAATGAAGAGAAGGACCAGGATCACGAGAGCGATCGCGAGGAGCGAGATCACCACGCTGGTGATCACGGAGTTTCTCTTTTGGGCCTCAAGCCGGGCTTCGGCTTCAGGGCTAAGTTGGGCGTGAAGACTCATACTGTTCTGGAAACGATTTTGAGGGACGAAACCTTAGATTTGAGTGTCTTGCAAGGTCAGAGGTGGCGCCGGACTTGCGGGAAGGGCTTCATTTTGCAACGAATCGGTATGGAAATCCGCGCGGGGGTCGCAGGGGCAGGGGCGATGGGCCGAAATCACGCCCGAGTCTACGGAATGCTGGAGGGGGCCCGATTGGAGGCAATTTTTGATGTGGACCGGGCCAGAGCAGAGGCAGTGGCGGCGGAATTCGGGGGCGAGGTGGTCGATTCGCTGGAGGCCCTGGCAGCGCGCTGCGATGCCGTGAGCGTGGCGGTCCCGACCAAAAATCACCTCGAAGTAGGTGGGAATCTCCTGCGCAGGGGGGTCCATGTTTTGGTCGAGAAGCCCATCGCCTGCAACGAAGCAGAGGCGGAGGAACTCCTCGAGATCGCCGGCCAGGCCAAACGGGTCCTCCAGGTTGGCCACATCGAGCGCTTCAATCCCGTCCTCAAGCAACTCGAGGAACGCCTCAGCCATCCCCGCTTCATTGAATCGCACCGGCTCTCTTCCTTTCCCAATCGCAGTCTCGATATCGGGGTGGTCCTCGATCTGATGATTCACGATCTTGAGGTGATCCTGCATCTCGTGCGCTCACCGATCGTCAGCATTGATGCGGTGGGTGTGCCGGTCCTCACCAGGCATGAGGACATCGCCAACGCGCGCTTGCGATTCGAGAACGGATGCGTGGCCAATATCACGGCCAGCCGCATCAGCCCTGAGAAGATGCGCAAGATCCGGGTCTTCCAGGAGAACTGCTATCTCTCCCTCGATTACCAGGCGCAGAAGGGCAAGATCTCCTGGATCGAGTCGGGCCGCATTCGGTTTGCCGACGTCGAGATCAATCCCGCCGAGCCCCTCGTGGCGGAGCTCAGCGCCTTCGTGGATGCGGTGCGCGAGAAGAAAGAACCCACTGTGACCGGACAGCAGGGTGCCGCCGCCCTGGAGGTCGCTCTCCAGATCACCCGGCGCATTCACGACGATGCCGAGAAGTACGGATTCGGCAGCCGCTTGGCCGCTGCCGCAGCGGCGGATGAGGCCGCGGGTTGAACGCTCAGGGGATGTTGTGCGGAGTCAACACCCCGATAGTAGTTCTCCTTGCTCTGATCCTTTCCAAACAAGGCCAGCAGCGGAACTGCCACCAGGTTGATGAGCGGAATCCAAGTGAGAAAAATTGCGAAGAACCAATATCGCACCGACACGGGCTTTTGCTTGCTGCTCTTTCGGGCCATGGGCTATCCGTGTCGGCCGCTCTCTCCGCTTTGCGGGGAGCTATCTGTCCGGAAGCGGCTTGCCGAAAGGGCAGGGCTCGTCGTCGGGCTCCGGCTTGGGCTCCGGTTTGGGCTCCGGTTTGGGAGTGGGCGCCGGTTCAGGCTCGGGCTCGGGCGGAGCGTTGATCTTTTCGTAGTGTTCGATGATCCGGTCCTCGGCGTCGCGTTCGATGAGTCTCGCGCTGGTGAGAAGGTAGGCAAGGGACTTGGCTTGCTTGATCTCAAGGTCGGTCGACTTGGCCTTGGAGCCCTTCGGCGGCGGCGAGATCACCATGTTGGGAATGAGTTTTTCCACGCCAGGTGAGACTGCGGGATCGATGATGTGGCGGATGTGCACGGTCGCGCCAGCGTCGGGGCCGGTGGAGATGTCAGGAGCCTCTCCCATCTCGAGGGCGGTAATACCCTGGAGGTCATCGAAGAGGCCGAGAGTGCGGCAGTGCTGGTAGTTGCGGAGCAAGCCGTCGCGGATGAGCGTTTCACGGGGATCGACGTAAGCGTCCCGGCCGAAGTCGGTGGTGGGAAACAAGGCGCCATCGCCCTTGCCGTGAAACACCTGTTGAAGAATCTCGCCAGGCTCGGTCTTGAGCCTGGTCTGCGCCCGGTAGAGAGTGGCCATCGATTGGAAGAGAGCCTTCTGCGCGTCCTCCGCGTAGAGTTGCTCGAAGGAGGAGGTGGGGTTGGTGAGGATCCGAAGCTCGCGGACCACCCGCTTCGCGGCCTTCTGCTTCCCCCAGATTTTCAACCCCACAAAGAGGAGGACGAAGGCCACAGCGGCCATGAAGAGATAGCGGAGCAAATCGCCGACGGACATGGGTGGAGGCTAGCGGGGGTTGACAGGGGCTCAAGTCCAGATCGACTTCTTCTGCTCGTCCACCTCGGGTGGCTCAAAGCGAGTCATGTCCCGGCAGTGCTGCTTTGCTTCCTCCCGGGAGATCATTCCGCCTTTCATGAGAGTCTCCAGCGAATCGTCGATGGTGTGCATGCCCTCTTGGCGCCCTACCTCCATGAGCCCGACTACCTGTTCGAGCTTCTTGTCCCGGACGCAGGAGCGCAGAGCGTAGTTCATCTTCATGACTTCGGTGGCCAGCACGCGTCCTTTTCCGTCCAGCCGGGGCAGGAGCCGCTGTGAGATGATTCCCTGCAGCACGTTGGCCAGCTGTGCGATGACTTGCTGCTGCTGGTCGGCCGGAAAGACGTCGACCAGGCGGTCGATGGTCTGCGGGGCGTCCACCGTGTGCAGGGTGGCGAGCACGAGGTGGCCGGTCTCCGCGGCGGTAAGCGCGATGCGAATGGTTTCCAGGTCGCGCAACTCACTCACCACGATGACGTCGGGATCCTGGCGCAGGGCCTGCCTGAGCGCACGGGAAAAGCTCTTGGTGTCGCGGCCCACTTCGCGCTGCTTGATGATGCTCGACATGTGGGGAAAGACAAACTCCACCGGATCCTCAATCGTGATCACGACTCCGGAATGCGTCTCGGCGTTGCGCCGAATCATGGCGGCCAGCGTGGTGGTCTTCCCTGCGCCGGTGACTCCGGTGACGAGCACCAGTCCGCGCTGGAGTTGGCAGAATTTGTCAACGGCGGGGCTGTGCCCAAGATCAGCGAGTTCGGGGATCTTTTCCGGGATGTAGCGGAAGGCGGCCTCCATGTTGGTCTGGGTGTAGTGCACGTTTCCGCGAAAGCGTCCCACCCCCTGCACCGCCATCGCGTAGTCGAGTTCCCATTCTTCCTCCAGCTTCGCGCGCTGGGCTTCGGAGAGCGTTCCCATGATGAGGCCCTTGCAGTCGTCGGGGCTGAGGGCGAAATCCTCCAGCGGACAGATCGTTCCATTCAGGCGCGCGGCGGGCGGGGCATTGGCCGCGAGGTGAAGATCCGAGCCGCCGGCTTCGACGGTTTCGCGGAGGTAATCGGTGATGTCTCGAACCTTGCTCATGGGGATGGTGACCGTGATTCTAGAAAGAGCGCCGCGAACCGCACCAAAAATCTCAGGAAGGAGCCTTGGGGGTGAGGAGGGCCTGCACTTTAGCCCGCTCATCAGGTGCAAATTTGTAGTCGTCGAGCCGCGCACGCAGCCGGGCGAGATGGTCGTGCAGGGGGGCAAACTCGTTTTCGTGACCGTGCTGGGCAGTCATGAAGCCGAGGATTTGGGCGCCGCGGACGTAGAGGAGCCGCGCTTCCCGGTCCCGGCCGGCGAGCAGGCTGACATCCGCGGCCTCACAGAGCCAGGCGCCACAGGAAACCAGTTGCGGGAGCTTGGCAGTGCCCGGGTGATAGAAGAGGGCCACCAACTTCTGCGCGTCAGTGTCGATCAAGGTCTGCAGCGGCAGCCCGGTCAGGATTTCGCAGTTCTCCTCCAGGAACTGCTGGAAATCCTCGATCGCGTCCGTCTGTTTCAAGCCGATCGCGCGCAGGCAGAATTCCACCATGCGCTCGATCTCCCGGAGGATGTAGTCTTGGCGGAGCATGGCTGGGAAGTTGAGGGAGGGATCCGTGGCTTGGGATCAGGTCAAATCGTTTGGCTGATTCTTGGATTGGTCGTTGGGCGGGTCTTCGCTACCAGGAGCGTCCGGGTCATCTGAGTCATCCGCGCGATCGGTGTCGTCCGTGTCATCCGGGGCATCGCCCTCAGGATCGTTTTCGGCCTTCGGTTCCGGGGGTTGGGTTTGACTCTCCGGTTCGGGTTCCGATTCCTCCCTTGTTTCGGCGACTGTCGGGGCGTCGTCCTCGGTGGGGGCATCTGGTCCTGCCGCAGGCTCTGCGGTCTCCTGCTTCGTCACAGATCGCGCCTTCCTCCCACTGAGCATGATCAGGAGGACCGTGGCCGCCCAAAAGGCGATCACGATGAGGGTCCCGATGTTGAAGATTCCTTTGTCCCAAGAGACGATGGCGTATCCCAGCGAGCCCGCGAAGAGGGCGTAATAAAGAAAGCCGAACACGGTTTTGCGAATGACCAGCCCCTCCTTGCCCACCAGTCCGGCCACCGCGGAGGCCGCCACGATGTTGTGCACACAGATCATGTTGCCCGCCGCGCCACCAACCGCCTGCAGGGCGACGATCCAAGTGGGGTCGACCCCGATCTGTTGACCGGTGTTGAACTGGAAGAGCGAGAGCATCATGTTGCTCACGGTGTTCGATCCGGCGACAAAGGCACCGAGGCCGCCGATGACGGGCGAGAGGATCGGCCACGCCCCTCCCGCAAGGGCGGCCACTCCGGTGGCGAGAGCTTCGGGCATCTGGTCGTAGCCCGCGCCTCCCCCGTCCGAGTTGATGAAGACCTGGACCATCGGAACGGTGAAGACGAGCGCGATGGAGGCCGCCGCGGTGGTCTTGAAGGACGATGCCCAGGCGGCCTGGTAGCGCCGCCACTTCATGCGATGCAGAAAAAAAGTGAACAAGGAGGCCGCGATGAAGACCGCGCCGGGGAGGTAGAGGAATTCAAAGCTCCTCGCCGCAAGGGAGGCCTCCATGGGAGTGTGGACGGTGAGATGCCAGTCTTTCAGCCAGTCCGTGAGAGGATCGATCACGCGAGTCAGGACCAGCAGGAGTCCCACCAGCAGGTAGGGAAGCCAGGCCTTGAACATTCCGATGCTCCGCGAATTCTCTTCGTCATCCGCGATGCGCAGATCACCGATCCACTCCGGATTCCACTTGTCGCGCGGGGCAAAGTCCCAGGTGTCTTCGGGGGCCGGCATGAACAATCCACGCTTGGCGGCGGCCACCACCACGAAGAGGCCGACCAGTCCGCCCACCAGGGAAGGAAACTCCGGGCCGAGTAACCAAGCCACCAACCAGTAGGGCACGATCATGGCGAGGCCGGCGAAGAGGGCGAATTTCCAGATGCGGAGACCCTCGAGGAAGCTCTTGTTCTGACCATAGAAACGGGTCAGCAGACCGCACAGGAGGAGCGGCACGAGGATGCCGGTGAAGGCATGAAGGGTAGCCACTTTGAGGCCGATGGAGGCCAGGAATCCGTCCCAGTTGTCGACGTAGCCGGCGTTCGCGGCGTAGTCCTGCACGCCCTTGTCGGCGGCCAGTCCTCCATCGACGCCCACCTTGATGGGGGTGCCCACCGCGCCGAAGGAGACCGGGGTGCTCTGGATGATCATGCCGGCCAGGACCGCGGCCATGGCGGGAAATCCGAGACCGACGAGAAGGGGCACCGCCACGGTGGCCGGCGCGCCGAATCCGGCCGAACCCTCGATGAAGGATCCGAAGAGCCAGGCGATGATGATGACCTGCACCCGGCGGTCGGGCGAGATGTCTGTAAAGCCCTGCCGGATCACTCGCAGCGCCCCGCTCTCCTTCAGGGTGTTGAGAAGCAGGATGGCACCGAAGATGATGTAGAGCAGGGTGAGGGTGATGACCAGGCCGTTGATGGAAGCCGCGGCCACCTTCGGCCACGGCACGCGCCAGACGAAGAGCGCGAGAACCGCCGCGATGGCGTAGCAGAACGGCATCGCGCGGCTGGCGGGCCAGCGTAGTCCGACCAGGAGGATTGCAACGCTCAGGATCGGCAGAAAGGAAAGCAGAGCGAGGACACCGTCGGACATGGTCTAACAGAGGGATGATATCGCAGGCGGTGCGTCAAGGAATCGTGAACAGTGGGCTGAATCCCACGGCAAAGTTCAATAGGGCCGCCGGACGAAGATCGAATGCTCGAGCCCCAAGTAGCTTGTCGAGCCGGAGCACAATCAGGGGCGCTTCTTCGGCGCTTTCGCCTTCGGAAACTTCGGGGCCCCGCCGAGATATTTGGGCTTGTCGAAGGTCTCCTCGCCCCTGCCCATCACGCGGGGATCGCCGCTCGCTTTCAATTCGGCTTCGAGTTGTCCCTCCAACTTTCTCGCAATCTCCACGTAGTTCGCGCTCGCGGCCACGTTGACCAGTTGGCCGGGATCATTCTTGAGGTCGTAGAGTTCCAGGGTCGGGCGCTTGCCGAAGGAGAGCTCGTACTTGCTGCGGTGCTCGGCGTCCTTGTCCTTGTGGTCGACCATGTAGGACTTGGTCGGTCCGTTGTCGCAGTCGGCGAGCCAGGCTCCCTTGATGGTGGCCTTTTCGTGGTTCGGCGTTCCCGCGGGCCAACGGTCGGTGCGGTAGTTCTTGATGAGAAGGTAGTCGGTGGTCCGGATTGCGCGCATGGGAGTGCCGCCGGTGTCGGGCGCTTCCTGGGCCAGGACGTGGCGCTCCTTGCCGGTGAGGACGTGAGCGCGGGCGGCGGGCTCCAGCGTTCCACTCTGATCGTTCTGGATGATCGGCATGAGGCTGCGTCCCGTCATCGCTTCGAGCGGCTTGAGGCCGGCCGCTTCGAGGAAGGTGGGAGCGAGGTCGGTGGTGCTCACGAAGTCCTGCACCACGCGCCCCTTCTTGATCATCCTGGGCCACTGCACGGCCATCGGCACCCGCGCACCGGAGTCGTAGAGGTTCGACTTGCAGCGCGGGAAGGGCATGCCGTGATCGCCGGTCATGATCACGAGGGTGTTCTCAAGGGCGCCGAGTTTCTCGAGCTTGTCGAGGAACTGCCCGAACTCGCGGTCGAAGCGTTGCACCTCGAAGTAGTAGTCCGCCACGTCTCCCCGGATCTCCTTGCTGTCGGGGTAGTGGTCGAAGAGCTTGATCTTGCTGAGATCCATTCCGCTCTTTTCCCCGGAGTGAAGTTTGTATCCGCGGTGGGGATCGCTCGCGCCGAACCAGAAGCAGAACGGCTTGTCACCATCCGCTTTCCACTTGGCAAGAAAGTCCTCGGGGTTCTTGAAGCGGGCGCCGGAGGGATAGCGTTTCCAATTGGACGCGTTGCCGGGGCCCCACGACTTGCGCCAGCTGCCGGTGAAGTAGCCGTCGTCTTCAAGGAGGTGGGGATAGGTCTGGTGCCTGGTGTCGAGCACACTCCACAGGTTGCCGCCACCGCCCAGTCGCCAGTGGTACTGTCCGGTCAGGATCGCATTGCGCGAGGGCGTGCAGGACGGTGAGGAGATGTAGGCGTGGTGAAAGAGGATGCCGTTCTTCGCGATGCGATCGAAGGTGGGGGTCTGGCAAACCTCGTCGTTTCCGTAGATGCTCGCGTGGGGCCAGCCCCAGTCATCGGCAATCGCGAAGACAATGTTGGGCCGTTCGGCGGCTTGCAGTGCTGTGGCCAGGATGGAAAGGAGGAGAAGGATGCGGGCGAGTGACATGACTTTGTTAGAGATGGTTGGCGAGACAGGTAACGACCTTTGCTCTTCCTGTCCATCGTGACCTTCGGCCGCCCGTTCTGCGATGACAAATCATCCAGTCCACGAGCGTTCGAGCTTGTCAGGGCGAAGCCTGCGGAGTGAGTTGGATATCGCCGTGATGAAGAAGATTGGATTTGCCGTATGCTTGTCGCTTGGAGTGGGACTTGGGGGTGTGCTCGAAGCCGGGAAGGCCGCTCCGGTGGTCGGGCCCAAGAAGGGGGCGCTCGTCATCATGGGCGGCGGAGGCAAGGATCGCACGTTCGAGCAGATCTTCGCGAAGTTCGTCGAGTTGGCGGGCGGCAAGGAGGCGCGCATCGTGATTGTGACCACCGCCGCTTCGAGCAGTCCGGAATTCAACTATGCGAATTCCGGGGCGCTCCGCTACGCCAAGGAGAAACTCGGAGTGGCCGAGGCCACCGTGCTGCATACCCACGACCGGAAGGTGGCCGATACCGCGGAGTTTGTGAAACCGATCACCACGGCGACCGGCATCTGGTTCGGGGGCGGACGGCAGTGGCGCTTTACCAAGGCGTACGGCGGAACCCGGACCGAGAAGGAGTTTCTCAGGGTGTTGGAGCGGGGCGGAGCAATCGGCGGCTCCTCAGCCGGCGCCACGATCCAGGGATCGTTCCTCGCGCGGGGCGACACCAGCGGCAACACCATCATGGTGGGCGATGTGCAGCGCGGGTTCGGCTATATGCGGGACACCGCCATCGATCAGCACGTGGTCGCGCGGGGTCGCGAGAAGGGCCTGATCAAGGTGCTGGAGGATCCCAGGAAGAAGATGCGGAAGGAGTTCGACCGGGCCGCCCTGTTGGGGATCGGAATCGACGAGGATGTCGCAATCGTGGTGCAGGGTGACCGCTTCGAGGTGATCGGGAAGGAGAACGGCGCGGTGCTGGTCTATGATCCGAAGAAGTGGAAGGAGAAGACGCCCGACAAGGAGAAGTGGGTGACCCTGCGGACCGGGGGCAGTTACGATTTGAAGGGACGCAAGGTGCTGGTGAAGGGTGGGGCGACGGTCAAGGAAGGGCCGTGAGAATTGCTGTTATCGTGTTGGCTCTCTCAAGCTTCGTTGGGGCGGCGGCTGACGCGAAGACCGTTCGGCTCACCCCCACGTCGAAGTGGTTCGAGGTCTTGCACGGGAGCGGGCTCAAACCGGGTGACGAGGTCATCCTGGCACCGGGAACCTACTCCGACCGGCGGCGCCTGGAGATGAATCACCGCGGGACCGAGGGGAAGGTCATCGCGATCCGGGCCAAGGGCGCGATCCTGAAACGGCCCGATGCCCGCCAGAACTCGATCAACATGGCGGGTTGCCAGTATCTTGAGATCCATGACCTGGAAATCACGGGTGGGAGCACGGGAATCCGGATCGAGCGCCAAGGGAAGGCACAGCCCAAACACCTCCTCTTCGAGGGGTTGCACATTCACCACGTCGGAGGGGTGGCGATCACGGCCAATCATTCGACCAGCACCTATGAGAGGCTCGTGTTCCGCGGAAACCACATTCATCACACCGCCGGACATGGGGAGGCCTTCTATCTCGGCGGCAACAATACCAAGGACGGCTCGACCACGGGGGTGATGTTCAATTCAATCGTGGAGCGAAACTACATCCATCACTTGAATGGACCGAAGGTCAGTCAGGGCGACGGCATTGAGATCAAGGATGGGAGCTACGGGAACATCATCCGCGACAACGTCATTCACGATACGAAGTATCCCGGAGTGATCGTCTACGGGACGGATGGCAGGAAGAGCAATGTGATCGAGCGCAACGTGATTTGGAACACGGGCGACAACGGGATCCAGGCCGCCGCCGACGCGATCATCAGGAACAACATCATCTTCAACACCGGCGGGAACGGAATCTACTCGCGCGATCATCAGAGTGCGGTGGTGGGAACCCTCTTCATCACGCACAACACGGTGGTGACCAAGGGCAGGACCGCGCTCCGCATTATCCCGCCATTCAACGGCAGGAAGTTCAGCGGGCCAATCGTGGTGGCAAACAACGCGCTTTACGGGGCGACCGCGATCCAGGCGGGCCGGGGGAAGGCGATCAGACTGGTCGGGAATGCAGGCAGCGGCCGGATCTCCGGGTTGGGACCGTTGGCCGCGGCGCAGTGGCAGGGAGGGGGCGCGGTTGGCGCAGATTTCGTGAAGGGCGAGCGGAGTTTCTATCCCGCGCCGGGGTCCTGCCTGATTGGCAAGGCGGCGATGAAGAACGCGGTCGCGGATTTCAACGGGACCAAGCGCAGCCAGTCGTTTGACGCGGGGGCCTATCGCTTCAACGCGAAGGGGAATCCGGGATGGAAGATCGCGCCCGGGTTTAAGAAGTAAACCGGGCAATGTCGCCATGACTCGGAGCGGTCCAGATGGTACTCGTTCTTCCTTGCGGAACCGCCGGTGCGCCCGATGATTCCCGGCGCTATGAACGGCTTTACCAATCGACGTCATCTCTTGCAGGCGGGAGCAGCAGCCGGGGCTCTTGGCTTTCTCTCCAAGGTGCCCCTGGTGGGTGCGGAGGAAGCCAAGTTGGATCCGGAGTTTGTGCAGTTTCGACCGGAGATCGAGCCCCTCGTGCGTTTGTTGGAGGAGACCTCGCGGGACAAGGTCCTCGAGGAAGTGGCGGCCCGGATTGCGAGTGGGACCACCTACCGGGAAGTGCTCGCCGCCCTCCTCCTGGCCGGGGTGCGCAACATTCAGCCGCGCCCGGTGGGCTTCAAGTTTCATGCCGTGCTGGTGGTGAACTCCGCCCACCTCGCGGCGCAGAACTCGCCCGACTCCGATCGATGGCTGCCAATTTTCTGGGCGCTCGACCAGTTCAAGTCATCGCAGGCGCGCGATGTGAAGGAAGGGAACTGGACCATGGCTTCGGTTGACGAGAAGGCGGTGCCGGCAGCGGACAAGGCGCGGGCGACTTTTGAGGCCGCGATGGATCGCTGGGACGTGGCCAAGGCCGATGCAGCGGTTGCGGGATTGGCGCGGACGGGTGGGGCGCAGCAGTTGTTTGATGTCTTTGCCCGCTACGGGGCGAGGGACTTTCGCGACATCGGCCACAAGGCGATCTATGTCTCCAACAGCTGGCGCACCCTGCAGAACATCGGCTGGCGGCATGCCGAGCCGGTTCTGCGTTCGCTCGCCTATGCCCTGCTCGAACACGGCGGGAAAAACCCCGCTGACAACGACTACGAGGCGGATCGGCCCGGGCGCAAGAACGAGGAATTGCTGAAGACGATTCGAGGCGGCTGGCAAAGTGGGGAGGTGAAGAAGGAGGCAACCACAGAAATGCTCGCCGTGCTTCGGGAAGGGAGCTGGGAGGATGCCAGTGTCAAGGTGGTGGAGTTCTTGAATAAGAAGGTCTCACCGCAATCGATTTGGGACGCGATCTTCCAACACTCCACGGAGATGCTCATGCGGAAACCCGGGATCGTCACGCTTCACGCCTGCACCACCACGAACGCGATGCACTATGCCCACGGGCACACCTTCAACGACGAGACGCGGCGCTTCCTCCTCCTGCAGAACGCTTCCTTCCTCACCATGTTCCGGCAGCGGGGAGGCGTGAAGGAGGGGGTGTCGATTGATCAGTTTGATCCAGCAGGGGGCGCGCCCGGACTTGAGGAGGTCTTTGCGGAGGTCAGTGGCAACAAGATGAAAGCCGCCCGGAAGGCTCTCGCCCACTTGCGCGCCGCGAAGAATCCCAAGCCCTTCATCGATGAGGCCCAGCGCCTGATTTACCTGAAGGGCACCGGTTCCCACGACTACAAGTTCAGCTCCGCGGTTCTTGAGGACTACTACAGCATCTCGCCGGTGATGCGGGATCGCTTCCTTGCGGCCAGCACCTCGTGGCTCCAGGGATCGAAGAAAGCTGACAGCGGATTGGTGGCCCGCACGCGGGCGGCATTGACCTGAACAAGCTTGCCTCTCCAGTTGCAATCCTACTTCTGCACCGGCTTGCCGTAGGCGTCGACCTCGACTTTTGCAGCAGCGGAAAGAGGTGGCAACATGCAGCGCTGGATGGCGGCCTGGAGTTTCTCTCTCGCCGCCTGCGCTTCCTTGCTGAGCGACGAAAGGTTCAGGGGGACCTCTTGAAAGCCGCTGCCCGCGATGTCGAAGAAGCGCCCGTCGGAAAAGAGCTTGTAGTGGTGGTCGAGCGCGAAGATGTGGCGCGAGAACTTGTCCTTGTCCCAGCCGGGACGTGGATCGTACCAGAAAAACGCCCACTCGCGGGGAGTGCCGGCCTTTCCGAAGAGGCGCGGCGCGAAGCTGACGCCGTCGGTGTGCCAGTCCTCCGGGAGCTTCTTCCCGGCAAGCGCGGCCAGGGTCGGGAGAAAGTCGGAGGCGTCGATGAGGTCTGAATTTGTCCCCGGGGTGATCTGGCCCGGCCAGTTGGCGATGAGGGGGACGCGAATGCCATTCTGCGTGACCTGGTTCTTTCCGCCCCGAATTGTTTTGCGACTAAACCGGGAGGTGATGCGACGATCGGTGCCGTTGTCAGAGTAAAAGAGGATCAAGGTGTCCTTCCTCAGGCCGAGCGCATCGATCTTTGCGACGAGGTTTCCGACCGTGGTATCCATGTATTCGACCATGTCCTTGAAGTATTTCGTGTCCACCTCGAGCCGCCGTGAAGGATCCTGCCATTCTTTCGAATTGGGGGCTGGAACCATCGGCCAGTGGGGCAGGGCCATCGGGTAGTAGATGAACATGGGATCCTTGAGATTCCGTTTCATGAAGTCCGCAATGAAGTCGACGGTGACATCCTCTCCATACTTCCCATCGGCGGTGTGGAGCTTGCCGTTGCGCAGGTAGGTCGGATTCGCATATCGGGAGCCCTTGTCTTCCGTCTCCTCGGCATGGAAGAGGGAGTAGTCGTGGAAGCCGGCATCTTTTGGGTGAGTGCCTGCGCCGCGGCGCTGGGCGGCTCCCGGAAAGTCGGGCGGATCGTAGGAGGTCAGCTGCCACTTTCCGGCCAGGCAGGTCTTGAAGGCAAAGCCGGTCATGAGATGGCCAAACGTTCTTTCGCCCTTGGGGAGGAGTCCGAAGGCCAGCCAATTGCGGTGGTTGTATCGCCCCGTCATGATCTGCAGCCGGGTCGGCGTGCAGAGCGGTTGCGAGTAGGCGTGCGTGAAGCGGAGACCGTCGGCGGCGAGCTTGTCGAGATGGGGTGTGCGATAGTCCTCTCCCCCGTAGCAGCCGAGTCCCTCGATGCCCACGTCGTCCGCCATGATCAGGACGATGTGGCGCGGAAGGGAGGCGCTGAGGGCGGGCAGAGTGAGGAGGATGAGGGCGGCCAGGGTGCGCAGAACCATGAGGGCAGTGAGGCGGAGGGAGGGAGTGTTGGCGAGCAGTTTGCTCCCACCGAATTCAATCCAGCGAAACAATGCGCCTGCGGGCGCAGAGAAGCACCTTCGCGCCGAGACTGTCAGGCCGTCTCCTTCAACTCTTCGATCTCGTTGAGCAGATCCTTGCCGCCATTAATGTCGACCTCCATGAGGAGCCAGTGGTCGTTCTTGTCCTTCGACAAACAGAAGGTGCCGAGAACCCATCCTTCCTTGGCGTATCTCACATTCACGATGAAGCGGTCGCGAAACTTGACGAAGGACTCCACGTGGGAGCCTTCAATGGTGCCCACATTTTCAATGAGGCCTTTCAGTTCGGCGGTGACGCGCTTGCGGTGCTTGGAGTAGTCGGCGCGCATCGGGGAGTCCGGATGGTGGAGCTTCAAGAGGTTGGGGATGTTCTTCTTGTTCCAGGCGGCCTTGAACTTAGGCCAGAGGGTCTCCAAGCCGTCGCGCTTGTCCTCCGCGGGATTCGCGAAGGCAGAAGGGGTGAGAATGAGGGCGCCGAGAACGGCGAGGAGAGCTGTTTTCATGGGTCCCGTATAGCCGGACGGATTGCTCGATGGAAATCGAAATCGTCGATGGACGAATCAGTTCAAGCGATCGCGAGGGGACGATTCCAGCAATGAGCTTGGCGGTGGCATCGTTATGATGCTCTATTAGGTGGAGCGGTTGAGCGCTCCACTTACTCCGCTGAATTGGGATGATCGAATGGGTTCGAGAAAACGAGTGGCTTTGGTGGTCCCTGGGGGCGTTCTCGCTGGTGTCGCTGGTGGTGGCCCTCCTCGCGGCGCCCTGGGCGGTGGCCCAGATGAGCCCGGACTACTTCATGCCGGATCGCGATCGCAGCAAGTCGTTCGGCAACCTCCATCCGGTCATGCGGTGGACCGGGTTGATTCTCAAGAATGTCCTCGGTGCCCTGCTGGTGGTGTTGGGGCTCATCCTGCTGGCCCTTCCCGGGCAGGGACTGCTGACAATTCTTGCCGGATTGGTCCTTATGAACTTTCCCGGCAAACACGCCCTCGAACTCTGGATTGTGCGCATGCCCCTGGTGCTGAAGGCCGCAAATTGGCTGCGGAGGAAGTCGGGCCATGACCCGTTGCAGGTGCCTGATCGAAAGCGGTAGGGAGAGGCCGTCCCGTGCGAGTCGCGTTGCTCTGTCGAGGGCCGGCGGGGTGCATTCCCTCGCGGTGTGAAGGGGTGCAAAGTCTTGCCATGCGGCCTCGATCTAACTAGAAGCGCCCCGCGATGGCCAACGACTCTTTGTTGAAGCTCCTGCGCCGCAGCGCCCGGTTCACCGAAGCCGAGCTGGCGGAGCGCGTCTCCCTGTCTGAGGACGAGGTTCGGGAGCAGATCGCGGCATGGGCGGAGGATGGGACGATCCTCGGTTACCAGGCGGTGGTGGATCCGGCCCAGACCGAGCACGCCACGGTGTCCGGAATCATCGAGGTGAAACTGCGTCCCGAGCGCGATGGCGGATTCGATCGGCTGGCCGCTCGCATCGCCAAGTTTGACCAGGTGGTCAGCTGTTACCTGATGAGTGGGAGCTACGACCTGCTTCTGGTGGTGGAGGGCAGGGATCTCATGGAGGTCGGCAGATTTGTGAGTGAGAAACTCAGCAGCATGGAGGGAGTGCTCTCCACCGCATCCAGCTTCCGGCTGAAGACATACAAGGAGAACGGATTCACTTTTGGCGGGGACGAAGATCCGGAGCGGTTGCCGGTGGCGCCGTAAGACCTCATGGATTATTCGTCGAAAATTTCGCGGCAAGTCGCCGCGGTGCCGCGTTCCGGCATTCGGGATTTCTTTGAGCTGGTCCAAGGGCGCGACGATGTCATCTCGTTGGGCGTCGGAGAGCCGGATTACTCGACGCCGTGGCATATCCGGGAGGCAGCCATCTATTCGCTGGAACGGGGACAGACGAGTTACACCTCGAATCTGGGTCTCATGTCGTTGCGCAGGAGGATCGCCGATTACGTGGGGGGATTCTTCGAGGTGGAGTACGATCCCGCGAGCGAGATTCTCGTGACCGTGGGCGTGTCCGAAGCGCTCGACCTGGCACTGCGGGCACTGCTGAATCCAGGTGACGAAGTGATCTACCACGAGCCCTGCTACGTGAGCTACATGCCCGGGACCGTGATGGCCTATGGTATTCCGGTGCCCGTGGCCACGCGCAAGAGGGATGGGTTCTCCCTGAAGCCGGAGGCCCTCGCCAAGGCCCTCACGCCGAACTCGCGGGTTCTCGTGCTGAACTTTCCCACCAACCCGACCGGGGGAGTGGCCTCCGCGGAGGATCTCGCGGGGATTGCGAAGTTGTGTGTGGAGCACGATCTCATCGTGGTGACCGATGAAATCTACTGTGAGCTACGCTACGACGGCATCAAGCACGTGTCGATCGCAGCGCTGCCCGGAATGCGCGAGCGCACCATTCTTCTGCATGGCTTTTCCAAGGCCTTTGCCATGACCGGCTTCCGGCTGGGCTATGCCTGCGCCCCGGCTCCCCTGACGGAAGCCATGATGAAGATCCATCAGTATTCCATGCTCTGCGCGCCCATCACGAGCCAGGCGGCGGCCCAGGAGGCGCTCGAGAATGGGGCGCAGTCGGTGGAGCGGATGAAGGAGAGCTACCGGGAACGACGCGACTATATCGTGGAGCGTCTCGACCAGATCGGCATCGATTGCCACCTGCCGGGGGGCGCCTTCTACGTTTTTCCCGATGTGCGGAAGTTTGGGCTGAGCAGCAAGGAATTCGCGATGCGACTTCTCGAATCGGAGAACGTGGCCGCTGTTCCAGGCGACGCATTTGGAGCGAGTGGAGAGGGATTCTTACGGTGCTGCTATGCCACTGCATTTGCGCCGTTGAAGGAGGCCTTGAATCGAATCGAGCGCTTTACCGGGACCTTGGGATGATGTTGGTGTTGGCATCCAATGCAGCAGCTACGGTGAGATGAACCTCGCGAAGATCAGAGACGACCGGACGCTCGCGCACGTGATGCCGCTGGTGGCCTTCATGCTGGTGGGTGGAGGCCTTGTCATGGTCACCGGCTCGATGGAGAGCGTCTTCCGGGACCACGAGTATCTCCCTTGGTGGCGGCGCTACCCGGAACAATGGATCTACCCCCTGCAAACCGTCATCGCAGGAGGCCTGCTGCTCTTCTGGTGGCGGCACTACGATCTGAAGTGGTCGACCTGGAAGGTGTTGGTGGGCGCGGTGCTGGGGGCGATCGGGATCGGCATCTGGCTCCTTCCGACCCAGACCTACGAATGGTGGGGGCTCACCGAAGAGCCCGAGGGGTGGAAGAAAGCGCTCGGGATTCTGCCGCGGCGTGAAGGGTTCGATCCCAGCGTCTTTGAGAGCCCGGCCGCCTGGTGGACCGCCACCATCCTGCGCTTCGCGCGTGCGGTGATCGTGGTTGCGATGGTGGAGGAGCTTCTGTGGCGCGGCTTTCTCATGCGCTTTCTTCTCAATCCGGATGGCGACTACTGGAAGGTGCCCTTCGGGACCTTCTCATGGAGGAGCTACCTGATCGTCACTGCGCTGGTGGTCTTCATCCACAGCCCCGCGGATTGGGGGGCGGCCCTGGTGTGGGGCACCCTGATCTACTCCTGCGCGGTGTGGACCAAGAGCCTCCTCGCCTGCGTGGTGATGCACGGGGTGGCGAATTTCCTGATGGGATGCTACGCGCTGGTGTTCGAAAAGTATGGGCTCTGGTGAACTCCCTCCGGTCTCGATTACGACCGGCCGAGAAAGCCCCTATTTACTCCGAATATGTGAATTGTCTGCGAAGTGCTTGTGGACAGTTGAACGCAATCGGTGTTTTCAAGCGAGATTCGCGATGGCATACTGACGAGCCAGGGGCGAAATGAGCGCAGATCGAGCATCGAAGCAGAGCGAACAATCCAGATGAAGATCGGTCTGGCCCAGATCAATGGCACGGTGGGGGACTTCCCCGCCAACGCGAAGCGCATCGTGAATGCCTATCGCGAAGCGTTGGACCTGGGTGCGGAGTTGGTGGTCACCCCGGAGATGTCGCTGGTGGGCTATCCGCCGCGGGATCTGGTCTTCAAGTCGGGGTTCGTTCCCAAGTGCCTGCAGGCCCTCGACTATCTCGCGAGTGAGATCGGCGAGGTGCCGCTCCTGGTGGGCTACGTCGATTGCAACGAGAGCGAGGCGCCGGGCAAGCCGTTCCGCAATGCAGCGGCCCTCCTGGAGAACGGGAAGATCGTGGCGAAGGTCTTCAAGACGCTGCTGCCCACCTATGACATCTTCGATGAGCGGCGCTACTACGAGCCTCCTGAGCAGTGCGCTCCCGTTGATTGGCAGGGGCGCAAGCTGGGCATCACGATTTGTGAGGACATCTGGACCGAGGATTACCTGCACCGGCCGCTCTACAAGCGCGATCCGGTGGCCGAGCTGATGGAGGGCGGCGCGGAGATTCTCATCAATCTCAGCGCTTCCCCGTTTCATGCCGGCAAGGCGGCGATCCGGCGGGAGCTCTTGTGCAAGGTCGGGAAGGACTGCGGAGTGCCCCTGGTCTACTGCAACTACATCGGCGGCAATGACCAGCTGGTCTTTGATGGCAGTTCGGTGGTGGTGGCGGCGGACGGCAGGGTTCTCCGCGAGATGAGCGCCTTTCGGGAAGAGGTCGCGGTCATTGATCTCGAGAGCTCGAAGACGGATCCTGTCCAAGACGCAGTTGAGGAAGAGCAGTTCTTTGAGGCGCTCGTGCTCGGCTTGCGCGACTATGCGACCAAGTGTGGATTCCGCACGGCCTGCATCGGCTTGAGTGGCGGAATCGATTCGGCACTCACCGCGGCGGTGGCGGTCGAAGCGTTGGGAGGGGACAACGTGCACGGATTGACGATGCCAAGCCGTTATTCCTCGAGCGGCAGCGTGGACGACTCCATTGCGCTCGCCAAGGCGCTCGGGATGCGATGCGACATCGTCCCGATCGAGGAGTCCTTTGAGACGATCAAGAGTGCCATGGCGCCGCTCTTTGGCGACCTGCCGGAGGATGTGACCGAAGAGAACATGCAGGCCCGCATCCGGGGGGTCTACCTGATGTCGCTCTCCAACAAGTTCAACCACCTCCTGCTCACCACCGGGAACAAGAGCGAGCTGGCGGTGGGATATTGCACGATTTACGGCGATATGTGCGGCGGGCTGGCGGTGATCAGCGACCTGCCCAAGACCAAGGTCTTCGCGGTGGCACGCTGGCTGAATCGGGAGAGGGAGGTCATTCCGTGGAATACCATCGAGAAGCCGCCCAGCGCGGAACTCCGCGCGGACCAGAAGGACGAGGACACCCTGCCGCCGTACGAAATCCTCGACGAGATTCTGGAACACTACGTGGGAAAGCAGCTCTCATCCGAGGAGATCATTGAAAACCATGGGTTTGAGGAGAAAATAGTCCGCTGGGTGCAGCGCCAGGTGGACCTCAATGAATGGAAGCGTCACCAGGCTGCCCCGGGAATTCGAGTGACCTCGAAGGCTTTTGGGATTGGAAGGCGCTTCCCAATCGTCCAAAGATTCGGCCCGTGAGCACGGTCCGTCTCCAGGAAGAGTTGAGCTACGAGGATGCCATGAAGGTCCTCGGCTTCGAGTCAGGTGCCATCGTGTCACCCCACCTGCCCGCTTTCCGGCAGGTCGAGACCAAGCTAGGCGAGCTGATCGAGACCACCAAGGACGAGCAGGTGAAGACCATTTTCCGCGAGGAATTGGGCCGGCTGAACGAAGCCCTGCGCGTGGTGGAAGCGGAGAAGGCTCGCGAGCCCTCGCTGAAGGCAAGGGGAATGGGGGGCCGCCTCGCGCTCGCCCTCTTCCTCGTGGCTTGCATCGTGGGGTCGGCCTGGTGGGCCAACAAGATGTTGCTGGAGGATCGAGCGACCACGCAGGAACGCGACCTTGAGACCCTGGCACTTGATGGACGCATCGCAGTGGAGAGCCGGAATTGGGCGAAGGCGGAAGCGATTTATCAAGAGATCTCCTCTCTCGAACCGGATTCACAGCGCGCCCGCGACGGATTTCGCAGCATCGAAGAGGGCAAGGAGGCCGTGCGCAGGCAGAAGCTCGGGTTCCTCCTGGGATCCGCTCGCGCCGCGATCGAACAGCGCGACTGGAATGAGGCAGAGGCCAAGGGCAAGGAGGTTCTTGAGATGGAGCCGGGGCACCAAGAGGTGCTGGCGATGCTCAAGAGTATCGAGGACGGCCGGGTCTACGACAAGATCGTGATCATGTTGGAGAGTGCAGAGGAAGCGCTGCGCGATGAAAAATGGGTGGTGCTCGCGAAGCGCACTGCGGAGCTGGAGAGCATCGCGCCGAGCCATGCCCAGCTTGCGCGCCTGAAGAGCGCTTCCGCGCAGGGGATGAAGATCCTCGAAGAGCGCCGGATCATGGCGCGGGAACTCTACGACAAGGCGTTTGCCCTCGATGAGGGGGAGCATTCCGAGGAGGCCCTGGAAGCCCTGCGGGAAGCGATCCGCCTCGCTGATCACGAGGACTTCCAAGTGCTCTACAAGAAGATGTCTAGCTACACCCGGGTCCTCGAGGTTCCTGGTGATTATTCGACCATCGCGGAAGCCTTGAAAGCGGCCCGGTCGAATGACAAGGTGCGGATTGGCCCGGGAACCTACAAGGAATCGCTGACGCTCACGGTGAAAGTCGACTTGGAGGGCGCGGGCTCCGACAAGACCATCATCGAGTGTGAGGCCAAGGTCGCCAGCGTGTTGCTGGCCAGGAAGGATGCCACCGGAAGCCGGGTCGCGCACGTGACCCTGCAGCAAGCCGGGATCGATCTGACCGAGGAACGCTATCCGGTGGTGGCTGCCGATGGAGTCGAGCTAAGCGTGGAAGATTGCCGGGTGGTGAATGGCTCCGGCCATGGGATCGCCGTGATCAATGGTGGGCTGGGACGGTTGCGCAATGTGACGGTTTCGAAGTGTGGGTGGGACGGATTGGCCGTCTACGGTGACGAGAGCCGGGCTGACGTGGCCGATAGCCGCTTCGAGTCTAACTTTCACCATGGAATCGACGCCTGGGCCGGAGGCAGCGTGGAGATTCGCAAGTCGCGCACCACCCTGAATGGTCTGGCCGGCGTGCTCCTGATGTCACCCGGGGTGAAGTCCATGGTGACGCAGTGCACCGCGGACCGCAATCGCGAAGTGGGAATCATGGTCTCCAACGGCAGTCAGGCCGTCCTGCGCGCCAATCGGGCAGAGTTGAACCTTCTCGGGGGATTTCTCGTGGAAGGGGAGGGGACCTCCGTGGCTCTGGAAGGCAACGTGGCCGAAAAGAATTACAAGGTAGGCATCGTGGTGGACAAGCGCTCCACCGCCTCGCGCTTCAAGAACAACATCTCGCGCAACAACGTGGGCCAGCAGCTGAATTTGGAAGCGATCCTCCCGCAGGAAATAGTTCCGCCCCCGCCCTTGCTCAATCTTCCACCAAAAGAGCCCGTCGGCGCCTCGGGTGGAAATCCCTAGTGGGGAGGATGCCATTTCGGGATGGTCACGGGCAGGGATATACGTAGCCTTCCGCAACCCACCTTGATGAGAAGCCTACTCTGTTCCTCCGCCCTCGTGTTCCTGCTTGCTGCTTGTGGAACGCCCAACAATCCGGAGCCGGAAAAGAAGACAATCTTCGTCTCTCCCTACAGCTTGCTTTCCGATAGCGAGCTCGACTCCGAGTATCTCGTCATCCTGCGGCAGTTGCAGGTGCTCAACACCGAGATGGATGCCGCCAACAAGAAGCGCGATTTCGAGACGGTACACGCCATGGCTCAGACGGGCTTGGAGAAGGCCAGGACCGCACGCAGTATCGCCCGTCACATCGATCATGCTGAGATCCGCCGGAAGCGGCTCGCCGCTCTCGAGACCATCATGGAGACCTGGATGGGGATGATCGCCCGGATCTCTACCTATCGGGGATCTGAGTCATCTGGTGGAGATCACCAGAGGTGACCTGCCCCTCAGCGCAGGGGTCTGCGGGGCGAGACGGCTTGAAGAATCGCCTGTTTCTGCTTTGTTAGGGCCAGCAAAACCCGCGAGTTCCCAATCCGGCTGCCCCTCCCGGAGAGGTCGTCGCAGGCAACCAACCGGCGAGCGAGACGATGCGCTACGCAATATTCTCAGACATTCACGGCAACCGCCAGGCGTGGGACGCGGTGCTGGCAGACATGGAGGACCTGGAAGTCCAGGTCTACGTCTGCCTGGGCGACGTGGTGGGCTATGGTCCGTGTCCGCAGGAGGTCCTGAGCGAGATTCGGGCCCGCACCGAGAATATCCTGGTGGGAAACCACGACGCGGCGGCAGCCGGGTTGATGGACTCCTCGGTGTTCAATCCAGTCGCCCGCGAGGCCATTGATTGGACCCGGGAGCAACTCGACGAGGAGTCCCTCTCCTTCCTCGCACGCATGCCCTTGGCGATCGAAAGCGAGGAGCTCCTTTTCGTTCACGCCGAGGTCGTCGAGCCGGGTCGCTTTGGATATATCGAAACTGCTGCGGAAGTGAGGGAGAACTTCGCGGCACGGGATCACCGGGTCACATTCGTGGGTCATACTCATCGCCCGGCCTTGTTTTGCCAGGAAGTGGATGGATCGATCTTGAAGCTGGAGGACCAGGACTGCATGCTCAACGAAGATCTCCGTTATATCGTAAACGTAGGGTCGGTGGGTGAACCGCGCACTTACGAGGATATACGCGCGCGCTACGTCATCTATGATTCGGATTCGCGGAAGCTCTACTATCGGCGCATCGAGTTCGATCCCGAGTCCTACCGTGTCGATCTTCTCGGTTCGGGACTCGCGATCACGCCGTTCTTTCTAACAGTTTTCGATCGCCGACTGGAAGAGCACGCGGCCATGCGCGCCATTTCCGAGGGCTCGGCCGCCGCGATGGAAACGGATGGCGCTTATGATGAAGGAGTGAGGGAGTTGGTGGTTCCCACGGGGATTGCGGGCGACACCTCATCAGCCTCCATGCCGATTCCCCAACCGACGCCGGCGCCCACTCACCGGCGTTCGCGATCGAAGTCGGCTCTCCTCGTCGTCCCGCTCCTCGCCGCGCTGGTGGGTGGAGTGTTCTACCTGGCCAACAACGAGAGGGACGAGGAGGAGGAACCAGCCAAGCCTGCCGCCCTCATTGATCCATGGGCCCGTGAGGCTGACAACCGGGGCGCCATCGCCTTGGTAGGGCCGCCCATCGAGGCCATGGCCCCTGCCCCCGGCGAAATTGAATTTGTCGGTCCAGCCGCGCCGGATACCGAACCGCTCCCTGCGATCGCGGTGGTGCCTGTCCTGCCGCCGGTCACTCCGAATCCCGTTCCGGCGGTCGTGCCCGCGCCGCCGGATGTCCTCCAGAAGATGATCGGGCTGGGCGAAGGCCTGCTCTTCTACACCTCCCTCGACGAAGCTCCCGGCACGACGGTGCTGCGAGATCTCTCCGATGGAGGGCGGGATTTGCAAACTGGTGCCGCAATTCTGGGGGAGGCCGGCCAGGTTGGTCTGGCCTGTCGATTCGAGAAAGGCGGAGCGCTGACCTCGGTGCCCAAGGTTCTCCCGTCCGAACTCAAGGGGCTGACGATTTCCTTCTGGCTGCGCCTCCCGCCCAAAGTGACGCCCAAGAAGCCCAAGGAGGGCGAGGAGGCAGGAGTGGACCCACCTTCGAACCTGGTCTCTTTCCACGAATACTGTGAGCTTCGGATCGAGAACAAGCAGATCGTCGCCAATCTCGATCGGATGGGCGAGGTGGTGCGAGTCGATTACCCCCAGGATGCCGCATGGCACCACGTCCTGGTGGAAAACGGCGGGGGAATTACCACGATCTGGATCGACAACTCGACCAATTCCGATCCGCGGGCAGAAGACCTTCCCAAGGTTCCCCCGGGCGTGGTTGCGGTGACCATTGGCTCTCCCGAAGCGAACTTCACGATCGACGAAGTGGCGGTGTGGAGCCGTCGATTCTCCCGCGATGAACGCGTGATTCTCTATCGTCGTGGAAAAAACGGAACGCCCATTCTTACCCCGGAGCGGACTATCGCGCATTGGAGTTTCGATGAGGAGGCGGGCTCGCGATTGTTTGGTGATTCGGAGGGCAACAATTTCCTGGGGAGCTACAAGTCTTGGACTCCGGTGGTGGGGATCGCGCCCAACCCGGTCCCCCTGACGCTCAAGGCGAATGCGTTTGCCGCGCAGGTCCTGCACGTGGGAGAGGCTCCGGAGAAAGCCGGAACGTTTCGGATGAGATCGGAGGCGGCCTTCACCTATGAGGGCTGGGTGAAGTTCAATGGGGTGGGCGGAACCCTGGGAGGGACCATCTCGGACGGGGATGAGGACGGTGCCCACGGATGGCGGATCGCGGCGCGGCGGGGGCGGAGTGCGAACGGCTTCCTGGCTTTCATGTATGAAACGGGTGCGGAGAAGGTGCAGGCCCTGGCCAAGGAGCTTCCGCTCTTCGATGGCTTCGCGCACCACTTTGCGGCGGTGTGGAACCCCGCCGATTCCGCCACCCACGGGAAGATGACGCTCTACCTCGACAACGAGGTAGTGGCTTCCGCCTCGCTCGCCCTTGCCGATCTGCGCCCGGATGCCAGCGGCCCGTTCCGGATCCAGGGGCAGCGCGTTCCGCTGATCCTGGATGAGCTTCGTTTTTCATCCGCCGCTCTTCAACCCACCTTGTTCCTCACCGCCGGGCTGGGCGCGCGGGTTGCCGATGATCCCTTCCTGAAAGGAGAATCCGTGCTGGAACGTCGGGATCGTGAAATACGCGAGCGCAAGCAGCGGCAGCTGGAAGCGAGGAAGCGGGAAGATGCGGAGCGAATCAAGGCCGCGAAGGTGAAGAAGAAGAAGGAGGATGATCGGAAGGCCGAGGAGGAAGCGAAGAGGAACCGGAAGAAGCTGGGGTTGTGAGATGGGGGCCAGGCAACGAAGAGGCGGGGAGTTCCGGAGGGTCGAATAATGGCTTGGCGGTTCAGGCGAGGTTCGCGACCAGCTTGGTAAAGTATTTCGCGCCGCGCTCGAGATCGGCGATGCTGATGAACTCGTCCTTGGTGTGAGCCTGGGCGATGGAGCCCGGCCCGAGGCAGACGGCGGGAATGCCGCGGTCGTTGAGGTGGGCGGCGTCGGAGAACCAGGGGGCGCCCACCAGTTTTGACTCCGGGTGGATCGCGCGAAGTCGGGTCAGCCACTCGTGATCGGCGGGGACTTCCATGGGCGGGTTTTCGACTGGTCGCGAAACTTCGAGAGGCAGCTTGCGCTTTGCCAGGAAGGCCTCCACGTAATCGAGAGCAGTGCCGTTGGTGACGAGGTCGGGGACGAAGCGGATGTCGATCTGGGCCGAGGCGTGTTCGGGAATGATGTTGGCGCGGGTGCCGCCGCGAATCATGCCCACGTTCAGGGTGGAGCGGCCGAGCACGGGATGAGTGAACTCGTTGAGCTCGGAAATGAGGTCGCGCTCGAGCGGTTCGAGGGCGCGGACCAGTTTCATGATCGCGTTGTCTCCGAGCTCCGGCTGCGAGGCGTGGCCGGCCTTGCCAGTCGCGCTCAGGGTGGCCCACAGCGAGCCCTTGGTGACGTAGACGATGTCGAGCGAAGTGGGTTCGCCTGCGATGGCAAACTCGTATTCCGAGCCGTGGTGCTTGGCGAAGTGCTTGGAGCCGTACTGATCGGATTCCTCGCTCATGAAGGCCACGAAGTCGACGGCCACCGGGAGCTCGGCAAGGCGCTCGCGGTTCTCGAGGAGTCCCCAGATCATGGCGGCCATCGGGCCCTTGGTGTCCGAGGCGCCCCGGCCCCAGAGCTTGCCGTCGCGAATTTCGGCGGCGAAGGGATCGATCGTCATGCCACCCACGCTCACGGTGTCGAGGTGCGGGCCGAGAAGGATGCGCGGGCGATCATCGGGACCGGGCGCGCGGGCGATCAGGTTCGGGCGGCCTGGGTGCACTTCCTCCAACGTCACCGAGAATCCAGCGTCGCCGAGGAAGGTGCCCAGCCAGTCTGCGATTTCCTGCTCGCCGCACTGATCGGTCCCCGGATCACCGTCGGGATTGACGGAGGGAATGCGGACCAATTGCTGGAGCAGTTCGGTGACGGAGTGCACGGACGGATTAGAGCGGCAGTCGCACTGCTCGGCAAGGAAGTGATCGAGAAGGAAATCCCGGTTCCATCGAGGAGCTCGTTATCGTTTTGCCGGGAGAGGACGGGCGACCAGGATTCCGGCGTGCTTCTTGAACTTGTTCAGGTAGGCGGAGATGGTGCTGTCGATGGTGACCTTCTTGTAAGTTGTGCTCGCGTGCATGAAGCGCCGCTGGCCAGCTTGGTCGACAATGATGATGCCGACGTGTGAGCAGTAGGATCCATTGTCGTGGCGGGCGATTCCGATGATGTCCCCATTTTGCAGTTTTGGTTCGATGCCGGCGACTTTGTCTTTTGGGACCATGAAGACCGCGGTCTTGTTCAAGCGCTGCTCGTGTTGGGCCATGCCCGCGCGGAGTTCGGGGTTCATCTTGAGGTAGCGGTAGTGCTTCCAGAGCCTGGTCATCTCGCCGCATTGGGGAGGCATCCGCTGGGTGGGGAACCTGCGCGTGATGTCCACCACGGTCTTGCGCTTGTCATTGTCGATATACCACTCGGCGAGGTAGTGAATGCGATCGAGGTAGTTGCCCCGGCACTGTCCGCCGCGATACCGGGTCCACTCAATCTGATCGAGGAGATCGCCCGGGGTGTAGGTCTTCTTCGGGGTCTCCAGCATGCGGGCCATGCCCAGGCATATCTCGAAGAAGGTCCAGCAGTCCTGTCCGTTGAAGTTGGCTGAAGGCGACTCGACCCGATCGTGAATTTCCAGGGTGAACCCCCTGTAGGGCGTGCCCTTGAGCTCAAGGCCGATCTTGGCCATGCGATCTCCGATCGGCAGCGCCCGCCAGTTCTCGCGCTGGGCTTTGGCCGCCACGGCCTGAAACTTGGCGGTGCCCTGGAAGGTGGTCTTGAGCGGGAGCGGTTGTTCGGCGAGGGCGGTGGTGGCCAGGATCCCGAGCAGGAGAGTTATTCGCATTGCACAGGAAGATAGCGCGTCTTCCGGCCAAAATGAATAGGAAACACTTTCGCATCACAAAGCGGCGGGCAAGACTGCGAGCCCACATGGGAGCGGAAGCGCGATACTCAGAGCGGTTGGCGGCAAGAATAGCGGCTTCAGGATCAAAGCTGTGCGTCGGGCTGGACCCGCGCCCCGAACATCACGGCGACGACGTCGCACAGGTCGAGAAGTTCCTCGACGAGGTGATCGAGGCGAGCCTGTCGCAGACCGCGGTCTACAAGCCCAACATCGCCTACTTCGAAGTGATGGGACCGGATGGAATTGCAATGTTGCAGCGGGTCATCGCGCGCATTCCGGACGGCGTTCCGGTGATCCTCGATGCCAAGCGCAGTGACATCGGCGAGACGCAGCGACGCTATGCACGGGCGTGCTTCGAGGTGCTCGGCGCCGATGCGGTCACGGTGAACCCCTTCATGGGTTACGACTCGCTGGAGCCGTTCCTGGATTACGAAGGGAAGGGGATCTACCTATTGGCGGTAACTTCAAATCCCGGCAGCGCGGACTTGCAGCGGCGCGAAGCTGATGGTCGCAAGATCTACGAATACGTCGGCGACTTCGCAACCCGAGCGGCGGAGGAAGGGTGTGCGACTGATGTCGGTCTGGTAGTGGGATTGACCAATGCCGGTGGAGAGGTTCTCGGCGGTCTGCCGGATGTTCCGCTCCTGATTCCGGGATTGGGAGCGCAGGGAGGAGATCTTTCCGCCCTGAGGAACGCCGGACGAAAGGCCCCCAACGTGGTCAATGTCTCGCGGGGAGTTCTCTACGGGGACGTTGCCGGATCGGCCGGGGCCCGCGCGGATCACTATGCCACCGAAATCTCAGCTGCGATGGACTGAATGGACGATTGCGGCGCGCTGCCAATCAGGTAGATTAGAAGAAGATGGGCGAAAACGGTAGCAAGCGCTTAGCTGAAAACTACGCCGGGCTGAAGCCGACGAAGGGGTGGCCCGAACGCAACTATCGCTACCTTCGCTATCGACTCGTTCCGCAGATTTTCCGCAAGCTGATCGGCGACCCGCAACACCCCAAGCTCTCCCCGCCGCCCGAGGGCAAGGCGCGGGTGACTTGGATCGGGCATGCCTCTTTCTTCGTGCAGTTTGAAGACCGCTCCATTCTCTTCGACCCCAATTGGGCAAAGTGGATGGGAATCGTGAAGCGCATGCAACATCCCGGCATTCTGCTGGAACACATGCCGGAGGTGGACCTCGTCCTGGTCTCCCACGCCCACTTCGATCACCTCAACAAAAAGTCGCTCAAGGGGATCGACGCGCGGGACGGGATCATCGTGCCGCGGGGAAGCGGCGACCTCGTGAAGCGGCTGGGATTCAAACCCGTGGTCGAGATGAAGATCTGGGAGGAGGGTCACTTCAGTGGCCTGCGGGTGCTCCACACCCCGAGTCATCACTGGGGAGCGCGATTCGGGCACGACACCCATCGCGACTACGGGGGGTTCCTCGTGGCGAGCGAGCAGCGCTCCGTCTTCCACTGCGGCGACAGCGCCTATTTTGGTGGATTTAAGAAAATTGGTGCACGTGAGAATATCGACATCGCCCTCATGCCGATCGGCGCCTACGAGCCCCCCAGTGGCCGGGACGTTCACATGAACCCGGAGGAGGCCCTCACCGCCTTTGAAGATTTGGGCGCACGCCTGATGGTTCCGATGCACTACGGGACATTCATGCTGAGCAACGAGCCCCCCAATGAACCCCTCGAGCGCCTGATGGCAGAGGCCGATCGTCGGGGTCTCTCCAAGCAAGTGGTCATCCCGGAGCCCGGCCTTGGGTTGGAGTTGTGAACAGTTGCTAACAGGAGCCGCTCTTGACCCGGTGGCCTGGCGGTCTTTAGTTGTCCCCAATGGACCCGCTCTACGAAGGAAAGGCCAAGAAGCTGTATACCACTGACGATCCGGAAGTGCTTCGGATGGAATTCAAGGACGATGCCACCGCGTTCAATGCGCAGAAAAAGGCGCAGTTCGAGAACAAGGGGAAGATGAACAAGGCAATCACCCTGCTCATGTATCAGATGCTCGAAGACAAGGGCGTTGCGACCCACCTTGTTTCGGATATCGACGAGATCACCCTCGAAGTGAAACGAGTCGACATTCTCCTCGTCGAAGTGATCGTGCGCAATGTTGCAGCGGGCAGTTTTTCAAAGCGGATGGGGGTGAAAGAGGGCACGCCCTTCAAGAAGCCCATCGTGGAGTTCAGCTACAAGAGCGATGAACTGGGCGATCCACTTATCAACGATGACTATGCCCGCGAGATGGGTCTCGCCACCCCCGAGGAGTCTGCCTTCCTGAAGAAGCAGGCGCTGGGCGTGAATGAAGTCATGCTGGAGTTCTTCAAGACCTGCGGGATGCGACTGATCGACTTCAAAATCGAGTTTGGCCGGACCGCAGAAGGGGACATCATCCTTGCCGATGAGATCAGTCCCGACACCTGCCGCCTCTGGGACATCAAGACCGGCGAGAAGATGGACAAGGATCGCTTCCGCGAGGATCTCGGTGGCGTCATGGAAGGATACGCCAAGGTGCTCGAGCGCGTGCAGGCCGCAAGTTCTGCGGCGTAGATAAATGCTACCATCCCGAGCTGCTCGTCCCGGATCCCGAAGAGAAGCTCGAACTGCTGAAGCCCGAGCTGCTTCCAAAACTCGAGCTCGAGCCGAAGCTGGATCTCGATCCGAAACTGGAGCCTGACGAAAACAGGCTCGAGCTGCGGCGGGTCCTGGCCGCCCGGCGGCGCTTTCGGCGGACCTTTGCGTTGGCCATCTCGATCGCGGAGCGGGCGGCGCGATGAGAGGCGTCCGCGGAGCGGTGGGCCGAGAGGTAGTCACCCGCATTCAGGAGGGCGCGGGCGTGGGCGAGCTCCGAGGATCCAGGTGAACCTGAAATGGAGACGCCGTAGCTCCCCCGCCAGCAGACGGTTTTCTGGGTCTGCAGGGTAGCAGAGGTGATCGCGGTCAAGGCAGCTTCGGCGTGGCGTAGTTCGCCCCGCAAGGTGGCCGCGAATCGGCTCGCGTCGGCTGCGATCTGGTCGGTGCGCTGGTCGCGGGTCGCCCCGTCCTCGTGTGCTACTTCAAGGCGGGCACGCACTGCTTCGAGCTCAAGCTCATTGATCCCCGCAAGGCTGTGGGTGGTCTGGGAGCTGTCGGCGATATTATCAGCACTCGCCTTGTGGGCGAGCTGGCGTGCGAGGTGCAGCTCTTTGGCTGCAGCCTCGGCGCTCCGTTGGGCTTCGGCGAGGAGCAGCTTGTCGCCCGCCACGGCCGCCTCGAAGTGATCAAAGGTCCGGGCCGCAGCCTGCACACGGTCCCGCGTGTCGAAGGGATCGTCGAGACCGGCACCCGCGGAGGGCAGGCAGAGTTTTTCCAGGCTGGTGTGCGCGGTGGTGAATTCAGCGCGCGATCGTTCGGTGGCGTAAAACTCGTCGGCGAGGGCACGGCAAGTGGAGCTGCGTGCTTTCAGGGTATTGAATGCGGCCGCCCGCTTCGGAAAACGATTCCTGCCGTGCGTTGACCATGAGAACCACGGTCCAGTTCGGTGCGTTCTGGTCCATCCGCTTCTCCAGGGCGTTCAACCTGGAGGAGCTCACTCCGAGCGATCCCTTGACGTAGACGTGCTGGTCGGCGGTCTGGGGACACCGGTTCCCAGCGACACCTTGACGGCCTGCTCGGAAGCGCTGGCCTGGCCCAGGATGGCGGTCCACATTATTCCAGCGCCGCGCGACAGGTTCTTCAAAAAGTAACCCCGTTTCACGCCTCGTTGTTAGTTGGGGGGAGGACAGACTGTCAAACCGATGGGGATCGAAAGAGGACGCAGGTTTGGAGCGAAGATCGAAAAGCACGGGAATCTCAGGACCTGGGCGCAAGGTGGGATACGTGAAATACCCGGTCTTGGCGCTTTGGTTTCTGG
>JAYGGC010000266.1:0-4735 GCA_046581525.1 Roseibacillus sp. | reverse complement strand
AATCACGAATGCGGGATTGCGGTGGTTCGCCTGCGAAAACCCCTCGCCTACTTCCAGGATCGCTACGGCGATTCGCTGTGGGGCTTTCGGAAGCTCTTTCTTCTCATGGAGAAGCAGCACAACCGGGGCCACGACGGGGTGGGGATCGGTTGCGCCAAGCTCAATATGCCCAAGGGGCTTCCCTATATCTTCAGGCGGCGGGATGCCGCCAAGGATTCCCTGGCCTCGCTCTTCCGGCGCGAGCTCAAGAAGGTGAACAAAATGGCACGCAAAGGGATCGTGAAACTCGACGATCCCGATTTGCTCAAGCGGAAGTTCGACTACGCGGGCGAGATCCTGCTGGGTCACCTGCGATATGGAACCTCCGGCCAGTTCGATTCCGGGTCGTGTCATCCCTACCTGCGCCGCAGCAACTGGCCGACACGCACCCTGATGGTGATCGGGAACTTCAACATGACCAACGCGCGGTTTCTCAACCAGCAGTTGATCGAGCGCGGCCAGCACCCGGTGTTTGGAACTGACACGCAGACGGTGCAGGAGGAGATCGGATTCCATCTCGACGAAGCACACACCGACATCTACCGGCGACTTCGCGATGAAGGGGTGCCGGGCCAGGAGATTCCCGGCCGCATTTCTCAGGAACTTAACATCATCAAGATCGTGGGGGAGTCCGCGAAGGCCTGGGATGGCGGATACACGATTTGTGGCGTGGTCGGGAATGGCGATGTCTTCGTTCTGCGCGACCCGCACGGGATCCGGCCCTGTCACCGCCTGGTGACTGACGAAGTGGTCGCCTTCGCCTCGGAGCGTGTTCCCTTGATGACGGTGTTCGAAGCGTCGCAGGATCAGGTCGAGGAGCTTGAGCCCGGCGTGGTGGCCACCATCAAGAGCGACGGAACGATGAACGAAGGGCGCTTCGCCCCGAAAGTCGAGCCGCAGAATTGCTCTTTCGAACGGATCTACTTCTCGCGCGGCAACGATCCGGGGATTTACCAGGAACGCAAGGCGATGGGTTCAGTCCTGACCGAACAAGTGGTGAAGTCGATTGGCGGCAACTTCGACAAGTCGGTCTTCACATTCATTCCGAACACCGCCGAGACGGCCTACTACGGCCTGATGGAAGGGTTGCGTCAGCATCGGCGCGAGGAGGTGCGCAACAGTATCCTGGAGGCGTCGCAGAAGGGGGAGCTCAATGAGGCTCTCCTCGACAAGCTCATTATGCGCAACTGGCCGCGGGGCGAAAAAATCGCGCACAAGGACATCAAGATGCGCACCTTCATCTCGCAGGAGAAGGGCCGGGCGCAATTGATCTCGCACGTCTACGACATCACCTACGGAATCGTGAAGAAGGACGACGTGCTGGTGGCCCTGGATGACTCGATCGTCCGCGGCACCACCCTGAGGACCTCCATTCTCAAGATCCTGGCGCGCACCAATCCGCGCAAGATCGTGATCTGTTCGACCGCGCCGCAGATCCGCTATCCGGATTGCTACGGCATCGACATGTCCGAACTCGGGAAGTTCATCGCCTTCCAGGCCGCGGTGAAGTTGCTCGAACGCAGTGGGCAGAAATCCTTGATCCAGAAGATCCACGACGAATGTGCGGAAGAACTGCGCAAGCCCTGGGGCGAGATGCGCAATTGCGTGAAGCGCATCTACGACCAGTTCACTGCCGAGGAGATTTCGGCCGAGATCAGCCAGATGGTTTATCCGGAAGTCGGCGAGTGGAGCGGCGAGGTGGAGATTATATTCCAAACGATCGAGAATTTGCGCGAATCCATCAAGGGACCGTGTGGCGATTGGTATTTCACTGGCGACTACCCGACGCCGGGCGGCTACGCGACGGTGAACACGGCCTTCGTGAACTGGCACAATGGAGTGACCGGGCGGAGCTACGATCTTCCGCTGTAAAGGGGTAGCGCTCCGCTGTGTTCTCAGAGGCAGAATCTGCTTGGCCTCGACGATTGCCCAGTCATTCATGCCCCGATTGGGGGACTAGAATTGGCTTCACGGACAGCGATTCGTTGTCAAGATGGCGGCGGCTGGGGACTTCTCACACTGAGTGCCCGGCCAACCCTGATCCCAATCGAAGGTTGTTCCCATTCGGCCATTGTCCGGGTGGGAACACCCTTCAAAAATGCGATGCGCGCCTGGCTCAAGCCCGAGATCGTGCGGGTTGCCCCTCCTCCTGTTGTGCCAGGGAGACCGCATGCTCTTTTTGCATCGGCCGGCAAAGAATTTCAGCGTTCGAGGGGTCGAGTTGTCGGGGGTCAGGTGGACTGATCTCGACCCGCTGGTATGGATTGATTGAGTTCGAACCTACGCGAGTTCAATCCCGACCGGGCAGTGGTCGGAGCCCTCGATGTCGGCATGGATGGTGGCCGATTTCACGCGGTCGACGAACCGGTTCGACACGCCGAAGTAGTCGAGGCGCCAGCCCACATTGCGGGCGCGGGCCTGGGCGCGGAAGGACCACCACGAGTAAGCCTCTTCCTTGTCAGGGTGAAGGTGGCGGAAGGTGTCGGTGAATCCTGCCTCCAGGGTATCGGTGAAGCTGGCGCGCTCCTGGTCGGAAAACCCGGCCGACTTTCGGTTCTCCTTGGGACGTGCAATGTCGATCTCCTGGTGGGCGACATTGAGGTCTCCGCAAAAGACGACCGGCTTCTTGCGGGTCTTCTCGAGGTGGAGGAGGTAGTTGCGGAAGGCCTTGTCCCACTCGAGCCGGTATTCGAGGCGGCGTAGTCCGTCCTGCGAGTTCGGGGTGTAGACGTTGACGAGAACGAAGTCGGGAAACTCGGCCGCAATCACGCGTCCCTCGGTATCATGCTCATCGATGCCCATGTCATTGAAGACCTCGAGCGGTTCATCACGCGAAAAGATAGCGGTTCCCGAGTAGCCCTTCTTCTCGGCCGAGTTCCAGTAGTTCTTGTAGCCTCCCAATTCGAGGGGGAGTTCGACCTGCTCAGGCCGGGCCTTCGTTTCCTGCAGGCAGAAAACGTCTGGGCTGGTCGCGATGATGGACTCGGCAGCGCCCTTGTTGAGAGCGGCGCGGATACCGTTCACATTCCAGGAGAGCAATTTCATGGCAGGGAAGGTGACGGCGAATGGGAGTGGGGGGAAATGAAAAAGCCGCGGGTCGGTGAGAACGTCGCGGCTTGGAGAGTGTGGGAATACGGAGTTTAGCGCTTTGAGAATTGGAAGCGCTTGCGTGCGCCGGGCTGTCCGGCCTTCTTGCGCTCCTTGGCGCGAGGGTCGCGACGGAGGTGACCGGCGGTCTTCAGTGCGCCGCGCAGCTCGGGATCCATCTGGGTAAGCGCGCGGGCGACCGCGAGCTTGATCGCGCCGGACTGTCCGGGAAGTCCACTTCCGTGGACGACAACCTTCACATCGAACTTGTTGAGGAGGTTCGTCTCCTGAAAAGGAGCAAGGACCCGGTTCTGCAAGGGGAGGGTCGCGAAGTATTCTTCGAATGCGCGTCCGTTGATGACGATCTTGCCGGAGCCTTCGTTCATCCAGACGCGAGCGACGGCGGTCTTGCGGCGACCGGTGGCAGTGTAGACGGTTTCAGTAGCAGCCATGGGAAATAATCAGTGAAGTGCGTTTTTTAAAGTTCGTAGGGCTCGGGTTGTTGGGCCTCCTGCCCGTGTTCAGCGCCGTTGTAGACCCGCAGCTTGCGGAATTGGGCGCGGCCGAGACGGGTGTGGGGAATCATGCCCCTCACCGCGCGCTCAACAAGCAACTCGGGCTTGCGGGCGCGTATCTTCTTGGGAGTCTCAACTTTTTGCCCACCGACATAGCCGGAGTAGCTTGTGTAAATCTTCTGGGTCTCCTTGTTCCCCGTGAGGCGAACCTTTTCGGCATTGATGATCACCACGTGGTCACCGGTGTCGATGTGGGGGGTGAAAATGGGCTTGTGCTTCCCGCGGAGGAGACGGGCGGCTTCCACCGCGACTTTGCCGAGGATCTGGTCAGCGGCATCGATAATGTACCACTTGCGCTCCACGTCGGCAGGCTTGGCTGAGAAGGTCTTCATTTTCAGGAGTGCCGCGGGGTTTTCTCGACGGCGGAAAGGGCGAAAAAACTAGGAGCGAGGCCCCGAGGTGTCAACGCTAATCTCCGGGGCTGGGGGGAGGTCCGGAGCCCTCTTTCAAGCGCCGATGGACCTCTCGACGCCCGCAGGGGCCTTGGCGGTGGCAGGCGCAGAGGAACGCAGAATTGGAAGATAGGCCAGAAGAATGGGAGAGAATAGGAGAGAGGGGCATCCGGGCCGATTCGCCTCCCGGCGGATTCGGGGTCATTCTGATCGGCTCCCCGCCCTGTAAAAATCAGGGGTCTGAGGGGAAATTTCGATTGCGGGATGAAGAAATTTGCCAATGATGCGCCACGCAATCGCAAACGTGATCGCAGAACCGAGGACTAAACTTATCTCAGGACCACCAAGAAGACGAAGAGGCGGTCGCCGCCGCCGCCGTCGCAGCGAATACACCGGCCCCAAAAAAGGGCCTGATGGGGAGGACAAGGCCGTGGAGGTCGAGGGCACGATTTCCTCTGTATTGGCTGGAACGATGTTCAAAGTGAAGCTTCCCAGCGACCACGAGGTCCTCGCTCACATTTCGGGCAAGATGCGCAAGCGCTTTATCCGCCTTGTCGTAGGCGACAAGGTCAAGATGGAGATGTCGCCCTACGACACTTCCAAGGCCCGGATCGTGTATCGGATCGGTTGAGGCGATCTCGC
>JAYGGC010000264.1:0-22933 GCA_046581525.1 Roseibacillus sp. | reverse complement strand
CGAATGCGCTGGATGTCCGTCATTATCGCCTGCTTGTCGATCCTGCCCCTCGCCACTTCTCTCCGTGCGATCGGGGAGGGTCACCCGAAGTCCTTCGTCGTGCGGGTGAACGACCAGGACTCAGGGAGACCGGTGCCGCTCGTCGAGTTTCGCACCACCCACCAGGCTCGTTACATCACCGACAACGCCGGAGTGGTCACCGTCGCAGACCCGGAACTGCTCGGGCGCGAAGTCTGGTTCCACATCACGAGCCACGGTTACGAAGTGCCGAGGGACGGCTTCGGAAATCGTGGGAAACGATTGCTCCTGGAACCCGGTGGGGAAGCAGTCGTGAAGATCAAACGCCTGAACATCGCCGAACGACTTTACCGCATCACCGGTGCAGGGCGCTTCGATCATAGTCTGCGCGCCGGACTCAAGGGGCCCAATAGAGACACCGCGGAGCGCAGCGGGGTCTTTGGTTGCGACAGTGTCCTCAACGCGGTCTACCGTGGCAGGCTCTTTTGGATTTGGGGAGACACCAATGCCGCCCACTACCCGCTCGGCAACTTTCATTCGACCGGTGCGACCTCGACTCTGGCTGCCAGGGGCGGCCGCGATCCCGATGCGGGGATCGACCTCGAGTACTACACGGATGCTAGGAAGAGTTTCGTCAAAGAGATCGCGCACTTGCCCGGCGAAGGTCCCACCTGGCTCACTGGCCTCACTTCGTTACGTGACAAGGACGGCGGAGAACACCTGGTCGCGAACTACCAGAAGGTGCGGAAATTTCTCGATGTCTACGAGACGGGATTGTGCGAATTCGACGACAAGGAGAAGATCTTCAAGAAGGTGATGACCTTTGCGCCGAAGCAAAAGCTGGTGCCGCGCGGCCACCCGTTTCGCTATGAGGACAAGGATGGCCACGCGTGGATTCTCTACGGAGATCCATTGCCGACCATGAAGATCCGGGCAAGCTATGAAGCCTGGAAAGATCCGTCGCACTACATGGCTGCGACGGCCACGTCCGACTTCGCCGACCAGAAAACGGGCAAACGGGTTCAACCCCACCGCGGTTCGATCGCCTGGAACGACCATCGACGCCGTTGGACGATGATCTTCACCGAGCGGAAGGCGGGCGGGGACACCTCGCGCCTCGGCGAAGTGTGGTACGCGGAAGCCCGCTCGCCCTTTGGCCCGTGGAACCGGTGCGTCAAGGTCGCGACCCATCGCCACTACAGCTTTTACAATCCCAAACAGCATCCCTACTTTGCAAGGAAAGAGGGCGAGGAGGCCCGTTATCTCTACTTTGAGGGCACCTACACCAAGACGTTTTCACGCGCCGCGGTGGCGACTCCGAAATACGACTACAACCAGATCCTCTACCGGCTCGACCTCGACGATGACCGCCTCAAATCCGCGCGGGCGAAGTGAGCAATGACATGAGTCACGGTGACGGACTCACTTTGCCAGTTCCATGGCAACGATTTCGATTCCGCTCAGTTGGGTGAGGCCGGTGCGGGCTTCGAGATCGAGTTTGAGGCTGCCGGAGGACTTTATGTCCGCGAACGACTTGGTGGCGCCGATCATCTTGCCGCCGGAGCTGAAGTCCTTCGCGACCGGGCGCCCTTGCAGGAGGATGTTGCAGCTGCGTTGTTCGCCAGTGGGATTGGCGAAAGTCAGGTCGACGCGATACTTGCCGGGCTTCAGGCCCTTGACGGTGACGGATTCGATCCCTTCGAATCCGGAGGCGGCCACCCAGGGCCAGCCTTTGCCACCGTTCATCCAGACGGAGTGGTGGTAGTAGCTCCTGGGTTTGGCGGGGACGGTTTCGATCGCGATGTCGGGTGAGGGCCCGCCCGCGCTGGGGTAATCGAGCCAGAGCGTGCCGCTCTCGGTCATGCGATCGGCCGGGGCGCCGAAGTTGATGCCGATGCGCTGGATTTTTCCGGCGAGTTGGTCCCGTGCGATTGCTCCCCAAGTGGTCCATTGCTCATGCGTTTCCGGGAGACTGTACATGGAGAGTCCGGTCGGGAGCGGGTAACTGCAGGTGCATCCCTTGAAGAAATACGGAACGTTCAGCACTCCGTTGGCGGGGATGACGCTGTTGGTGCATCCCGATCGCGGGCCGCTGATGTTGATCGTGCCGCTATCGACGCGCTTGTCGTAGAAGGCGGCGGTGCCGGAGCGCATGGTGTAAATGTTGCCGTAGTCGAAGCCGCCGTCACAACCGTAGCTCTTGGGAAAAACGCGTGGTTCTGTTTCACCGGTGAGCGGATTCTGACGATAGCCCGCTACAGGCGGCTTGGGCTTCCAATCATCCCTCTGAGCCGGGGGCCGGTATTGGCTCGGTTGAACGGTCTTCAGGTCGACCTTGGCAAAGGGTTGCTTTTTCAGGAGTTGGGTTTCGTCGTCCGTGAGGATGCGACCGGTGTAGACATCAGAAAAGGTCGGTGGCAAGAGGCGGTAGTCAACGCGGCCCTCGCGGGTGGAGGCATCGAGCCAGTCCTTGGTTGTGGAGACCATGAGGCCGTCGATGAACTTAGGTTGCGGCGAGCGTTTGAAGTGCGCAAGGGTGTCGTCGAACCAGAGGACGCCGAGAGGGGCCTTCACAAGGGCATCAGGGCTGGCCGTGAAGTCTCCATTGTAGTTGGTGCTGCCAGGCAGCGCGCCCTCCCGAGTGGTGGTTTGCAAACCGGTGGCGGTTTGCATGATGAGTTTGCCGCCATAGGGACGGACGGATTCGAAGATCCGATCGCGGGCATCCTGTGAGGTGCCTTCTTGCACGAAAATGAAGTTCGCGAAATAGGGTGGCATTTCAAAGGTGGCAGGATCAGCGTGCGTGACGGCGACCCGGGAACCGTAGATGCCGGAGCGGACGAGATTGCGGCGGAGATTCTCCACGCGGGTAGAGTCGGAATCGACGACGATGAGGTGGAGTTTGGTTTGCGCGACGAGGTGGCTCAGGGTGTTCGGGTCGGGAGCACCGAGGAAGACGGCATAACCATGGTGGGAGGTGGCAGCCAGAAGCTTGGCAGACAAAGTGGTTGCATCAGCGCCCTCGGATTGATCAAGGACATGCCGACGAGGTGCTTTGCGGGCGGACTTGCCGAACGCATAAAGCCCACCCGCAACCGTCGAGACGAAGAGCTTACCATCAGCCGCGATCATGGAGTGAATCTTGCCGGGGACCTGTGGGAATCCCTTTGTGAATCGAAACTCCCGCTCCGCCGCTCGAATGGTGGTTCGGATCTCGGGTTTCCCTTCGAAGCGCATGCGGTCTTCGTGGCGGACGATGTTGATCCCCATATCGGCGAGCAGACTTTTGCGTTTGGTGTTCTTCTGTTCGGTCTTGCCTGGGAGAGATGCGTACCAGCCGCCGGGAAAACGACCGGCGAGCGGAAGTTTGAAGTCCTTGAGTTCGCCGGTTTTCAGATCGAAGCGGCCGGGATAGGCGTTGCTGCTGGGAACCACGAGATCGTCACCGTCGATCAAGAGGTAGCCCTGCGGAGCGATGCCGCCGATCGCAACGGCATTGTGGGGCTGTTGACCGTAGAGGTGACCGGCGCTGTCGTTGACCCAGATCTGTTTGCCGGTGGCGGCGTCGAGACAGTAGATGAAGACTCCTTCAAACGGCCAGACCCCGGCCGCGAAGTAGACCCGGTCGTCCTTGAGAACCGGACCGCCACGGATCGGCCAGACCGAGATGAGCCGCTCATTACCGAGGAGTTTGCGATCGGAGGGGACCGCTTTGAACTTCCACACCAGTTTGCCAGTGTCGGCGGCGACGCAATAGAAATTGCCGTCGTCGGATCCGAAGAGGACCCGGTCCTTCCAGGCCACCGGAGCGAGGCGCACCGGGCCAGCGGCGAAGAACTGCCAAAGCTGCGCTCCGGAATTGGTGTCGAAGGCGGTGACCTTGTCTTCACAATTGGAGGACAGGAAAAGGCGTTGGCCCACGACGATCGGCTCGTAGCCTCCGTCAAATTGGAGCCGAACATCATTGAATGCGGGCAGCGGTTTGGGCAGGTCCCGGGACCAGAGGAGAGCCAGCTCATTGGGTAGTTGCTGCGGGCTTTCCGCGGTGCGTTCGAAGTCGTACCGCCACATGGGCCAATCGGCGGCGGAAGCCCGGATGGTTGCGAAAACTACAAATAGAAGAACGAGTGCTCTGCTCATGGGAGGGTCGAATGAGGACCGACTGGGTTGGGGTCGCGAGCATAGGAGCCGGGCGGACCTTGACCATGACATTCTACCCGATCGAATGAGCGGGGAGATTGGCCTGCGAGAGCCGGGGCCGCGGTGCGGTCGAGAGGGGCGTTACGTTGACCACGGCGTGCCGAACTCCGGGTAGAGGGTGAGGCCACCATCGATGAAGAGGGATTGCCCGGTAATATAGGACGCCTCATCGGAGGCCAGAAATGCTGCGGCCGCAGCCATCTCTTCGGAAGTCCCGGAGCGTCCCATCGGAATATGGCGCTCGACCTCCTCCCGTCGCTTTGGATCGTCTCTCCAGGAGTCGTTCATGGGCGTGAGGGTGGCGCCCGGGCCGATGGCGTTCACCCTGATTCCATGTTGGGCGTACTCCAGGGCGAGCGTCCGCGTGAGGTTCTTCATCCCACCCTTGCTGACGGAATAGCCGATGTAGTGCGGCTTTGGAATGACTTCGTGCACACTCGAGACGTTGACGATCACTCCCGGGGCCTCGCGTTTCCGCAGGTCGGCGATCGTTCGTTGCGCGCACAGGAACGCGCCGGTGAGATTGGTGGCGATGACTTGCTCAAAGGCTTCGAGGGGAATCTCGTGGGACTGTCCCTCGATGAGGAACCCCGCATTGTTGATCAGGATATCGATGCCTCCGAGGTCCTCCAGGATGGAGTCGAACATCCGGTCCACGTCCGCTGCTTGGGCAATGTCTGCCTGGATGAGGCTGGGGGCGTGCTTGGCGCCGCCCTTGAGGATCGTTTCTTCGGTTTCACGGGCGCCGTTGAGTCCGCGGCGGTAATTGATGACCACCCGGGCGCCATCCTGCGCGAAGCGGATGGCAATCGCCTGTCCAATGCCGGAGCTGGCCCCCGTGACGAGAACCCTCTTGTCTTCGAGACCCTTCATGTCGAGGGCACTGTGGCAAGGTCGCGAGTGGGGAGCGATGCAGGAATTCTGGTTTCGATCTCCCCGGAGTCCGTAGCGCTGTGCGCAGGCTAAATCAGCTGGCGGATCGGGCTCGCGGTGGTGACCAGGGTGTGCACGTCGCGCGGGAGATTCTCCATCAGGCGCACCTCGCCCACATCGAGGAGGGTGTGCATGATGGTGCCGATCAGGTTCTCGGTGGTCACCGCATCAGAGGCCGGTTCGCCGGCGTCGGCGGTCGATTGACCGATCACCTGGCCCATCTTGAGCCCGCCTCCCGCGAGCATGAGGGGAGCGAGTTTGCCCCAGTGATTCCGGCCGCCCACCTTGCTGAGTTTCGGGGTCCGGCCCATTTCCCCGCAGCACACCAGGAGGATCTTGTCACTCAGTCCGCGCTGGTGCACATCTTCAAGGAAGGCGGAGACCGCGTGATCGAAGGGAATGCCCACGTAGTCCATCCCTTCCGCGGCCCCGGCATTGTTCTTGTCGGCATGGAAGTCCCACACGAAGTTTGTGGTCACCGTCACGAATCCTGCGCCGCGTTCGCACAGGCGTCGCGCCAGCAGCATGAGTTTGCCCAAGGTCTGGCCGTGGTCGCGGTAGTTCTTGTGGTTGTTCCAGACCTTGCTGATCGAGTTCGGATTGACGAGTGGTGCGGTGTCGTAGAGGGCAAGGGTGCGTGGGTCTTCCTTCGAGAGGTCGAAGGCCTCCGAGATGCCACCCATGATCATGTCGACGGCTTGTTGTTGCAGCTTGCCCAGGCCCTCGGTCGCGCCTCCGTCCACCGCCCGCTTGAGCGAGTCAATTTTTTCCAGCAGGTACATGCGGTCTTCGAGTCGCTCACGCGACATCCACATGGTCATGTCCTTCTGCAGGGCGTTCTCGCCGCTGCCGGGCGCAAAGGGAGAGTAGCCCGATCCCACCGTTCCGCTGGAGAGAAAGTTGCCAAAGTTCTTCACGCGCTCCTTCGAAGCCGGATCGACGGCGCGGGGAAAGAGAGCCACATTGCGCGGCATTCCTGTTTCAGGAACGTTGGCTCCTGCCACGCGGGCGTAGAGAGAGCCAAGGTTCGCGTTGAGAGAGTTCTTCCCCACGATGGGCTTGATGTCGTGGTTCCCACTGCCCGTCGTGAATGAACGCACCACCGCCATGCGGTGTGCTTGCCGGGCGAGTTTCTGGAAGGTGCCGCCGAAGGTCACCCCGGGCAGGGTGGTCTTCACTTCGCCCGTCGCGCTCCTGATCTCGGAGGGCGCGTCCATCTTCGGGTCAAAGGTTTCCTGTTGGGGCGGCCCTCCATGCATGAAGAGGAAGACCACCGCCTTGTCCTTCACCGGGAGGCCCGCTTGAGCCGCCGCGGCCTTCCAGCCCAGCAGCTGGGAAAGAGAAAGTCCGCCCAGTCCCAGGCCCCCGACGCGAAGGAATCCACGGCGATTGACTGAATTGCTGTCGGAGAAGGTGATCAATTTGCGGCGGTTTCAGTTGGGGTGCGCCCGGGGGGAGGGAAGGAGTGCAGCTGCTTGCGGTCACTGGCGCGAAAGATGCGCAAGACGCCATTCTCCCCGCCGGTCACGATGGTAGCCCCATCCGCACTCACCGCGATTCCGTAAATGAATGTGTCGATCCCGGCGAGATTCTGGCCCGCAGCCTTTACAACCTTGTCGCCCCCGCCCATCACGATGTTGTCACTTGTGCCGAGGAAGGCGATCGCGGAGAGTTCCTTCTTGAAGCCGGTCTCCGTCTTCTTCTGCTTGCGGGTCTCCACCGACCACAATTTGGCAACGTGGTCTGCGCCGGCCGAGGCGAGCGTCTCGCCATCGGCACTCCAAGCCACGTCGAGCACGTGATCGGTGTGCCCTTCCAGTTGATCAAGCAGTTCCCCTGAGTCCACGCGATGGATCTTCACGAAGCGATCCGTGGAGGCCGAAGCGATGCGGTGCCCGTCCGGAGAGAAGGCCAGGCCGGTAATTGTGTCGAGGTGGGCCTTCACGATGGCGGTCTCGGCAGAGCCGTCCTGGACGCGCCAGAAGCGGAGCTGCCCGCTGCGGGAGGGGACTCCGCAACCGGTTGCCAGAACGTGTCCGCGCGGGTGAAAAGCGAGGGCGAGGACGCGATCCGGAAACGGCTCCGGCTTCGATGCGTCACCGAGTTGGCGCGTCATGCTCCAGCGCACCGAATCCTTCCACACCGCAAGAGTCTTGTCCGGGAGTGCCGCGATCAGTCTTCCGTCGGCTCCATGGATCAATGCAGTGGCGGCGCCTTGTTTCTGGAGAATGTCGAGAGGCTGCGCCGTCACCGCATTCCAGAGTCGCAGTCCGATTTTCTCTGCCCCCACCGCCAGGGTCTGGCCATCCGGAGAGTAGGCCAGGCTCTTCAGGACGCCCGAACCAGCGGTCGCCGCTTCCGCCTCGCGTGCCTTCACCGCTTCTTCCGCGGTGGCCAGGACCGCATCGGCCTGCGCTGACGCGGCCTGGGTAGCAAGAAATCGTTGGCCCGCTTTCGTTCCATCCAGGATCGTGAGGTCGCGTGTGCGCTCGGCATTTCGAAGGGTGCGCTCGGCCGTCACCAATTCGTTGTTCGCCTTCGCTGCTTCCTCGTCGGGCTTCTTGGCGCGCTCCTTCGCCTTGCCGAGACCAGGATCTTTGGCTGCCTCAAGCGCTGCGATCTCATCATGAAGGATTTTTGCCGCTGCCCGTTTCGCGAGGGCAACCGTTTCCTTGGCGGCGAGGTCCTTGAGCGCCTCCGCCACCTTCGCGGCGTCGGTCTTCGACTTTTCCTTCAGCTCATTCCACTTCTTCTCACGCTCGCCCAGCTGCTTCTTGCGCAGCTCCGCGATGCGTTTGCGAAGGTCCCGCTCTTGCGTCGTCCGGGTTCGGCGAATGTCGAAGTCGAGGTCACCCTGCAACTCGCTGAGTTTCTTCCCGTCGGGAGCATTCCAGATCCGCACCACTCCGTCACCGCCCGCGGTGGCGATCCGGTTGGTTCCACGATGGACTGCGAGCGCAACGATGGGTGAGCCGTGAGCAAGCTGGCGGACCTGCTTGCCTGCAAGATCCCAGATTCTCGCGCTGCCATCCTCGCTGGCGGAGATGAGTTGGGTCCCTCCTTCGTTGAGCGCCCGTAGCGCAACAACCTTCGCGGTGTGGCCTTTGAACTCGGTCGGGGGAGGGGCCGTCCCGCGTTCGGCTTGAGGGAGGTCGAAGAAGGAAATCGGGATGATGCGAATGATTCCGTCCGCGCAACCCACCGCCACCTTTTGACCGTTCTCAAGGAGTGCGAGGGACAGTGCTTCGGAGGGAAGGGTCACCGCCGGCGAATCCTTGGGATCGGGGAAGGCCGCCCGGACCACTGTTTTGTCGTCGGAGACCGAGAAGAGAAACTTGCCGTCGGGTGAAAACACCATCGCGCGGACCGTGGCGGAATGCAATTTGGCCGCGGGGGACTTTTCCGGGGTGGCGAGATTCTGCAGGATGACATTTCCCTTCCCATCGCCGGCAGCCAACCACTCGCCATTTGAACTGGTGGCCAGAGCGGTCGCATTTTCGGGAAGAGTGTGCGCGAGTCTGGTTGCCGGAATCGTGCTTCGCTCCCAGAGTTTCACGGTGCGGTATCCGCCTGAGGCGAGCAGGCCGTTGCGACTGAAGGCGAGGGAGTGCACAAAATCATGATGGGCGGTGCCCGGAGCGACTTTGGGATCGTGCAGGACGGCCTCCAGTGTGCCGCTGCGCAGATCGTAGAGGTAGAGTCGATTTCCGCGGCCACAGGCGGCGAAGCGGCCGTCATCGGAAATGGCGACGGAGTAGATCGCGTGCACATCGTCGAGTGGTTGCCACTCGGTGGGACCTGCGAGGACGGAAGCGGACGTTCCCTTGGCCCCTTGCTCGATCCACAGCTTGAGGAGAGCCAACTGGTCCGGTGCGAGATTGTTCGCGTTGGACTTGTTCTTGGCCGGCGGCATGGGGTCGTCCTCGAGATGAGCGGCGTAGGTAAAGACGAGGCTCTCCATGGGCTTGCCCGCGATGATCGCGGGACCGCTGTCGCCCCCGGTCATCATCGCTTGCGGCGACTCGAGGTTGAGATCGGCCTTGGACTTTCTCTCGTTGTGGCAGGCAAAGCAGTTCTTCTTGAGAAAGGGGACGATTTCCTTCGCGAAGTCGACAGGGGTATCGCGCTCCAGGTCAGCGACAGGCAGTCCGTCCTGGGAGAGTGCGATACTGCTGAGAGCCAACACGGCGAGGGGAATGTGGATCTTCGTTTTCACTTTCCTTTCTCCTTCGGCGGCGGAGGTTTCACCACCACGGTGAGGGGCACCGAGTAGGTGGCATGCTTCACATCCTTGGTCTTGGCTCGCTCGCCCGCTCGTTTGGCGCGCTCGGAAGCCGTCTTCAACTCGGCGGCAGCACGCTTGGCCTTATCCTCCGCGTCCTTGGATTTCTTCTCCGCATCCTGCAGGCTGGTCTGGGTCTCCTTCAAGCGTCCCTCCAATTCGGCCTTCGCCTCCGGGCTCGCAGCCTTGAGGGCGTTCTCAACCGCCTGGAATGCCTTGCGTGCCGGCTCGACCTCAGCCTTGGCCTGCTTTGCCTCCTCCTGAACCTTCTTCTCGAGTTCCTCGATTCGTTTCCGTTCCTGCTCGGCGGGCTCGATTCCCGCCACGTTGTTGCGATATTTTACCGTTCCCTGGCCGCGCAAGGCAAAGTGCCATTCCCCCGGCGCGATCGGGAACTCCTTGGTCTTCTTGAAGGTGATGGTGAGCTTCCCTTCACTGTCCTTCTCCTTGAGCTTCAGGGTGGGAGCGTCCTTGGTGTAGGGCAGCCCCACCGGCTGGATGATGAAATCGCCCTTCATCGGAAACTGCTTCACCAGCTTGATGGGGAGCTCCAGTGTTCCGTTCATGTCGACTTCCCACCGGTGCGGTTCCGGAGGCTGGATGACGATGGGCGCCTTCTCGCCGGCATACACCGAGAGCGGAAGACGGGTGGAGAGCCGGGGTTTCGTCCATTCCGTATCGTAACTGCCAATCGACCACGAGATCGCTCCCGCCCGCGCTTTGCGCACGGTATCGCCGGCCTTGCCCACAATGGTGATGAAGCCCTGCCACGATGGCGCATCGTCCGCGCTCACAAAGATGAAGGTGGCCAAGTCTTTCCCTTTCTTGATCGTGACGGCTGGACAAGTGACCCCCTGGGGAAGGCCCTCCACGGTGAGATCGATAGCCTCCCTGAAGCCGTGGCGACGAAGGGCGAACACGCGCACCAGCGCGGTTCCTCCCTGGCGCAATATGGCCGGAGTGCGATTGACGTGCTTGTCGCCGTCGGTGGCATGCCAGGGAACCGCGATCAGATCGAAATCGGGCTGGGCTTCGCGCAGGACGAGGCGATAGATGGCGGCCGGCCCGGCCTCGCCGGCCTGGGTGAGCACGGTTGCGCGATACCTGCCATCCTCGGGCGGGGTGAAGTGAAGGGCGGAGTCGCGGCTGTGAATCGTGAAATGACGTCCGCCCAAACGGCTGCCGGCATCGTCATTGGAGGCGAGCTCCTTGAACTGCTCGTTGCCCTTGTCGTCGGTGGTGATGCGCTCGATAAAGAGGAGCGGATCGGAGCCGTTTCCGAGGCGCTCCGCGAAACACTCGATCCAAAGCGGGGCGCCTTTCCTGGCCTCGAAGCGATAGCGATCCAGGTCGTTCCTGGAGTCGAAGCGTCCGTGCACCTCGCAGGGCACCGTCACGGCCTGGTCATCCTGACTCTCTTGCGCCTGGATGATGGGCGCCGCGGCGAATCCGATGCGGATGGGGTTGGACATCTGCCCGTTCCCTTCCAGGCGATAGTCCATCCCGGGCAGCAGGGAGGTGTGCAGCGAGCGAACGACAAACTCCGAGGTCGTTTCCCTGGGGAGCGCAATATCGACCTCGACACTCTCCAACTCGTGGCGGCCGAGTCGCACGCCTTCCCCCTTGCGCCCCGCCGGCAAATTCCGCCCGAAGATCTTGAACTTGCCCGTGGTGCCGGCCTGGCCTGCGGGCGGATAGATGAAGTCGATATGTGGGGCGCTGCTGGCGGTGAGTCGGTATGGGTATTCCGTCCCGCCCCGGTAGGTGAAGTCGAAGACCTGGAGGGTGTAGGTGCCTTCCCCGGGAGCGTTGAAATCGAGAAGCGCATCGCGGCCCAGGGTGTCGCGGTCGCGCATCAACTCGCGCCCCTTGCCGTCAAGAATTGCCAAGGTGGCGTCCATGCGCGAATCGATCGGCTCGGCGCGGCACTGAATGAGAACACGCTGTCCTTCCTTCAGTTCGAGCCGGTAGTAATCGATCGCCTCCGTATCTGCGTGCCCATTGACCACCGTGCCGAGCGGAAGATCCTGCGCGGTCTCAATCGAATTGTTCTGCGTGTGGTTGATTTCCGGAAGGCTGCCCACCGCGAAGGCGCGCGGGGCCGTGAAGCCCAGGCGCGTGCGGGCGGTGACCTCGTGGGAGCCGACCGGGACCTCCGGGGCAATCGAGATGCGATAGCGAAGTGGTTCGTGACGCTCGGGCGAGAACTCGGTGGCCGGGATCGCAATGCGTTCACAGCGAATGCCCGGGTGCGAAAAGACCAATTCGGTAGTCTCCTCCAGGTCGGAACCGCCGATCGTGACTTCGACAGTATCGCCCGCCTTGCCACCGGGGGGGAAGACGGAGCGCAGCTGGGGGAATGGGATCTGCGCCACCGCGAGTGGCATCGCGGCAAAGGCGAGCGTTGCGGTGAGGAGTCCAATGGTTGTGCGGCGTGGCGTCCTCATGATCTTCCGGCGGTGTTGGGGCGGCCGGTCAGTGATTGAAGAGAAACTCCTTGGTGTTCAGCAGAGCCCAGATCATGTCCTCGTAGGCCGCCCGATTGACGGCCACGGGAGACTTCTTCTTCTCCTCCTCCTCCGAGGCAGCGGCTTGCGAGCGCTTGCGCTGGAGGTGATCGAGGGCGATGGCAAGCTCTTCGGGCACGGGCGGACGGGAGAGCGCACGACGGTAGAGCTCGTCGATGCGGGCCTCATCCGTGGTGTCCTTCATGCTGACGAGTTGCGCTGCGCGGGCCTTGTCCGAGGCCAACTTGTTGCGAATGTTGGCGGAGTTCACGAGGTGCAGGGCCTGCGCCAGGTTGACATCGTCGGCCCGCTCGCACTCGCAGGCGCTGTTCATGTCGGGCCGGCCGAACACCGAGAGGAAGTAGGACTCGCGGGTGTAGAGGTCGTCTGGAAGTTGCACGGCGCGCACTCCGCTTGGTTGCCCCTTGAATTTCTCCGGGGAATCGGTGACCAGGTTGATCGCGTCGAGGAGGACTTCGGCAGGCAGGCGACGCGGATAGAAGCGCGAGTAGTTCTGCTGGTCGTCGAGATTGTAGTCGTTCGGGATGGCGCTCAGCTGGTAGGTGCGGCTGTTGCAGATGAGCCGCACCAGGCTCTTCATGTCGTATCCGCTCTTCACGAATTCGTTGGCGAGGTCATCGAGGAGTGCGGGGTGGGTCGGGGGATTGGTAACCCGCATGTCATCCTCGGGATCGACAAGGCCGCGGCCAAAGAAGTGCTTCCAATACCGATTGACGAGCATCTTCGCGAAGAACGGATTCTCGTCGTTGACCATCCAGTCCGCGAGGGCGCTGCGGGGGTCCTGGTGGGGTGACAACTGCAATGGTTCGCCGCCCAGCGGGGTGGGCGCCAGACTCTTTCCGGTGCTGGGATTCTGCGCGCTGGCGGTGCCGCGCTTGTGATAGATGCGCTCCTCGCCTGGTTGCTCGCCTGGTTTGCGTGCGACGGTCGAGAAGAACGCTTCGAAGCCGTAGTAGTCGTCCTGGCTCCACTTCTCGTAGGGATGGTGGTGGCACTGCGCACACTGCAGGCGGATTCCCATGAAGACCTGTGCGATATCCTGCATCTGCTCCTTGCGGTCAGTGACCGTGCGGTACCAGATGACCGGCGGATTCTGTCCCACTTCTCCCGAGGCCGACACGAAGTTCCTCACGAACTCGTTGTAGGGACGGTTGTTCTTGAGGGCCTCGCGAATCCAGGAGTGGAACGCGAAACTACCCCGGGCCTGCACGGAAGATTTGCGTTTGTTGCGGAGAATGGCGGCCCACTTGCCCGCGAAGTAGTCAGCATAGGCGTTGCTGGCCAGCAACTCGTCGATCTTGCGGGCCCGCTTGTTGGAATCGGTGTCCGCAAGGAAGGAATTCGTCTCCGTCACGTCGGGAATCCGCCCGGCGATGTCGATCGTGACGCGGCGCAGGAAGGTGGCGTCGTCGCACATCCCGGAGGGCGGGAGTCCGAGGGTTTTCAATTTGGCAAAGATGCCCTCGTCGATCAGGTTGGCTGGTTCGGGCAGGTTTTCAACAGGCGCTCCGAGCGGAATGGTCGCGCGGAAAACGTCCACTTGTTCCTTGAATCGAATCATGACCGAGGTGCTTCCCGGCTGATCCTTCATGGAAACGAGACCGTTCTCGTCCACCTCCGCCATCTCTTCGTTGTTCGTTTCGTATTGCACCGCCCGCGTGACGTCCCGGGTGGTGTTGTCGCTGAAATAGGCGGTGACTCGCAGTTGCTGGGTGGCCTTGGCATTGGTGAGGCAATCCTTGGGCGACACCTCGATGCGCGTCAACTTGGGATCGTCCTTGGGCCCGTAGGACAACCCCTGCCTGATCCAGCGCACGAGAAGCTTGTAGTCGTCGCTCTCCTTCTCCAGTCGCGAGCCGCCCTGGTGGGGGAGCTCGCCACTACCCTTGAGGATGAGGAGACTGTGTTCAGGGGCGGCACGAAAGATCCGGCGTCCCCGGGACTCCTTCACAAGGTACTCGTGGTCGTTCCACGGTTCATAGCCGAGGAGGGAAAGTTTGAATCCATTTTGTCCGTCTGCTTTTCCGTGACAGCCACCGCCGTTGCATCCCTGCCGGGTCAGCACCGGAACCACTTCATTGGGAAAGCTGATCGGAATGAATGCTCCCATGAGGGTAACGGTGACCTCCACCGGCGGGCTCTGCACTCCGGCGAAGGTGGCAGTGATGGTCGCCTTTCCGTCCACGAGAGTGCGCACGAATCCGCTTGATGCGATCTGCACGATGCCTTCCGGGTCGGAACGGTAGTGCGCGAGGGGTGTGACATCGCGGAGGGAATCAGTGCCTTCCCGGGCCGAGAGCACCAATTGATGGGTGGCGTGAGGTCCCGTGAGATGCAACTTCCCCGGACCGCTCCACGCAAGCACGGGTGGATTGGCGGGCGGGGGAGGAGGAGCGGGTGCTTCTTCCTGGGCAGGCGCAGAGAGCCCGGCGAGCACGAGCCCGCAGCAAAGTAGTTTAGTGGGATTCACGGCGAGGCTACCCGACCAGTTCGGGCATCGGGGCATACTGGTTTTCGACGAGGAAGCGCGGCCGCCCCGACAAGTCGTCGATGGTGGTGCGCCGGGCGTCGATTCCGAGGTTGTGGTAAAGGGTGGAGAATACTTCGGGGAAGTGGACCGGGCGATCGTCTGCCTCGCCCCCGTCACGCGTTGTGGAACCGATGACCTGGCCGGTCTTCATGCCGCCGCAGGCAAGGAGGGCGGTGGAGACCTTGGGCCAGTGATCGCGTCCGGCATTCTTGTTGATCAGCGGGGTCCGTCCGAACTCGCCCCACACCACCACGCTCACGTCCTTGTCCATGCCCCGGTCGTGCAAGTCCTGCACGAGGGCGGTGACCCCCTGGTCCAGCATGGGGAAATCGGTTCGGCCGCGACTGAAGTTTCCACCGTGCCAGTCCCAGCGGCTGAATCCGAGGGTCACGCACCGCGCGCCGGCCTCCACCAGGCGGCGGGCCATCAGGAACTGGTCGAGGCGCTTCCAAGGCCCATCGGCAGTGAGCTTCTCGGTCCCCTTGCCGTAGCGCTCGACGATCTTGGGGTCTTCCTTGCTGAGATCGAAGGCATCCGCCAGCCGACTGGAAGTGAGCACGCCAAAGGCTTGCTCGGTGAAGACGTCCATGCCCTTCATCGCGCCCGAACTATCAATGTCGCGGCGAAAGCGATCGAAGGACTTGAGCAACGACTTGCGATCCGCGAGCCGCTCGATGCTGACCCCTTCCAGCACCATGTCGTCCTTCCCGGCCCCGCGGAAGGGAGCGAAGGGTGCATGCGATGGTCCGAGGAAACCCGTCTTGCCGGGGTCCCCCCACTCATCGTGGCCGCACTTGGGAGAGAGTCCCAGGAAGGCGGGAATGGCGGGATCGGTCTGGCCTTCCAATTTGGAGAGAACGGATCCGATGCTCGGCCACCCACCTGGGGGTTGCGGTCCGTTGAGCTTGCGTCCGGTGAGGCACTGCACCGCGTCGTGTCCGCCGCTCGCTCCCACCATCGAACGGATGATCGCGAACTTGTCCATCATCCTGGCCATCTGCGGAAACTCTTCGCAGATCTGGATGCCGTCCACATTGGTGGAGATCGGTTTGAATTCGCCGCGCACGTTGGACGGGGCTTCCAGCTTCAGGTCCCACATGTCCTGATGGGGGGGACCGCCCGCCAGGAAGATCATGATCACCGCCTTGTGATCGAGCGGCTTGCGCTGGGTTTTGGCCTCGGCCTGGAGAATCTGCGGCAGGGCCGCACCCCCCAATCCCAAGGCTCCAATTCTAAGAAACCCGCGGCGCGAAATTCCGTCACAAAAGGTTTCTCCGTGGCTTCCAGCAATAGTGAGCATGAGCGGAGATCGATCGATTAATTAACCCTAGTGTAACTAATCGGCGAGGCCTGATCTATCGTGCAATCCACTTGAAATCCGCACGTTGAAGCGTGTTCAAAATAACATCTCAATTGGAGCGGCTTGTTCCAGCGTTATTCAGAGCGGAGGGCGCTTTGCTTCAGAGTGTGTGTTTGGTGGGTATTACCGTCGATATCGATGAGTTCGAAGGTCACCTCAGGATCGTCCTTGCTGGTATCGAACTTCATTAACCCGAAGGAGCAGGTCTTGTTGTATCCCCAGATCAAGCCTTCGGTTTTCACGACTGGATGAGTGTGGCGGTTGGTGAGACGTGAGCTCTCGAATTCGTAGAGGGTGTAGGAGCCAGGATTGGGAATGGTGCGCAGATCGGTGCGATGGCGGTCCGCTGCGATCAGGAAGACACCTGCAATCCTGCTCTCTGCAATCCACGAGAAAATTTCAGCCCGTTCATCGGGAAAGCCGTCCCACGGATCCTTGCTGCCGGGTTTGATCTTGGGAGAGAAGGGGACCGGGGAGGCGAGCACTTTGAAGGTGCCCGTTGAAGCTTTGAGCGTCTTCTTGAGCCACGCCTTCTGCACCGGTCCGAGCATCGATCCGCCCACGCGGTTTCGATAATAGCGGCCGTCGAGCATGATGAAGTGCACATCGGCGATCATGAAATCGTACCAGCAGCCCGGTTGCTTCTCTCCGCCGCCGTAGGCAGGGTTGACCCAGTTCTGCCTGTAGATCTCCCAGACCTTCCGTTTCCACGCAGGCTTTTCAATCTCGGGTCCCGGAACGCAGTCGTTGGTTCCAAAGTCATGGTCGTCCCAGATGGAATAGATCGCAGTTGATGCGGTGAAGCGGCGCCACTCGGGTCGGCTCTGCCGCCGGTAGTAGCAGTAGTGCTGCGCGAGGCTGTGCTCGGGTTGATCGATGTAGACGTTGTCGCCGAGCATGAGGAAGGCAGTCGGTTTGTACTTCGTGATGTTGTCCCACATGCGCTCCCACTCCGGGATGAACCCCGCACCTCCTCCAAACCCGACCGCAAAGGGCTGCGGCTTCTCACTGGACGCGAAGGTCTTGAAACGAGTCGACTCGGTCTTGGCCAATTGGCCATCGATCAAGACCTGATACCCGTAGCTTGTGTTGGGCCTGAGTCCCTCCATGCGAACAACGGCGGTGAAGTCCGAGTCAGCGCTCGTCCTGGCGGAGGCGCGCCGGTCGCCGATGACAATCGATACTTCCGCGGGCATGCGGGTGCGGAGCCAGAAGGAGGCCGCACGATCGGTCACCGATCCGACCATGGGGCCGTGGACGAGGGTGATCGCTTCGATTTCCTTCAAAGTGGGAAGCTTGGCAAGGAGTTCGCGGGGACCTGCTGCAAAGCGCTCCGCCGGCAGACCGGCACCCAGGGCGGCCTTCGCTTTCGCCTGCGCGGCTTCGATCTTGTCCTGCTTGAGCAGGCTCATCATCTCCACGAACAAGGTCTCGGCCTCGCCGGAATTGGGCTTCTTCTTTCCGCTGAGCGTCTTGGCCGCCTCGTCATGGTTTCCCTGAGCGATTTGTTGCACGGCATTGCGCTGCACGTCGTGTTGAGCGATCGCGGGGGACGTGAGGGTTGCAGCCAGCAGTGAGAAGTAGGGGAGGGTGCGAGTCAGCATGCTGTCCTTACGGTGTGGAGAAGGCATTCGTATCGGAGAGGGCGGGTGAAATCCGGGCAAATATTGCAATAGTCCGTGGAGGAGGGAATGCCCGAAGGAGGGAATGCCCGAAACCGGATTCATGAGGGAAGTAGCTTATTTGGGCGTGAAAGGAAGCGTGGCTGCGGTAGGTCCGACTGGATTTGAGGTCGAAGGAGATCTCGCAACCGTGGTGACCGGTGATCGCTACCGGGTGTCTCCCACCTGGTCTCTCAACAAGCAGCCGTCCGCCACCTACTACTACGATCTGAGTGCGGGTCTCTGGCGCTCCACCACCGCTCCCACTGCCGACGCCGGTGATGCCCAGCTTTCGCCGGGATCCTTCCTGACCATCCGATCTGCCAGTGGAGGAAGCGCGACCTGGGCCATCCCTTCCACTCCCTGACATCATTCTCTACACCCTGCCCTTCATGATCATTCGAACGAACACAACGAGGGCCAAGCGCGGTCTTGCGCTTGGACTCTTCCTCGGAACGAGCGCGCTTGCCTCTGCCTCGGGGTCTCTCAACTACCAGTTCATCTCGCCCGAACTCCCGGTCGGAACACGCTGTCTTCTCGTGGCATCGACCCAGGACTCCGACTTCGGACAGCCCGGTGACCTGGCGGGCGTGCAATTGACGCAGGGCGCGGTCTTCGGGCAGGACAACGTGATCCTCGCGGTGCTCACCGCGGAGAGTCTTCCGGCCTCGACCACTGGAGTTTCCGGCAGGCTCACCCTGGACTTCACCGGTCAGCTCAATGCCGGTGATCCACTCCGGCTTTACGGGCTGCCGGGACTGGCGCCCTCTGCCACCGTGCAGCCTTTGGGCGGCGGATTTGTTGACTTCCGCGCCGACCTTCCTGCCCATGGGGCCACCGACAGTCTCTACTCGATCGCGTCCGTCTACGGTGGAACCATCACCTTCCCGGGATCCGTCCCCGCGACCATCGCGACCGATCCGCATGGGGAGGACCCCGATGGCGACCAGATGGGGGACCTCCTTGAGTTTGCGATGGGTGTCGACATCTACCAGAGCACTACGCCGGACCAGCCGCTCGTCAGCCTTGTGAATGGTGGCGTCGATCTTAGCTTTGATTTTGCGCTGCGCGACGATCTCGCGATTCACGGTCTCGTGCTTGGGGTGGAGAGCTCCCTGACGCTGCTCGACGGCAGTTGGTTCCCGGTCACGATGCAGCCGAGCGCGACGCCCGGGCGCTGGGGGGTGGTCGTTCCCACTCCTACCGGCCCCAACGCGCGGCAGTTCTTCCGCTTCAAATTGGTCACCCCGTAGACGCGCCTTCTTCAGCAGGCGCCGCGTGACTGGGCGTCGAGCATAGCGGTCGGTGCAATGATCAGGCAATCACCTCGTAGATCGGCTTTCCGCTCGATATCGGCAGCGGGCGGTCCTGCAAATCCATGATCTCCGCCTTGGGATCCACGCCGAGGAGATAATAGATGGTGGCGGTCAGGTCTTCGGGCGTCACTCCGTTCTCGTCGGGTTCGCTCGCGGTCTTGTCTGACTTCCCGTAAACGAATCCGCGCTTTACTCCACCCCCGGCGAGGAGGACCGAGTAGCATTTCGGCCAGTGGTCGCGGCTCACGTTCTTGTTGATCTTCGGGGTGCGCCCGAATTCTCCCATCCAGACCACCAGGGTCTCGTCGAGCATTCCGCGCTGCTCCAGGTCCTCCAGCAGGGTGGGCAGGGTCTGGTCGGTGATTGGAAGGTGGTAACCTTCGACAATCGGGTACATGCGCGTGTTGTCGAATCCGTGCGTGTCCCAGCCGCCGTCGTTGATGCGGCGCCCGCCGATGCTGGATGCGAAGTAGACGGTGGTGAACTTGACCCCGCTCTCGGCGAGCCGGCGCGCCAGCAGGCAGCCCTGGCCGTAGGTCGTGCGTCCGTAGCGGTCGCGCAGCCACGCCGGCTCCTCGCTCAGATCGAACGCTTTTCGCGCCCGCTCGGAATTCAGCATCTTCAGGGCGCGCGCGTAGTAGTCATCCATCCCGCGTGCCTCGGCAGAACGGTCGAGCATCCGGGACTGCTCATCGATCAGTTGCTGCAATCCTCGCCGATGCTGAAGGCGGTCGATGTCGAGGCCCTTGGGCAGGCTCAATTCCGGCAAGCGGAAATCGTCCGCATTTGGATCGCGCGGGATGTACAACGGATCGTGCTTCTTCCCGAGAAAACTCGCATGCTGTCCCGGCGTCTTCGATCCGTCCGAGATGACGTGCGGATAAGAGACGAAGGTCGGGAGCTCCGGAGTGGTTCCCGGCGCGAGGTGGTCGACCACCGATCCGTAAGCCGGGTAGAGATCAAGCGAATCGCGCAGCCGCTGGTCGTCGGTCGGCGGGGCGTGCCCGGTCAGGGCGTAGTAGCCTGCCGAGTTGTGGTTGTTCATGGTGTGGTGCAGGGTCCGGATGACCGACACCTTGTCCATGTGCTTCGCCAGGCGCGGCAGGTGCTCGCAGATCTCAATCTCCGGACAGCTGGTCCGGATTTGCTTGTGCGGACTGCGGTACTCCTTGGGCGCGTCCGGCTTCATGTCGAGAATATCGATTTGGCTCGGACCGCCCCACTGAAACAGGAAAATCACCGACTTGGCTTTCGGCGCGATCGGAAACTTCGTCGGCTTCAACTCAGCCGCCTTCAGAAGTTTCGGCATGGTGAGCCCCAGGAGACCCATGCTGCCCGTCTTGAGCAGGGAACGGCGGGAGCTCTCGAGCGCGCGAAAATTGGAACAGGCGGATGACATGGGTTAGTGCCGGAACATGAATTCCTTCGAATTGATCAGCGCCCACGCGATGTCCTGCAGGGCTTTCCGTTTGTCCTCTCCCCGGTGTCCGGCGAGATGGGCAAGCATCGCATCGCGCTCCTTTGCGGAAGGTGCGCGCGTCACGGTGGACCAGTAGAGTTCTTCGAGCATCTCCGCATCGCTCCCGCTCGTGGCGAGGAGGGCGCCGATGCGATTGTCTCTTGCGTCCAGCAGGGAGGCCAGGGTTTCGCCGCTGGTCAGTTCGAAGACCTGCGCCAGCGAGGTAACGTTCTGGCGCTCGGCATCGGAGTTGATCAGGCGGGGCGGCTTGCCGAAAAGGCGAAGGAAGCGGTCGTCGTGGTGCGGATTCTTCTCGAGATACGCCCCTTCAATGCCCGGCAGGGCGCCGGCCCGCTTCACATCGGCGTAACTCTTGAAATCCGCAGGAATCGAAAGCGCGTCGTGAATGGAATCGAGGAGCACCTCCGCCGGGAGGCGCGGGGTCGCTGCGCGTGAGTAGTTCAGGGTGTCGTCCGCATTCGACGCACTCGCTTCGCTCGAAAGCTGGTAGGTCCGCGAACCGGCGATGCGAACAATGAGCTTCCGCACATCGTAGCCGTTCTCAACCAGGTCGCGGGCGAGGGCATCCAGCAGGTCGGGATGACTCGGAGGATTGGTGGGCCGGAAGTCGTCCACCGGATCCACGAACCCGCGCCCAGTCATGTTGAACCAGATGCGGTTGGCCTGCACCCTCGCAAAGAGCGTGTTTTCGGGCGCCGTGATCCAGTCTGCCAATTGCTCGAAGCGGTCGCGATCTTCCGCGAGGGGCGGCGTTTCGGACCCCAGGAGACGGGCCGTCGGCGGCTTCTTGGTGCGCGGATCCTTGAACTCCCGCTTGGCCACGAGCTCCACCTCCTGCTCCCCGATGAACTGGTTCTTGTCGTGCTTGTCGCGCCGCTTGTTCTCGATGATCTTGTAGTCGATCCCGTCGAAGAGGGCGGCGAATTGGTAGTACTCGTCCTGGGTCCACCGATCGAAGGGATGATTGTGGCACTTGGCGCAGCGCAAGCGCGTCCCGAGGAAGACCTGGGCGGTGGCCTCCGCGCGGTCGGTGGGATTGCGCAAGGCCCGGTAATAATTTGCGGGCGGATTCGCGTAGGTGCTTCCCCGGGCGGTGAGCAATTCGCGCGCGAAGCGGTCGAGCCCCTTGCCCTCCGCCAGTCCGTCGCGCAGCCATGCGTGGAAGGCTTGCACCCCCTTCCGGTCCAATACCTTTTCTTCGTTTCGAAGGAGATCGGACCACTTGAGCGCCCAGAACTCCCCATACTCGGGACGGGTGAGCAACTTCGCCACCAGGGCCGCCCGCTTGTCCGGAGCGGAATCCCCGACAAAGGCGCGGGCTTCCGCGGCAGTCGGAATCACGCCCAGGATGTCGAGGTGGACGCGCCGCACATAGGTTGCGTCGTCACAGAGCGCCGAGGGGTTGACGCGCAAGGTGCGCAGCTTTCCAAAGACGCGCTGGTCGATGTAATTCGCTTCGGGCGGTTCGCTCCACGCGAAGTCCGGACGGTCGGGCACCAAGGTCAGCCGGGTCGTGACCCGTTGATCGAGATAGCGCACGATCACCGTGGTTTCGCCCGGCTTGAGAAACTGCACGAGCCCCTCCTTGCTCACTTCCGCGACGAGGTTGGAAAGCGAATAGACCGACCAGTAGGTCACGTCCCGCTGATCGCCGTCGGAATAGGTCGCCTCCACTTTCAGCTGCAGTTCGCGCTCCGGTTCGGTGAGGATTCGGAATTCCGGAGTGACTACCAGCGACTCCAGTTTTGGCCCTGAGGCAGTATCGTCCACCGCGCCCTCCTCCAGCCAGCGGCGGAGAACGGCGTACTCACGCGAGGCGGTCTCGAATCGCTTTCCTCCCTTGTGGTCCGACTGCAGGGTCGGCTTGAGCAGGAGATGGCTCGCCAGCAGGTCCTTGGCATTCACGCGCTTCCTGGAATTGAGCAACTCCTTGTAGTCCCGGCTCGGGGATTCCCCCCAGAGCGACAACTTCAGCCCACCTTTTCCCTCGCGGTGTCCGTGACATCCGCCGCTGTTGCAACCTCCTCTCGAAAACACGGGCATCACATCGCGCACGAAGGAAGACTTCCCGGAATCCGCCAGGAGAGTCGTCTGCGCCAGGATCATTCCAACTCCAAGCGACGCGATGAGTTGGGGATACTTCATCTGAGCGAACAATCTGAATCGTTCCCCTCCACATCGCAACTTCAAAAACTGGCGTGAGGCGGTCGGACCAGCCGGGAGTTGGGAACAACGTGTTTCGGCGGAGCGCTGGACCGAATGAGGGCTGATTCCAAGCAAGCGGGGTCAGGATTCCGGGGGCGATCCCGGCCAGTTGGTGGTCAGGTGGAGTCCCTCACGATGAGGTCCGGCACGATCACTTGCGACTTGGCCGGACTGTCGGTATTTGCCAACAAGCTCACCGCGCGCTCCATCACCGCGCTGACCATGATGTCCACCGTGGTCAACCGCGGGTAGGTATAGTGGACCGTGACGTCATTGCGGTGGCCGACGATCGCCAGGTCTTCCAGGACGCGAAACCTGCCACTGCGCAACAGCCCCGAGGCCAGGAGCCCGGCGGTCTTGTCGTCGGTGATGACCGCATCCGCATGGTGGGTGTCGATCAGATCGTGAATCCATCGATCC
>JAYGGC010000224.1:0-15491 GCA_046581525.1 Roseibacillus sp. | reverse complement strand
GGCCTCGATCTCGGGCGGGTTCTGGCCCAAGGCGGAGAAGGTCACGAGGTGCAGAAGCGCAAGGACGAGAGCGGAAGATCTTAGCGTGGTCATTTCAATGGGTTTTGAATCCCTATTGAAAGGAACTTAAGGAGTAGAGTTCAAGTGAAATTCCATGGTGGCGGACTCAAATTGATAGGGGCTCCATGGCATTTGGGTGAACTCGGGGGGAGCGCGAGGAGAAACCGAGCCTGGGGATTGATCACTGATTCATTGGATGCTGATGCGGACATTGCACGGAACTCCTAGGAAATTGCTTTTCCAGCCCTGATTTCCTGGAGCTTCACGGGCCGGGGTAGGTGGGGGTGCAGGGGGCGGAAGGGGTGCAATTTCACTGAATTCCATCCAAGTCGAAGACCGCCCTCAACTGCTTGCCAACCCGATCATCGATGGTAGAACTGCTCAAATCCTCTCACTTCGAGTGGGCCAAAAACTGGAAGCAAGTCACAACGTTAGAGGAAGGCAGGAAGAGTTCTTTCGGGGCGAGGAAGCTGTAGCGTTTTCTGGGGCGGCGATTGAGCTTCTCCGCAATGAGATCGCACTTCCACTGCGTCAGCGTCAGCATGCGTTCGCCCTTCGGTAGGTATTGGCGGATGAGTCCGTTAGTGTTCTCGGCCGCACGGATCATTCGCCGTCGGATATGAACTGAACCACCGGTGATGACTGAGGGTGGGATGGAGGGCGCCTGGATCAGCGCTCCTCAACGGGGAGCCTTCGTGAAGCAAAACAGGTGTTTGTTTCCCCGTAGGTAGATGGCGTTGCCCACGATGGCGGGCGAGGCATAGAAGGTCTCGTCGAGTTCGTTGATCGCCAGCACCTTCATTGCCGGGCCGCGCTGAAGAACAACCGTTTTTCCTGATTCGCTGAGCAGATAGATTCGGTCCGCGGCGCCCACGGGCGAGGCGCTGAAGTTGAGGATTTCTGGCAGGCGGCGTTTGAGGTAGTGACGCTCCCCATCGGTTGCACGAAGGCAGGAGAAGAATCCCTGGTCTTCCAGCAGATAGATCTCTTCGCCCCAGAGCATCGGACAGGGGACGTAGGGCGTGCCCCGTTTGAGCGACCAAACCACGTTCTTGCTGCCGGTCAAGTCGCCGCGCTGGCCCAACTTGATCGCGTGGAGCGTGTCTTTCCGCCAACCGCTGGTGGTGAATACCAGGCCGTGCCCGACCGCGGGCATGGGGATCGCGCCCAAGCTCTGCCCGCCACACTGCCAGAGCGGCTTGCCCGTGGCGAAGTCGTAGGATCGTACTGGCGCTCCGTTGAGAACCACCTGGCGTCGACCCGCATGAGTGAAGATGCGCGGCGTGCTCCAGTTCGAGACCTGGTCGCGATCCTGCTTCCAGATTTCCTCGCCGGTCTTCTTGTTGAGGGCGACGACGTAGGACTGCCGCTCCTGATCGACGACGATCACCAGCCTGTCCCCGAAAAGCGCCGGCGAACTGCCTTCGCCCAACCCGTTCTCCATCGCCTGGGGATCGGGATCTCTTTTCCAGGCGAGCTTGCCGTTGAAGTCGTAGCAATAGAGCCCGAACGAACCGAAGGAGGCGTAGATGTGCTGGCCGTCGGTCACCGGCGAGGCCGAGGCGAACCCGGCCTTGCGGTGATGCCCCTGGTGCGGCATGGCCTCGTGAACGGTCCGGCTCCAGCGCAGCTTGCCGGTGGTCCGATCGATGCACATGATGGCAAACCTCTGCGGTTTCCACTTACGGATCGCGTCGTCATCAAATCCCGTGTTCGGCGTGCCGGCAGGAATGACATCCGGAATGGGCATCTCCTTGTCGAGGGGGATCGCGGTCAACAGAAAAATCCGATCGCCCCAGATGATCGGGGTTCCGTGGCCGCGGCCCTCGATAGGCGTCTTCCACCGCAAGTTTTCGGTCTCGCTCCAGGATACCGGTGGATCGGCGTGCGATGCGACTCCGTTCCAGGTTGGCCCCCTCCACTGCGGCCAGTTTTTCAGAGCTTCCTCCGCGGCGTCGTCCGCCAAGAGCGGTGTGCCAACCAGCATGATCAGCAGAATTCCGATGCTTGCGTTTTTCATTGCGTTCTCTCGCTAACCGGTGAGCAGACTCACCCTCTCTTTTCGAAATATTCTTGGCCGGACCTAACCGGTCCTAGTGGTCCGGTGGGGTTGGGCCAAGGAAAAATTCCCATCCCATGTTGGGAAAGGCTGTTGGAAAACGGATCAGACGTCGAGGAAGGGAAGGCCGGACGTTAGGATCGCTGGGAAAGGTCCAGAGCAAAAGGGTTCGGCAGAGACTGGAAGTCTGCGCTACTTTCGCTTGCTCCCGGGTTTGGGATAGTCCTGATTCTCCTCGAGATCCGCTTCCGTGATCTTGTCGGAAGGCACGCCGTCTTTGGGAACTTCCGCTTTCGCGACCCAGGTGATGGCGTTGAGAACGATTTTTCGGAAGTCATCCTGGCCCCAGTTCCGGTGGAAGTGACCGCCGGTGAACCCGAAGCCGCGCCCTCCGTTGGGACGCTCATAGGCCCAGGCCACGTGTTGGATTTCACCGCGTTCCATTGCGGCGCGCACGTGGGGATTTCCGGAGTGGTGTCCGTCGCGGCGCTTCATGGTACTCTTGGGAGGATGAGCGGAGAGGATCGGAGTCACTCCCTTCATGTCCTTCACGAAACGCATGTGGAAGTACCACTCGTCGTTGATCTTGAAGGGCTTCACCCCGCGCGTGATGGCGTGAGTGGGCAGGGTTTTGAAGTCGGCATCCCAGTGGGGGTTGACGGACCAGTTTCCTTCAAAGTAGCCACCCATCCACTCGAGGAACTTGTCGCCTGACTTGCCCTTGGGCGTTTCCACCCCGTAGTGCAGGCAGGCCAGTCCGCAGCCGTCCTTGAGTTTCGCGTCCAGTCCGTCGAGGTGCTTGTTGGCCATGTGGCCGCCTCCACCGTCGCAGTAGAAGACAATCGCGTCGGCATCCTTGAGGACCTCGGCATTGCCCGGCCAATCCTTGGCAAGGTGGACGATGGCTTCCACCGTATCACCCATGTGCTTGTTGAGTTGCTTGGCCAGGAGCATGCACCCGGCGCGGTGCTCGTGGGATCCGTAGCCGTGGCTGCGGTTACCCGCCATGAAAACGATCTTCTTTTTCTTGGTAGCCGAGGTGCTCCCCGCGGCGGTCTTCTCGCCGAGCAGGGAGGGACCGGTGAGGGCGAGGAGGAGGATGGTGAGGAGAGCCGTGAGTGTGGATTTCATAAGTCGAGTGCAGATACGGAGGATTACGAATCAGGCTTGCAGCGAACCGCCTGCTTGGGCCGGAAGGTCCGCTTTTGAACAAACCACCACCCTCATGGCGCTAGTCGGTTACGAGCGGGAGACTGACCGCTCACCCACCCCATGAAATTCAACCATTCACTAATGACGAGTCTGGCGGTGCTGGGACTGAGTTTGCCCGCAATCGCGCAGGAGAAGGAGCGCCCCGGCGGCGATCATACGGTCGAGAGTCCTGATCTCAAGGTCCAGGGCCGGGCCGTCTTGATTGCGCCCAATGGCACCCGCCGCGAGTTCTCCTTTGGCGATGCACCCGCAAAAAAGCTCAAGAAGAGAATCGCGGATGGCGGAGTTCACCTTGAGCTGAAGCTCGCCCCCGACATGGCTGCACTCGTGAAATTCAAGGCCAGGATCGAGAAGCACCTGAAGACCGCTGGTCTGGACGCGGCCCTCCTTGAGCTTGCGCTGTCCGGACTCAAGAACATCGATGACTTTGGCGATGTGCAGATTCGCGGATTGGCGGTCGGCCCGGGCGGCAAGGCGCAGAAACTGGAGTTTGGCGATGACCTCGAGGCCAAAGCGCGAAAATTCGATCGCAAGATGCAGGACGGGGGAGGGGTGCAGCTCGAGCTCGGCTTGAAGCCCAATGCTTCCCTCATGCAGCTGCTCAACAAGATCCTTCAGTCTCCCGCGGCCTTGGACCTGCTTGAACAGGGCCGGCAGAATCCCGAGGCTCTGAACCTTCTTGAGCAGGCCGCGAAGGATCCCAAGCTGATGGATCTCCTCGCCAAGGGAGCACAGGATCCGCAACTCATGAAGCTGCTTCAAGAAGGACTGGAGGATGCCGATCTCTCTGCCCTCCTCGCGCAGCAACTCAACAATGGAAACGCCGAAAAGTGGCTGGAACTTCTTCGCAGCCCCAGCGAGATCCAGCCCAAGTCCGAGGCCGCCCCGCCGGAAGAAGACGAGTCCAAGGCTCGCCGATCTGCCAGCCAGGAGAAAGATCAGCCCGGTCGTGACGCCGAGATTCTTGAGCTTCGGCGCGAACTTGCGGAGCAACGCGCCCTGCTCAACAAGATCCTTGGGAAGCTCAAGTAGGAGTAGACCCAGACCGGTTCATGGAATCGGTGTCATCCAGCGATGGATGAAGCGGGCTCCTGCCGCGTTCATGTTCTCAGCGAATTTTTCTGCCGTGGCATAGGGGACAGAAGTATCCGCGGTGCCATGAAACAGCACGCAGGGTGCGGACGATTTGCTCACATGGTGGGCGGGCGACAACACGGAGGCGTTGTCCCCTCCCATTCGTCTGTTCATCTTTGCTTGATCGGTAGGCCATGAATTCAGGTCGTCGATTGGCGCCAGAACACAGACCGGATTGAAAAGGAGCATCGCATTCGCCCTGGATGACACCTTCTCCTCGTGGGCTGACTTGATCGTTCCGAGGCAAGCAGCAAGGTGGATGGGGGCGTGGATTCACCCCAGTGGGCATGGCCATCGGAACCAAATCCGCCGCCTCGCTCGACATTGAGCCAAGCGGCAGCAGTAAGTCTCCCGGTGGAGAAGCAATCGCTTCCCAACCGCGCGTCTCCTCCTGTTTCCTGAAAGAGGGTGCCCTGGGGCGAGGCCGATCAGGCGAAGGCTTGCTTGATGACCTTCCCCCGGTTGCCGACGAAGAAGGGTCGCCCGCCCAAGGCGTGGACCCGCTTGTCGAGGGGAAGGCCGAGGGCGTGGGCGATGGTGGAATGGAGATCCTTCGGTCCGTATCCCTCACTCTCGATGCTGCTGGCCTTGGCGTCGGTCTGCCCGATGACCTGGCCACCCTTGACACCGCCACCGGCGAGCAGGATGGAGAAGGCTTTCGGGAAGTGGTCGCGTCCGCCACGAGCGCTGACCTTCGGGGTGCGTCCGAACTCGGTGGTCACGACCACCATGGTATCCTTCAGGAGACCACGCTGCTCCAAGTCCAGGAGGAGGGCCGCGATCGGGCCGTCCATCTCATTGGTCCGCGAGTTGGCGGCGTTGAGACTGCCGTGCTGGCCATCCCAACCGCCCAGTTGGACTTCGACGTAGCGCACGTCGTTCTCGATGAGCCGGCGGGCCAGGAGGAGCCCACGGCCGAAGCGCGAGCCACCGTAGAGGGACTTGATGCTGGCCGGCTCCTTGTTGATGTCGAAGAGCTCGGTGGTCTTGCTGTCGAAGAGCTTGACGGTCTCGTCGTAGAAGTCCGCGTAGGAGCGCACATCGTCGTGCGGGAAGCCTTCCTCAAAGGCTTCGCGGAAGGTCTCGGCATATTTCAACCGCCGTTCGAAGCGGCCCTTGTCAATCTTCGGGACGAGGTCCTTGATTCCCTTGCTGGGATCACCGATGGGCAGGGGGCTGTGATCGGGCCGGAAGAATCCGGGACCGGGATTGCCGCCCCCGATCACCACGCTGTCGGGCACCAGCTTGGCGCGCCGCCCGAGGAAATGCTGGGCCCATGATCCCATCTGCGGGTGGCTGAGTCCGGGCCGGCGGGCATAACCGGTGTGCATGAGGTAGTTTCCGCCCGCATGGTCGCCGGTCTTGGTATTCATGCTCCGCACCAAGGCGAACTTGTCGGCCTGCTGAGCCAGTTTCGGGAGCAGATTGGAGATTTGCACGCCATCGGCATTGGTCGCGATGGGGGAGGTGTTGCCCTTCACGCTGCTATCCGTCTTCGGGTCGAAGGTGTCGACGTGGGTCATGCCGCCCGACATGTAGAGGAAGATGACATTCTTGGCGGTGGCGGTGGATGCTGGCTGGATGGTATCCGCACCGCTGGCGAGCTGCGGGAAGATTGTCACGCCCAACGAGGCGGCGGCGGTTCTGGTGAGGAACTCGCGGCGATTCGGTTCATCGAGATTTCGGATTCTGTCTTTCATGGCGACTGGATGGATGGGAGTTTAGGATGTTACTTTACGAAGAGAAACTCGGGAGTGTTCAAGAGAGCCCAGATCAGGTCGGCGAATACTTCCGGGCCGCCGGCCCGGAGCTCACGATCGAGCAGGTGCTGCTCCTTGGAGATCGCCCGGCGGCTCAGGATGCTCATGAAGACCACGTCGGCCTTTTCGAAATTGGACCTGAGGTTTTTCATATCCAGGAAAATCCGGGACCCGGGCTGGGTCAGCATTTCGGTGGCGTATCCGTTCATGAGTTCCATCACCTGGGGGACGGAACCGTCGAGCGAGCTGGCTCCGATCACAAAGGTGCGTTGCGACTGGCCGAACTTGCTCAGGAAGTGGGCCGGGTCGGAGGGCTGCGGAAGTTCGGAGGCGCGGGCCAACAGGATCTTCTTCTTCTTCGCCGCGTTCATGAATTGCATCATCATCTCCTCGTCGCTCGGTCCATCCGGTTTCCTGCTCAGGGCGGTCTGTCCAAAGGGCCTCTCCTGCTTCGGTGGCTTGGCGTCTAGGATCGAGACGCCCTCCTTGTTGACCAGCGTCGACTCGGGTCTGAACTTGTTGTACTCGTCGACCCTCTCGATGAACTTCTCCACGCCGCCTTCCGCCGGATTGGCGACATTGATCAGCCGGTTGTAGGATTCCCCGGAATCGAGACGAAACTGCATGGGGTCGTCGACCATGAGGGTGATCAGCGAATCCCAGACCTGCTCGGCAGTCATCCTGCGCAGGACCGGTCCGGTGAAGTAGTAGGGCTCGTTCACCGGAATCTTCTTCCGGGTTGCGAGGCGGTTATACGCTTTCGTGTTCACGATGGCCCACGAGAAGGCCTTGAGGTCGAAGTCGAGGGTGAGCATCTCTTCGGTGAGGACTTTCAGGAGCTCCGGGTTGAAGGACTTCTTCGGCTCGATGTCGTAGAGGGGCTCGATGGCCCCGCGGCCCATATAGTGAGCCCACATCCGGTTCGCGATGTTCATCGCGAAGCGTTCGTTGTCCCGTGAGGTCAGCCATACTGCGAGGCGTTCGCGCGGGGTGAGTGCGGCCGCAACCTGGCCGGACTCCTCTCCGAACAAGACATTCGGTTGGACTTCCTCTCTCGGCCGGGCGTCGTCGTATTCGTAGGTGTCCGGGAGCCGCATCTTTTGGTCCGCAACCGAGTGCACCGAGAGTTCGTTGGCCCTGGTCATGTCGCGCAAGGCCCGTTCGTAGCGCCCCGAGAGGTTCCGAATCTTGTCTTGCTGCTCCTTGACCTTCGGATCGAGATTATGCTTTTTCGCGAGGTAGGCTTCCAGGGCCTTCCGGTTGGGAGGGCCGGACATCATCATCTTCCCACTGCCTCTTTTCTTCGGCAGCGGTCTCTTCGTTTCGAGGTCCGCGAGGAAGGCCGAGAACTCATAGTATTGGTACTGGCTCCAGAGTTTGAACGGATCGTCGTGGCACTGGGCACAGGTGATGTTCGTTCCGAGGAAGACCTTACCCATGAAGGCGACGTGATCGAGTTTCATCCCGTTGTCCCTCAGGTGATAGCCCACCGCGGGATTGTCCCAAAGTCGACCCTCGGCGGTCACCATGTCGCGAACCAATTCATCGTAGGGGCGGTTGGTGTGGATCTGTTGCTTCAGCCAGTAGATGAAGGCATCGTTGCGCAGGACAGTGCCGGGGAAGCGCGACTGGATGCGCAGCAGTTCGGCGAAGTTGTTGTAGTTGTGGCTGGTGTAGTCCGCGGACTGGAAAAGCTTCATGATGAGCTCCTGGCGCTTTTGCTTGTTCCTCGAGTCCAGAAAACTCTTGGCCTCGTCGTAACTCGGGATCCGCCCGGCCAGATCCAGGTAGATCCTGCGCAGAAACATGTGGTCGTTGAGACTGGTGTTGTACTTCAGCTTTTGCTCCGCGAGCCCCGCCTCCACTGCTGCATCGATGCGCTTCGCTGCAATCGCCACCAAGTCCGCCTTGGCGGTCATGTCGCGACTCCGGACGAAGTCCTGGTCCGCCTTGGAGAGGAATTTCACGCGGACGTTCACTAATTCCCCGTCCAAGAGGCGGATCTGCACCGACGATCCCTTCAATTCGACAAGGTCGCCTTCGATCGGCCGTCCCGTGGAGTCGATCCAAGTCCGGGCGGCAGCCGGGGCCACTGAGAAAAGGGTGAGTAGACTGAGAACTGAGAGCAATCGGGCGTTCATGGGGACAAGAAAATTGGAGGATTCAGGACGGCGCTGAGCATCCCTTCCTCGAAGATTATATCATACGGAGCCTTGCGATCCGAATTTTCGTATCATGGCAAGGAACGGAAGGAATCTCACGGAGGCTAATTAGCACAATTTAAGTAAAAACGTGGGGTGAGGCGGCCCGGAGGTCAAGCTGGAAGCCCCGGGGCAAGGATCCACCTGTCCGCTTTGGGTGATATCCGGAGGCAGCAGTTCCCCCCGTGGAAGGGCCGGAGGATTCCAGTATCCTGCTACTTCAGCTCCTTGGCGGTCCAGAACGTGCCGCGGCCGCTGGTTGCGGCACGAATGGCCTTGGCGGTTGCGGCGCCCACCGGAGCAGCGTCGTTGGACCAGCTTTGGCGGGCGTAGGTGAGGACGTCGGCGAGGTCCTGGTCGCTGAGGTCGACATGGGGAGGCATGACGTTGTTGAACTTCTGCCCCTTCACTTCGATCGGTCCCATCAGCCCGTTGATCAGGATCTTGATGGGGGTTTCCGGGTCGCCGGTGAGCCAGTCCGAGCCATCGAGGGGCGGAAAGGCTCCCTCCACTCCGATGCCTTCCGGTCCGTGGCAGGCGATGCAGGTGCGCGCGTAAATCATCTCACCGCGAGCGTGGACGGACGGGTCCGGCTTGTGCGTTCGCGCCGCCGTCTTGGTCTCGCCGGTCTGTGACTTGATGGTGTCGTGGAGGGACTTCGCAAAAGCGTTGCCCTTCGCAGAGCGTTGGTCAAGGAAGGCGAGCAGCTTCGTCTTTTGAGTCGGCGAGGAGGTTTTTCCGAAGTGTGAGGCGATCGCAAGAACTGTCCCACCCAGTCCCGACTCACCAAATTCCTGAACGTAGATGTCATCGAACCACGCGGTGCCGCTCTGCCCGCCGTAGCCGCCGAAGAGAGCGTGGATGAAAATCTCGGTGGTGTTGCCGGAGTCAAACTCCACGGAATACTCCGCCCAGTCCCTGGTGCCCTTCACGGCCTTCGTGCGGTGGCCGACGCCGTGCACATTGAACATGGTGCCGCTGCCCCTGATGTCCTTGGTCTTGATCCAACCGCCGAGGCGATAGCGCGTGTTGCGCTTTACCTTCACGCTTGCCCCCCAGCCGATGTCGGCGTTCTTGAGAGAAGTGATCTGAAGGCAATTCGAGTTGTTTCGGCCCTCTTTCGAAACGGTGAACTTGGCGTCCCTGGAACCGCCGTGGTGCCTGGGAGACCAACCGGCAGGCTGACCGTTGTTCACCTTGGAGAGGTCTCCATTGCGGAGCACGTTTACCGGAGCAGAGGATTTCTGCGGTTTGATCCTGGCGACCGCGCCTTTGACAAAGCCCCCGCTGTGTCGCCGGGAGGCAACCCGGAAGGCGTCGTGGAGGACAGGGTCGTTCTGGATCTTCTCTCCCTCCGCGGTGATCAGATGCACCAGCGCGCTGCCTACCACATCGGACGGTCCGAGGCGGGAAAAGGCGAGGAGGAGATCGAGAAGGGTGCGCGGATCACTCTCGGTGATCATGCCGTCCTTGATGAACAGCTTCGTGAGGGTGTCGTCGAGGGGCGCGTTGCGGAGGGCAGCGCGCTTGAGGCCGGTGTCCTGCGAGGCAAGGGCCGCCACAATGGTGTCGAGGTCGAGTGATCCGGTTCCAGCCTTGAGGTAGAAGGCATGGATGTTCGTAACCGAGGCGATCGACTCGCCTTTTTCCACGGCCATTCGTTGGGCGGCGAGCCGCCAGAACATGTTCTTGCTGGCAAGGTCCGCTTGGTAGGGATCGTTCTTGGAACCCACCGGGTAGACCCGGTAAATCCGCCCGTGTTGCTTGTCGCGGTGGGGTGTGACGTAGGCGTTGCCTTTGCCCCGCTTGGCGGCGAGGCCGGAGGAGGCCTTGCTGGGCGTCGGGTTGTGCTGGATGACGAGATTGTACCAATCACAAATCCACACCGCGCCGTCGGGACCAACTTCCGCGCAGACTGGGCCGGACCAGGCGTCGGCGGAGTTGTAGAGATTGTTGGGCGATTGCTTCAGGGTGAATCCCGCGCCCTTGGCATGGCGTTCCCACTGCCCGACCAGCTTGCCGGTCGGGGCGCAAATGAAGGCGGTGCGGTTCCAGTACCACCTGGGAAAGCGGCGCGCAGTGTAGAAGGCGTGCCCCGCTCCGGCGGTGTAGCGATGGTGGGCATCGACCTGCCGGATGTCGGTGGAGGAGGGATAGAATAGCGGGTTGTCATCGGCGCGGGGCGTTCGGGGCTGTGCGAGGCCGGCCCGCTCGTAGTAGCGGCGCGGGAAACTGAGGTACCAGCTCGGATTGGCATTGGCGGTGGAGCCGTGGATATCGAACTCCTCCGTGAAGCCCAGGCCCCAGGTGTTGTTGGTGGTGTTCTGGAGGAACTCCATCGCGGAGCCGTCCGGCTTGAAGCGATAGACGCCACTGCTGAAGTTGTGCTGCTTGCCGCCCACCGTGCCACCAAAGCCGGAGTAGCCGGTGGTGGCCCAGATCCAGTTGTCGATGCCGTAGCGGAAGTTGGAGGTGCCGGCGTGGGTGTCGCCGGTCCGGATGCCGGTGAAGAGGACCTTGCGCTCGTCCGCGACGTCATCGCCGTCGGTGTCCTTCAGGAACAGGACGTCAGAGCCGTTGGTGCAGATCACCCCGCCATTGGAGAAAGCGAGGGTGGTGGGAATGGAGAGCTTGTCGGCGAAGACCGTGAATTTGTCAGCGCGTCCATCGCCATCGGTGTCCTCGCAGATCTTGATGCGGTCGTTGCCGATGTTGCCGGCCTGCAGGTTGTTGGGATAGTCGATGGTCTCGATCACGAAGGCGCGTCCGCGTTCGTCCCAGTTGATGAAGATCGGATTGACGATCTCGGGATCGGCCGCAAAGAGGGAGAGCTCGAATCCGGGAGGAACCTGCGCGAGCTTGAGGGACTCCTCCGGAGTGAGGGGCTTGGGCACCCTGGTGACCAGCTTGCGCTGGATATAGCCGGGGAGTTGCACGTCCATCATTTCGAACTTGGGGAGCTTGAGGGCGTCGAGCTTCCCCTTGGCCTCGTTCCCCACCGACCAGTAGATTGCGCGCACAAGCAGATCGTGGAAGTTCGGCTGGTCCCACACGCGGTGGTCGTGGCCGGAGGCGGTATAGAACACCCGTCCTTTTCCCTGGCTGCGGATCCAGGTCCACGGTTCGCCGTCACGCTCCTGCAAAATGGTCCGGTCCGTTCCGTGGCGCTCGTGCACATAGGTTTCGTCCCAGGCCTCGAAGCCTTCATAGCCCTTGGTGATCTCGTGGGTGCCATTGGTGGTCTTGGGCGAAAACTCCCCGCCGCCGTGTGACTTGAAGACCCCGCCCACCAACTTCACGAAGGGTTCGGACTTTCCGTAGCAAGCCGAGGCGCAGTGAATGGGAAGGAATCCACCCCCGCCTTCCACGAAATCGACCAGCGCCTTCTCCTGGGCAGCCGGCATCGATCCGCGCTGGGCCCAATTGCCGTACATCAGGATCGCATCAAACTTTTGCAAGGTCCCGGCATTCAGGGCGGCGGCGGGATCCTCGATATAGGTCAGGTTGATGCCATCGTCGCCGAGGTGCTTCTTCAGGACCCGGTAGCGGGTGATGGGATCGTGACCGGCGTGGTTCCTGGTGGGTGCCCCAAAGAAGAGCACTTCAAGGCGGCGGGATTCCTTTTGTGGAATGATGAGCGGAGCGCCGACGGCGACCGCGGCCAGGATGAGGGTGAGCAGCAGTGGAATCTTCTTCATGAGGAATTCTAAATGAAACGGGAAGTTGTGGTTTGGAACAGGAGGAAACGGAGGAAACGGAGGAAACGGAGGAAAGAGATGATTCTAGCCGGGCTGGATCGGCGTGGTCTCCCCAACCCCTCTTCGCGCTCTGCTTCCTCCTGTTCAAAACACGGCCGTGCTGCGGATCATTGATCTGATCGCTTGCCAAGGCTAGTTTTGTTGCGACAGTGTCGTGTATGATTGCGTCATTGTCAGAACGACGCGACCAGCAGGAGTGCTGGCTCGATTCGCTGTCTGCGGGCCAGTTTCGCCTGCTCTTTGAGAATCTCCCGGGCACCTTGTTTTTCGCGAAGGACCTCGAAGGCAGACTCATGCTGGGCAATCCGGCCTTCGTTAAGCGCTGCGGATTGCACTCTGAGGAGGAACTCCTGGGCTTCAGGGACGAGGAGCTGTTCTCGCCCCGCATGGCGGCCAAGTATCGCGCGGACGATCAAACGGTGCTCAAGACCGGCAAACCGCAGCTGGGCATCATCGAGCTCTTTCCCGGCGACGGTGGGGAACCCGATTGGTCCATCACCGACAAGTTGCCCCTCTTCGATCGGGAGGGAAAGGTCTGTGGCTTGTGCGGAACGGTGCGCAGCTACGAAGGAGCCCGCGCCGCGCTGCAACCCTACCTGGAGCTCGCGCCGGTGGCGGACTACATCAAGGAGAACTTCCGCGAGAAACTCGAGATCGCACACCTGGCCGGGATTGCCGACCTCTCCGTCCGCCAACTCGAGCGCCGCTTTCGCAAGACCTTCCAGACGAATCCGCGAGCCTACCTGATGCGCATGCGCATCCTGGCCGCCTGCGACTTGTTGGAGAATGGCGAGCAGTCGGTGACCGACGTTGCCCTTGAGGTCGGCTTTTACGATCACAGCGATTTCTCACGACAATTCCGGCGGGTGATCGGCCAGTCGCCGACCGATTACCGGAGGCAGAAAGCAGGACAGATGGCGCTGCCGTTGGAGTGATATGTTCGGTGGGGTGGGGCGAGAGACAGGGTTGAAAAATTTCAACCCACAAGTTCCAGATAAAGTCCAACTTCAGGGCCAAATCTCATGCTCCGGGAGTTCACCGGAGCAATTGATCATTGAGTGCCGGCGGCGAGATGGCGCCTTGGGGAAGCCGGGACAGGGCGCGGGGTGCGGGGACGAATGGTTGTGCCACTGATCAGCGATCCAGCGAGAGGTCGCCCCAGCGCCTCCTCTTTGAGCTTTGATCCTGAAACTAGAAATTGAACATCATCTGGAACTACTTCCGTTGCAGGAACTCCACGCACATTGCGTTCGCAACCTTGACCTCGTTCCCGCTGAACTTCAGCTTCCCGTCCTTTCCAATGCGGAAGACCGGGACATTCCCGGAACGCTGACCCGCCACCAGCAACCAGTTTCCCCCGGGGCTGAGGTTGATGTTGCGGGGGATCTCCACCTTCGCGGGTTCGACCTGGATTAGTTTGAGCTTGCCACCCTCTTGCACCTCGAACACCGAGATGGAGTCGCGCCCTTTGCCCGCCACGTCGCGATTCGCGGTGTAGACGTGTTTACCGCCTGGATGCACCCGGATCTCGGAGCAGCTCATCCCGTTGTGATCGGTGCCCTTGTCGAGACAGTTGGCGATCTGTTTTTCCTTGAGGAGTCCCGTCTTCGAATCGCGATCGAAAACGGAGACGGTCAGGTGCATCTCGTTGAGCACATATGATTGCTTGCCGTCCTTGCCGAATTTCATGTGACGGGGACCGGCGCCTGGAGCAGTCTTGGCGGCGCCTGCTTCCGTCAGCGTGGCCGACTCTGCATCGAGCTGGTAGATCATGACCTTGTCGATGCCGAGGTCGGGTGAGTAGGCGAACTTGTTGTCCGGGCCGGCGTAGAAGGAATGGGCATGCGGTCCCTTCTGCCGACTCTCGTTCACGCTCGACCCCTTGTGCTGATGGGTGGAGCTCGACCTCACGAGCGAGCCGTCTTCGTCGATCTTCAGGGCAGCCACACTTCCGCTGCCGTAGTTTGCAACGAGAAGGCAGCTTCCGGTGGCGTCCACTGAAACGTGACAGGGACCATTCCCTTCCGAGGGTTGGGTGTTGATCGGAATCAAGGTGCCGTCCTTCCTGATTTTGAAGGCCGCCACCGCATTGCCGTCCGCCCGGGCGGTGGAGTAGAGGTAGTTCTTGCTCGGGTGGAGCGCCACAAAGCCGCAGCCCGCAAGTTCGGCCGCCAATTTCGGCTTTGAGAGGTCCCCTGTTGCGGTGTCGAAATCGCATACGTAAATCCCCTTGCTGTCCCCCCGACCCTGAGTGCCGAGGTAGACCTTGATGGTCTCGGCCGGGAGTGAGCCGGCGAGAACTCCGGCGAGTGCCGTGACGAATATCATTTTCATGCGGGGTCATTCACGTCCAAACTCGGACTCACTGCAAGCCCGTCGTGTCTGCACTTCCCGAAACGATCCAAACCGAGCGCCTCGCCCTCCGTCCGCACCACTTCGACGATGTCGAGGACATCCTGGCCTATGCGACCGACGAAGAGTGGTCGCGCTACATGCCCATCCCACATCCCTACCACCGGAATGATGCGGAAGACTGGATTGCAAGGCAGACGATTCGTGACAAGGAAGTCCACGGTGCGTGGGCGATTGTCATGGAGGAGCCCGTGATCGGCGGGATCGATTTGATTCTCACCCCGATGACGAATTCGGGAGTGTTGGGCTATGCCCTCTCGCTGGCCCACTGGAACTAGGGAATGATCACGGAAGCGGTGAGGGCGGTGTGCGATTGCGCATTTGAAAACGTCGCGGAATTGAATCGGATCTGGGCCTGGGCTGATTCACGCAACGCGGGTTCCCTTCGCGTGATGGAGAAGCTCGGGATGACTCGCGAAGGATGTCTCCGTCAGCACAAGGTGATTCGCGGGGAACTCGTTGATGCGGTCCACGGCGCCATCCTGCGGGCGGAGTGGGAGAAGCGCAGAGTCTGATGCTGACAAGCGCGAAGAAGCCCCACCGCTTGGGCAGGGCTTCTCCAGGTGTCTCTGTTTCTGCTTGTTGTTTTTGTTAGGGGGTCTCTAGTCCCCTCACACTCCCCCCTCCAACCGCGGTCCCGAGGGCAGATTTCCAAAAATGAATAAATATTTTGCAGGTGGCCGGGCTCCGCATTCGTAGTGAACCATTGAATTGCCATGCCTCGTCGTCTGCCTCTTGCCGTTCCCCTCGTCTTCGCCACGGTGCTGGTCGTGATTTCCCTGCTCAGTCCCGGCGCAGGAGCGGCGGGCATTCCTGCGGCAGGGGGACGACGCCTCGAAGTCCTCTTTCTCGGCAGTGTCAACAAGCACGACCATGATCCCATTGCGCGCTTTCG
>JAYGGC010000213.1:0-3314 GCA_046581525.1 Roseibacillus sp. | reverse complement strand
CGCCAGACCGCTCCTTTTCAGCCGGGCCAGCGAAAGCTCCAAGCTTGATGGACCGCGTTGCCTCGGCCCCGCCACGGTCCCGTGCCACAGCCACAACCTGGCGCCATCGCCCCTAGATGCTTGTGCTGTGGGCGGGGAAGCTTCAGAGTCGGAGCTTCAAGCCCCCCATTCCTCTCGTATGTTCTTCCCACGCTGGACCACGTTTCCGACTTTCTTGCTGGCGCTCTGCCTTTGGGTTGCTCCGCAATCTGCCCCGGCGGACGTGCCGGTCATTCAGTCCTTCACCGCGGATCCGGTGAGCATCTCTCCCGGGGAGCCGGTCACCTTGGCATGGGTGGTGACTGGTGCGACCTCCCTGAAACTCGATGGCGTCGCGATTGCCGGGAACAGCACGGTGGTCAATCCCATCGTGACGAGTGAGTATCTCCTGGAGGCCACCAACGTCGAGGGGAGCGTGACGGCAACCGCCAACGTCTCGGTGGTCGATGTTCCGGACTCCGCGTCGGCCACTGGCAGGTTTGTGGAAGTGGTAAAGCACGCCACGGACACGAGGCTCCACCTCAGTGAGATCGAAGTGTTTTCGTTCGGAGTGACGCCGGACCGCGCACACGCTGATGGCACGAGCGGCAATGACCTGGTGCAGGCCGGCAGTCCCTCCAGCGAGACTCCTCCCACCACCACCACCTTGGAACACGGGAATGCGGTCTCGGTCTTTGATGGAAACCTCGAGAACGGCAGCTCGGTTTGGACCACCGGGATGAGCTTGGGCTTCGAGCCACGCTACATGCTCGACCTGGGGGCAACCCATCCGATCGGGGAGATTCGGATTTGGGGACGGAACGACACCTGCTGTGCCGATCGGCTTCAGAATTTCTCGGTGAATGTTTACGAGGACGATGGGTTGGGACGCCCCGGGGCCCTTGTGAACTCGGTCCTCTTTCCGGACGCCGCACCGAACGCCACGGTGGGTCCGGCCGAGTTCGACCTCGCTCTTCCCGATCCCGGATTGCGGAGCTTTGCCGTCGACAAGCCCCTCGTTCCCGCCGGGGAGCCCATCGTGCTCTCGTGGGATGTGAACGAGAATGCCACTGCGGTCTTGATCGACAGGGGAGTGGGGAACGTGATCGCTCTGACAAATGCGTTTGGACTGGGAAGCGTCACGGTGGATCCCGGGCCGGAACTCGACACCACCTATTCGATTCTGGTGACCCGTCCCTCCGGAATCTCCGTCGCTTCGGTGAGGGTGGAAGTGACCGACCAGCCTGTCATCTATTCCTTTGCGGCCGATCGGTTCCAGGTCGAGCCGGGATCACCCGTCCAACTGGCGTGGGCAGTTGGGAATGTGACCTCCCTCGAACTGAACGGAGCGAACGTGATGGGGACCAGCGGCTTGACGGTGAGGCCCAACGGGTCCGCCGATTACGTCCTGACCGCCCGAAACGCCCAAGGAGTGCGGAGCGAGACGCTACGGGTGCGGGTGCTTTCTCCCGGAGAGCCGATCATCTCGGAATTCATGGCGGACAATCGCGGTGATGTCACCTTGGACGAAGACAGTGACAGTTCGGATTGGATCGAGATCTGCAACCCGGGTGCCCTTGCGGCCCCGCTCGACGGATACTACCTGACCGACGACCCGCAGAACCCGACCAAGTGGCGCTTCCCGCAGGTGGTCATGCCACCCGGCAGCTACCTGGTCGTCTTTGCTTCCGGCAAGAACCGGCGCGATCCGAATGCGGAACTGCACACCAACTTCGCACTCGATGATCGCGGTGAATACCTGGCCCTTGTGAAGCCGGACGGAGTGAGCGTGGTGATGGACCTTCATCCCACCTTTCCGGCTCAGCGCGCGGAAGTTTCCTACGGGTTCGAGGAAGAGAGTGTGAAGGAAGGCTATTTCCTGGAGCCGACGCCCGGGAGCGAGAATGGAGCGAACTTCACGGGCTTCGTGGGAGATACCATGTTCAGTCTCGATCGTGGTTTTTACGACGCCCCCATTGAGGTCGCGGTCACCACCAGCGAACCAGGGGCGCAAATTCGCTTCACCGTCGATGGGACCGAGCCCACCGCGGTCCGGGGGCGGGTCTACGACGGTCCGATCCGCATTGCCCGGACCACCGTCTTGCGGGCGGCGGGCTTCAAGCCGGGCTTCGTGCCCACCAATGTCGACACCCAGACCTACCTCTTCACTGCGGATATCATCCGGCAGCCGAGCATGAGCACCAGCATTACCCGGCACCCGACCTATGGGCCGCGCATGGACTCCTCCCTGAAGGCGATCCCCTCGCTCTCGCTGGTGTTCCAGGGCGATATCAGCCGGACCGAGAAGGAGTGCTCGGTGGAGTTCATCGGCTTCGAGGCGGGGAGCACGCAGTTCGATGTCGGGATGTCGCGCTACGGGAACTACGTCACCAACTTCGCAAAGCGAAGCATGCGCCTGAATTTCCGTTCCCTTTACGGACCTTCCAAGCTGCGCTTCCCGGTCTTTGACGGTTACGATTACAAGACCGCTCCGGCCGAGGAGATCGATGCGCTCGACCTGCGCTCCGGAAACCACGACATGGTCTCGCGAGGGGCCTACCTGTCGAATCGCTTCACCGATGACTCGATGGACGCGATGGGCAACATCGCGCCGCACGGGCGGTTCGTTCACATCTACATCAACGGGGTTTACTGGGGCCAGTATCACATGCGGGAGCGCTGGAGTGCCGCGATGCTGGCGGAGTATTTCCCAGGCCGGGAGGAGGACTACGAGGCCATCAACGCCAACAACACCGGAAGCAACTTCCTGGACGGCATCCCCTATGACGGGACCGGGCAGTTCTGGAACCAAACCAAGAGCCTGGTGAGGGGATCGCTCCCCTACCGGCGCAGCGCACGGCATCTCGACATCGCCAATGTCGTCGACTTCATGCTGCTGTGGGTGAGTGGAAACTCCGAGAGCGAGTTCCGCAGTGCCGGCGCGGTCCGGGTGGGCGTGACCTTCAAGTTTTTCATGAAGGACGCCGACGGTTTCCTGCGGCCGCCGGGACATTCGGTAACCCACCAGGGGCCCATCGCCGCGATGGCAAGGTTGAGGGCAGAGGCCCATCCCGACTTCAGGATCCTCTTGGCGGATCGCATCCACAAGCACTTCTTCAATGACGGTGCCCTGACTCCCGCACAAAACATCGAGCGCTTGCAGAAGCGGGTCGACGAAGCCCGACTCGGCTTCCTCTCCGAGGCTGCCCGCTGGGGCAACATTTTCCGCGACCCTCCGTCCTGGGAATCCTACCAAACCAATCTCATCAACAATCACTTCCCCGGCCTGACCAACA
>JAYGGC010000093.1:0-14369 GCA_046581525.1 Roseibacillus sp. | reverse complement strand
GCTCGGTTTGATTGACGACAACCGTGCCACTGTTATCGGCATCGTCAGCAGCCAGCGCGCCTCGATCATCACGCCGCGTTCGGGACGCATCACCGCAGTTACCACGGCCCTGCACGAAACCGTGCAGCAAGGCCAGGTGATCGCCCGCCTTGACGACACCGCGCTGCGTCTGCGGCTGACCAAGACCAACCAAGAACTAGCCATCCTGCGCGCTGAGATCCAAAAGGAACAAGCCGACATCGCGGCGCAAGCCGGGCGCCGCGAGAACGCACTGGAACTGGACGCAACGATCGAACGCCGCCGCCGCAGCGCCACTGTCGAGTCGGCTCGCCTGACCGCGCTGGCAACGCGCGCCGAGATCGAAGAGGTCCGCATCCGTGCACAAGGCGCCAGCATCGAGGCGGATCGCGTCGCGTCGCTCGCGGTGCAGGGCTTGGCAGCGCCATCCGAACTGGTGCGGCTGCGCACAGTGAAGGACGCGCTGAACAGACGACTGACCGAACTGCAAAACCTGCACACGCAGCAGAACGCGCGCACCACGATGTTCGAGAAGCAGTTGGCAGAGTTTCAACCAACTACGAGCACGCCGACTGGCGTCGAAACTTCGCTGACCCCGCTGCGATTGAAGCTGCAAAAGCAGGCGATAGAACTTGAGCAGATCGAATACCTGCGCAACCAACTGCTGTTGCGCGCGCCGATCCCTGGCCAGGTCACCGAGATTGCCGTCACCGAGGGCGAATGGACGTCGTCCGGCCAAGTGGTCGCGACCATCGTAGCAACCAAGGCCAACAGCATCTTCGCCTACGTCACAGCGCCGCAGTCGCAATGGTTGCAGGAAGCCGCGAGCCTCGAAGTGCAAACCGCCGCACGCGTGCCGCTCGGCAAGACCATCATCCGCAGCATTTCGCCGACGACCGTGCGCACGCCGCGAAGGTTGTGGCGGGACCCGAAGACGCCCGAATGGGCGGTCGCGGTCGAACTCGCCCCGACGGGCCATGCGCGTCCAGGCGACCTCGTGCACATCGTGTGCTCGAGCACCCCATAGTGAGACCCCGTAGTATTCGGCGTGCACACGTGAGCACCTCGATCGAGTGCACGCACCGTGCAGGTCACGCGTTGGGGGCCCCCGCCTTTTCGCACGCGCGCGCGACTGGCACCGTTGTCGGGCTGCGATCGTGGCAAGAAGCGCAATCACCGTTGCATGCGAAGACTGCTTCGCGCTCCGCCAACACAAGTTACGCGGCCCGCCGCATGCACCCCCCGTTTGCACCGCCAGAGGCAGATCGCAACGGTTGTGCACCCGAGCGCCTACCGTACGCCAGTGGCGCTCGCGACCGCCGCATCAACGTTCGACCTCCGCGAGATCGATTACTGTTGTCCCCGTCATGCCTCGTGAATTCGGCTTGCATCGCCTATCCGCAAGAGATCTCTTTTCACGAGAACGTGTGAACCCGGCCCTGCTCAAGCGGGAAAACCAAAGCATGCAGACCCAACAAGATTCGCCCGCCAGTTCGCCGGGGCCGTTTGTCTCCTTCCTCAGCGCGGCCGTGATCTTCCTATGCGTGGTCGGCGGAACTCTCTCCGCCGCCAACGCCCAAACCGAACCACCGGTGTTGGTCGAGGCCGAGGGGTTCGCCGACACTGGCGGCTGGGTCGTTGATCCTCAGTTCATGGATCTCATGGGCTCGCCCTACCTGCTCGCTCACGGACTCGGGATCCCGGTCAATGACGCCAGGACGGAGGTGGCCATCCCGAAGGCAAACCTCTACCGGGTGTGGGTGCGCACAAAGGATTGGGTGGCGCAGTGGAAAGCACCTGGCACACCGGGCCGTTTCCAGGTCATCCTCAATGGAAAGCCCCTCCAAACCACCTTCGGGACGGTCGGAGCGCAGTGGCACTGGCAAGAGGGTGGGAAGATCGATCTGCCAAAAGGAACCCTCCACCTCGCACTCCATGACCTGACCGGGTTCGAGGGACGTTGCGACGCCATCTTGTTCTCGAGCGATCCCTCTTTCGTCCCGCCCAACACAGAGCCGGAGATGCTTGCTTTCCGCCGCCGTTGTCTTGGCCTTTCCGATGAACCGGAACGGGTCGGTGAGTATGACCTCGTCGTTACTGGAGGGGGAATCGCCGGCACCTGCGCCGCGGTCACCGCCGCACGCCTCGGTTTGAAAGTCGCCCTCATCCAGGACCGGCCGGTCCTCGGCGGCAACAACAGTTCGGAAGTCCGCGTGTGGATGCAAGGAGCGCGCAGCAAGAAACCCTGGCCCCGGGTCGGCGATGTGGTCGCCGAACTGGAAGCCAGCCGACGTGCCCACTATGGAGCCGAGAACACGGCCGAACTCTACGAGGACGATAAAAAACTGGCCGTCGTCCGCGGCGAGCCGAACATCGACCTCTTCCTCGAACACCGGGGCAACGGCGTGGAGATGGAAGGCAACCGTATTCGGGCCGTCCTCGCCCAGGAAATCCGCACCGGAAAACGCATTCGCATCGGGGGGCGCTGGTTCGCCGACTGCACGGGGGACGCCTGCATCGGCGCCCTCGCCGGAGCCGACTTCGACATGCAGGCAAAGAACAAGATGGGCCCATGCAACCTGTGGAACGTCTGCGAATGCAAGGACACCAACGCAATTAACACCGGGACCAGGGAATCCACCGAGGTCGTTCCCTTCCCGCGCTGCCCATGGGCGCTCGACCTCTCCGACAAACCGTTCCCGGGGCGGGATAAGCTCAAGCCCGATCCGAACCAGCTTGGCGGCTGGTACTGGGAGAGCGGCTTCGACCGCGACGCAATAAAGGAGATGGAATACGTCCGCGACTGGAACTTCCGCGCCATGTACGGCGCTTGGGACGCCCTCAAGAACGTCGACAAGGTGCTGTCCAAGCACAAACTCAACTGGTGCGCCTACATCCTCGGCAAACGCGAGTCCCGCCGTCTCCTCGGCGATGTGATCCTCAAGGTGGAAGATCTCATGCAAGATCGGAAATTCCCCGACGGAAGCGCTCCCACCGGCTGGGACAACGATCTCCACCTCCCCAGCCCCAAGTACAACAAGGGCTTCGAGGGAGATGCCTTCATCGCAAAAGCCGAACACGGGTACTTTCCGGCATTCAAGGACAACCGTGCCTTCTGGATTCCCTACCGCTGCCTCTACTCCCGAAACATTGACAACCTCTTCATGGCCGGGCGGTGCATCAGCGTCACCCACGACGCGCTCGGGGCGGTGCGGGTGATGCGCACCTGCGGCACCCAGGGCGAAATTGTCGGGATGGCGGCAAGCGTCTGCAAGGAGTTCGATACCAACCCCCGCGGCGTTTACGGGGAGCACCTCGCCGACCTCCAGAAACGGATGCGCAAAGGAGTCGGTAAAGTCGACGGCTCCACCATCCCCTATTCGAACCAAGGGGAACACGGAAGCAGCCTGCGCCAGGTCGCCCTCGCCCAGCCGGAGTGGCTCGGGCGTGCCGGGAAGAATCTCGCACGCATGGCTAAGGTGAGCACCACTACCTCCCCGAAGATCGACGGCGTCGACCGCACGGTACTCCTCAATGACGGTAACGGGAAAATCGAGGACAACAGCGCCCGCTGGTTGGGAAAAGGCGCAATGCCCCATATCGTCGAATACCGCTGGGACAAACCGGTCGAACTCGGCGCGGCGCGGATGATCTCAGGCAGGTACAACGGTGCCCGAGTCCTCACGCCCGTCAGCCATTTTAAGCTCCAGTATCACAACGGAGAGACCTGGCAAGAGGTCCTCCCGACGGTCGAGGAAAACAGCAACCCGGCCTGGTCCGCAACCTTCGCAGCGGTGAAAACAAAACACCTCCGACTCGTCATCACCCAGACCCCGCACAACATCTCCCGCGTGTGGGAGGTCGAATTCTACCCACCTCTGGAGGATTAGAAACAATGAGCGGGCGAACAAGATGCTGGAAGCAACGCCTTTCAGCCGTGCCTCAGCTTCAACGGTAGGTCAGAATTCCATGGCTCCGAAGACAAAGAGGCGCATCAAGACTGTCTTCCTGCTTCTTGGTTTGGCGCTGCTCGTCAGCTGCGCACTGGTCTGGCATACCTCAGACCAGCTTGTTTCCCCGCCGCGACGGAGCATCAAGGATTATCACATCGACTGGCTGAGCAACTCCACGTCCCACGGAATCGGCATTCGGAGCGAGGTATGCCTCGGTGGGGACGTGCCATGCCTGGTCGTCGTGCCGGATGCCAGGGTGGGGCCTTCGCGCCGTGGTACGATTATTCGGCGCCAGCTCGACGAGATGGATTGTTCGTTGAACGAATTCGGACGGGTGTCGGGCACCTTGGTTCTGCTACACGGTCGAAAGGGCCGAAAGGAGGATCTCTTGCCGGTTGCCGAGAGGTTTTGTGCCGCAGGATTCCGATGCATTCTTCCTGACTTGCCAGCTCACGGCGAAAGCCCCCTTGGGAATGTTTCGTACGGGTTGCATGAGAGAGAGGGTGCCCTGGCAGCTGAAGTCCTTGGCGAGCTGTCCCAGATGCTTGGCTTTGATCCGAGGCCGGCCGGCATCTGGGGAATCTCGATGGGAGGCGCTTTTGCAACCCGCTCGGTCTCGACATCAGCCGAGGCATGGGAATGTGCTGTCATTGTGAGTTCCTTCGACAAGCTCAGCAGTGTTTTGAATGACCAGTGCAGTTCCAAGGCATGGGTCTTTGGCCCGGCCCTCTCGAGCGCAGTTCAGTATACCGTTGCCCAGCGCCATGGGCTCGATTGCGACCAGGTTCATCCTGCCAAGTGGGCCAAGGCAGTCAGATTGCCCGTCATGGTGGCGCATGGAACTGAGGATACGGCTATCGCGATGGAGCGAGGGAGAGCCCTCTTCGACGCATTCCGGAGCAGGGAGAAACGTTGGGTGGAAGTCGAGGGAGGCACCCATGGGGACGTTTTGATTACACCGATGCCTCTCTACGCCACGATGGCTTCGTGGTTCCTGGAGTTCATGGTGCCGAAGACCTGACAAGGCGCAGGCACCCGCGCAGAACGCTGGCTTTGTTCGCTCGGTCTTCCGGCCCGCGAAGCTTGCAGCGCGCGGATGCGTGGGCTACGACGTCCCGCCAGGAAATGAAATGAGGCTTCTACTCAAAGCGGCAAGATTCGCAGCTCAAAAGCACACGAAGCAAAGGAGGAAGGATGAAGCCCGATCTCCGTACATCAATCATCCCCTCGAAGTGGCGGAGCATCTTTGTCGCGTCGGAGGCGTCACGGATGAGCCTGTCCTCATCGCGGCGCTCCTCCATGACACCATCGAAGATACCGACACCACGGGGGATGAGCTCGTCCGGGAATTCGGTGAAGAAGTTGTCGCGCTCGTGCTTGAGTGCACGGACGACAAGAGCTTGGAAAAGAGGGAGCGAAAGCGACTTCAAATCGTCAATGCCTCAAGGAAAAGTCCGAGCGCGAAGCAGATCAAGATCGCGGACATCACCTGCAATTTGCGCTCAATCCTGGAAGACCCACCCGAAGGCTGGCCAGTTGCGCGAAAGCTCGAGTACTTCCAATGGGCGTCCCAGGTTGTTGCGAGGCTGAAGGGAACGAATTCGAGCTTGGACGAAGAGGTAGACAAAATACTCGAGCTTGGGATTCAGCGACTAACTGCGCAGAACAAGGCGTAGGCCCGAATGCCCGACACGCAACAGGGTAGTTCGCGAGCGGCGGCAAAGAAGGAGATGACCCGCGCACTGATCGTCCAGAATTTACGGGAGCCAACGAAGCCGCAGGAGTAAACACCTCGCCAGCGAGGGGAGCTGACCTCCGATCCAAGGCAGTGGATTTCGAGGGGAGACAAGGATGACCCTTCAGGCCTTCACGGAGGGCTTTTTGCCACCACGCGTCGTGGGATCGGGTCCAATTCCACTCGTCGTCCCTTGGGGTGAGGCGCCCCCACTGGCAATTCTCGCGGACATTCTTGCCAGATCGTCCGAATCTCCCCGTAATTCTCCAAATTCAGATGAAACGCCCAGCAGTCCTTATCACTCTCTCGACCCTGGCCCTCGCGCCCCTTGCCTCTGCGCAGGATGGCAAGGTCATGTATGAACAGCTTTGCGGAGCTTGCCACGGCAACGATGGCCAAGGCGCCCAGGAAGGTCAGTTCCCTCCCCTCGCGGACAGCGCGTGGATCAAGGGTGCTCCCGATCGGATGATTCAAGTCGTCCTGCACGGCATGATGGGGGAGGTCACGGTGCCCTCCAAGTTTGCGGCGAGCCCGACCTACAACCTGGTCATGCCGCCGCAGGGAGCGGCCCTCACCAGTGATCAGATTGCCAGGATCACCACCTACGTGCGCACTTCATGGGGGAACAAGGAAGGCGCCATCACGGTCGCAATGGTGGAAGCTCAACGCAAGGCCACCGACGGCAAGACCGACTTCTGGCAGGCCAACGAATTGCTCGAGCGCTATCCCCTCAGCGCCAGCGTCAAAGTGCCCGACGAAAATACCCTGCCGGTCGACGTCCCAATCAGGGATCTGCTCTCCTATGTCTACACCGGTTCGTGGGACAAGCTGCCGGACTGGGGCAAGCTCAAGGCCCAGGCCGTGGAAGAAGAACACAAGGGACTGATCGCTTCCAGCCAGGCCGGCAAAAGCCAAGACTTCGGCCTCGTTTGGGAAGGAAAAGTCATCGCTCCCAAGAGCGGCACCTTCACCTTCCGCATCGATTCCGATGACGGATCCCGGGTCATCGTGGGCGGTAAGAACGTCGCCGAGATCAACAGCAACGGCGGGATGGGCCGCGCCACGGAGGGTAATATCTCACTCAAGCAGGGAGAACACCCCATTCGCATCGAGTATTACAATAAGGGCGGCCCGCACGGGATCACCCTTGGGATGAAAGGTCCCGGCCTGAAGGGATGGTTCGCCCTCTCCGAGGCAGGAGCCGGTAACGCCGGGAGCGGTGGTGGTAAAAAGATGCCGATCTATCCGCTCACCAACGAGGCTGTCATTTACCGTAACTTCATCGAGGGCACCACCCCCCGCGGGATTGGAGTTGGTTATCACGGCGGCGTGAACCTCGCCTTCAGCGCCGACAACATGAGCTTGGATCTCCTCTGGACAGGCAACTTCATGGACGGCAGCAAGCACTGGAACGGACGGGGCCAGGGTAACCAGCCGCCCGCCGGCCAAAACGTGGTCAAGGTCAGCAAGGGGCCGTCTTTCGCCATTCTCAAGAGCCAGACCACCAATTGGCCCGACAAGTTCCAGGACGAGATGGTGGGCCGCTTCCACGGCTACAAGCTCAACAGCCGGCAGGAGCCCACCTTCTTCTTCACGATTGGCAAGATCCAGGTCGAGGACATGCCCCAGGCCATCATCGGGGGAAACAAGTTCGGCCTCCAGCGCGCCATCACGATCACGGTTCTCGATTCGGCCCCCTCCAACGTGCACTTCCTCGCCGCCAGCGGCCTCGCGGTGAAGGACCTGGGCGGTGGCAAATTCGACCTCGGCGGCCAGGCCGTCCTCGAGGTCGGCAAGGGCGCTGCCAACCGGCCCTACGTCCGCAACAACAACGAACTTCTCATCCCGCTGCGACTCAAGCGCGGCGAGAACATCCTCAACCTCCGCTACACCTGGAACTAAGCACCGCCATGAACGCTCTCACAGAATTTAAGATCATGCGTTACCTCACCCCATTTTTATTCGCCCCCGTGCTCGCCTCGGCCGCCCCGACCATGGCCGACTTTTACCAGCGCGAGGAGATTCCCCTCCCGCCAGGCGAGGTCATGGAAGGCTCCTCGATCGCCATCATCGACAAGAACAAGGTCGCCCTCGGCACCCGCCGCGGTGACGTCTGGATCTGCGACGGCGCATTCGGAGACGTCAGCAAGGTCAAGTGGACCAGGTTCACCTCCGGACTGCATGAGCCCCTCGGCATGGCCTACCGCGACGGCTGGTTCCACTTCACGCAACGGCCCGATGTCTCCAAAATGCGCGACACCGATGGCGACGGCCGCGCCGATGAGTTTCGCACCATCGCGGCGCCATGGGGAATCAAGGGCGACTACCACGAGTACGCCTTCGGCACCGATCCCGACCGGGACGGCAACATCTGGGTTGTGCTCTGCCTGACCGGTTCCTTCCACGCCCACTCCCCGTGGCGGGGCTGGTGTTTCCGCATCACGCCCGACGGGCGGTCGATCCCGACCTGCTCGGGCATTCGCTCTCCCGGCGGCATCGGCTTCAATATGGAAGGCGACGTCTTTTACTGCGACAACCAGGGCGTCTGGAACGGCTCCTCCTCGCTGAAGCACCTCAAGCCCGGCGGCTTCGTGGGCAACCCGAGCGGCAACATCTTCTACGACCAGGCCAAGAACATGGGCAAGCGGCCCCCCGATCCGAAGAGCGGTTCGCGCATCGAGATCGAGCGCAAGCGCATCCCGGAACTGGTGCCGCCCGCCGTCTGGCTGCCCCATGGCAAGCTTGGCCAGTCACCCACCGGCGTCATCCCGGATCACACCAAGGGCGCCTTTGGCCCCTTCGCGGGCCAGGTCCTGGTGGGCGAGCAAACCCACTCGCAAGTGCATCGCGTCTTCCTCGAGAAAATCAACGGGGTCTACCAGGGCGTGGCCTTCCCCTTCCTCGACGGCTTCCGTTCCGGAATCGTTCCCCTTCGTCTCGCCGATGATGGCTCCCTCTTCGTGGGCACCACCAACCGCGGTTGGGGTGCACGGGGCGGACTGCCCTTCAGCTTCGAGCGCACCCGCTGGACCGGAAAAGTGCCCTTTGAGATTCACGAGATGCGGATCAAGAAGGACGGCTTCGAGCTCACCTTTACCGGGGAGATCGATCCCAAGACCGCCGGCGACAAAGCGAGCTACTCGATGAACTCGTGGACCTACATTTACCAGTCCAGCTACGGCAGTCCCGAGGTCGACAAGACCACGCAGGAGATCGTGTCCGTCACGGTGGGCGCTGATCGCAAATCCGTGCTCCTCAAGGTGAAGAACCTCCAGGCCGGCCACACCCATCACCTCCAGTCGAGCGGCGTGCGCAGCAAGTCCGGCGGCGAGCTCTGGCACAAGGACGCGTATTACACGATCAACGAGTTTCCCGCGCGGTAGGTGATCGCTTGATCGGAGAATTGCCTTCCTGGAAGTTCAAACCGGGCCTCACGGCCCGGTTTTTGGTTTCGCGATCACGGTCCCTCCTTTCTCCTTTACGCGGACGGGCCGCCATCGCTCTCTGGCGCCATGGAACTCGACTTCGACGCGATGGCTCCCGGCGACCGCTACAAGGTGCTTGCCTCTCTCGTCACACCCCGCCCGATCGCGTGGGTAACTACCACCGATCGCGAAGGCAACCTGAATGCCGCACCCTTCTCCTTCTTCAACTGCTTCGGCTCCAATCCGCCCATCCTCGCCTTTGCGCCGGGCAACAAGGAAGCGGGGCTTCCGAAAGACACCGCCCGCAATATTCGTGAGACCAGGGAATTTGTGGTGAACATCGCGGACGAAGCGCTCGCCGAGCAAATGGTCGCCACCTCGGCCACCCTGCCGCACGGTGAGTCCGAGCTTGAGGCCACCGGGCTCACTCCCGCGGCATCATCGGTGGTGAGCGCCCCGCGCATCGCAGAAGCGCCGGTGGCTTTCGAATGCCGCGAGTGGGCCACCCTGGAGATCGGTTCCAACCGGCTTGTAGTTGGCGTGGTGCACTATGCGCATATCCGTGACGGTCTCCTCGATCCTGATTCGCTCTCTCTCGATCACACCCAGTTCACCCCGGTCGGGCGCATGTCGGCGCCGGATTGGTACTGCCGGACCTCCGAGCTCTACGAGATTCCGCGTCCGGATTGAGCCCGATTGTCACGGTTGGGCAGGACGGTCGAAAGGCGGAGATCACAAGTCAAAGGTCCAGGGGAGGACTCATCCTTGCGCCATTCCTGCCAGGGATCTGGTCCTGGCCTGGAAGCTGAGATTTAATTGCAGCTTGTGGGTTGGAACTTGGTCCGATCACGCTTAACTCTCCAACTGCATGGGGAAAGGCGCACGCGAGGTATTCATCGAGATCCGGGGGCTCCACCAGCGCTTCGGGTCAAACCGCGTCCTGCGCGGCGTGGACCTCGACGTCTACCGCGGTGAAACGCTGGTCATCCTCGGCGCATCGGGCGGCGGTAAAAGCGTCCTCATCAAGCACATGTGCGGACTCATGCGCCCATGGAAGGGAACGGTAGTGGTGGAGGGCGAGGACATCACCAACCTGCGCGAACGCCAGTTGCGCACGGTGCGCCGCAAGGTCAGCATGATGTTCCAGGGCGGTGCGCTCTTCGACTCGCTCACCGCCGCCCAGAACATCGCCTTCTCACTTCGCGAAGCGGGAGTGCGCGATCCCAAGGAAATCGACCGCCGGGTCTCCGAAGCGCTCGAAATCGTGCGCATGCCGGGACAAAAATCAAAGATGCCCGCCGACCTCTCGGGAGGGATGCGCAAACGGGTGGCCCTCGCCCGGGCGGTGGTCGAGATGCCGGCCTGTGTGCTCTACGACGAACCGCACGCGGGACTCGATCCCGTCACCGCCGACTCCATCGATCACCTCATCAAGGACCTTCAGGTCGACCACAATATCACCAACGTGGTAATCACTCACGAAATGCGTAGCGTCTTCCGGATCGCCGATCGCGTGGCCTTCATGAAGGAGGGCAGGATCTACTGGGAGGGGACCCCCGCCGAGCTCGGGGCCTCGAAGGACCCGGAGCTCAGGAGATTCGTGGAGGGCCGCTCCGAGAACCGGGAAGGGTGGGAGAAGAACGCCCCATGCATTGACACTGGTGGTGAGTAGGGGGAGAGTGTGCCATGGCCACTTCGACAAGGCGCACCGAGACGCTGGTCGGCTTTTTCCTCTTCGTGGGCCTGGCCGTCCTGGGAATGCTGGTCATGCAGTTTGGGCGATTCACGGAACGCTTCCGCGGGGTCTACACCGTGACGGTGGCGTTCTCGGATGCCTCCGGGTTGATCAAGGGCAGCCAGGTGCGCCTCGCCGGAGCAAAGGTGGGACAGGTGGTGGAAGAGCCGAAGCTCACCGAGCAAGGCACCGTCCTGGTCGAGATGTGCATTCGCAATGACACCCCCAAGCTCGACAAGAATTCCTTGTTCCAAATCACCTCCCTGAGCATCCTCGGGGACAAGGCCATCAGGATCACTCCTCCCCGCGAGGAGGAGGACAAGTCCGGCAAGTATATCAAGGATGGCGACCTCATTGAGGGAGGCGGACCGAGTGGCCTGGAAGCCTTGCAGTCCGATGCCGAGAACATCGCTTCCGATGCCGCCGTCCTCATGTCGCGGGGACGCACCACCTTGAGCAAGATCGACAATGTGCTCGACGAGTTGCGCTCAGTCACCGGTTTGCTCACCGAGAGCATTGATCGCGTCAACAGCGGTCTGATCTCCGAGGAGAACCTGAAGAACTTCAGTGACGCCCTCGCGGACCTGAAGGGTGCCACCGGCAACATCCAGGACGCCAGCCTGGAGATCAAACCGATCCTCGCAGAGGCCCAGGACGCGGTGCGAAGTTTCGACCGGGCCGCCCAGGAAGCGCAAGGCACCTTCGAGCAAGTCTCTTCCCATATCAGCAAACTCGGCCCTGCGCTCGAGAAAGTCCCCGAGGCGGTAGACTCCATCGCAGGCGCCGCGCAGGATGCGCGTGATGCCTTGCAGAGCGTGCGGAACGGGGACGGCCTGCTCGGCACCCTCGCCTACGATCGCGAGGTAAAGGACGATGCGAAGTCATTCCTCCGCAACCTGCGCCACTACGGAATCCTCCGCTACCGCGACGCCGCCACCTTCGACGAACGCGATCCCCGCAATCGATTTCGCGGAAGACGGCGCTAGGTTTAGGCTCGTCCTCGTCCTTTGTCGCTCTACGCCAAGGTTGGCCCTTGGCAGCCCGGCGATATTTCCAATTTCCACATAAGCTTCAGCACCGAGTCCCAATTCCCATGGCGGATCAATCCGACCGCGAGCTCCGCTCCTAACCTGGCGCCATTCCTCCTAGCGGAAGGGAAAGAGGATGGCTGATTGGGCGTTGTGTCGCCACCCAGCCTGCAAGCCCTGCCCCACCTCAAGCTCCTTTCGAGTAGTGCGGTTGATAGAGCTGAAGAATCAATTCTCCGGGCGCCTTGAAGAAGGTCACCAGGCCGAACCCCTGGTCTTCAACGGGGGCGGGGAACTCCACACCTTTCTCTTTCAGCTCCGCGACGGGCGCTTCAATGTCATCGGTATAAAACGAGATCGTGTGGGTGTTGGGTGGGTCGCCCCCGTCCCCGGTGGGATGCTCGCCCATGTCGGCCTCCGGCAAGTCGAGGATGAGCCATCCCCTGCCCACGTCCGTGAAGGGAAAGCCGAGCACGTCGCGGAACAACTTGGAGCTTATCTCGAGTAGGTCGGCACCATCAGCGAGCTCCCCTACGAATCCCTCGCCAGTGGTGGGGTAGACCTACCAGGTCAACGAGAACCTGCAGTTCGATGTCGGTGGATTGATCGGGCTGAACAATCCCTCGGCGGACCTGGCCGTGTTTTCCAGGGTAACGGTGCGGTTCTAGACTGTTTGCCCGGCAACCAGTCTAAACGGCAGGGCCCGCCCTACAACTGACCGATGGCCAGCCGCAGACCTTCCGCCTTGTGGAGCGTCTCTTCGTATTCCATCTCCGGAATCGAATCCGCCACGATGCCCGCGCCCACGCCGTAGCTGAGGTTTTGTCCCTCGCGAACGAGGGTCCGGATCGCGATGTTGAACTGGCTCTCCCCGTTGAAGCCGAGGTATCCGACCACCCCGGTGTAGAGTCCGCGGGGCGGGGTTTCCAGTTCCGCGATAATCTCCCGGGCGCGCTTCTTGGGCGCTCCAGTGATACTCCCTCCCGGAAAACAGGCCTGCAAGGCATCGAGATGGTCGGCGTCCTCCCGTAGTTGTCCAGTCACCGTCGAGACGAGGTGGTGGACTTGTTCGAGCCTCTCGTGCTTGAGCATCTCGGTGACCTTGACGCTGCCGAATTCACACACGCGGCCCAGGTCATTGCGCTCAAGATCCGTGATCATGACGAGCTCGGCGATCTCCTTTTCGCAAGTTTGCAATTCGAAGGCAGAGCGGCTGTCGAGTTCCGGATCCGCGAAGCGGGGACGCGTTCCCTTGATCGGTCGCGTCTCGATCGAACGGCCGTGCATGCGCAGAAACGTCTCCGGGGACGAGGAGAGAATCTCCATCGACGGCGTGTGGAGATAGGCTGCCATGGGCGAGGGCGACACCGCGCGGAGACGATCGTAGAGCCCAAAGAGAGGCGCGTTGGTGGAGAGCGTGGTTCGGAAATTCTGCGAGAGGTTGACCTGGTAGATGTCACCGCTCGCGATGTACTCCTGCGCCGCTCTCACCGAATTGATGAAGGCCTCGCGCGTGGTGTTGCTTCTCCACGGCGCGTCGACCTGCGAGGTCGGAACAGAGAGGGGTTGCAGGTCCTGGAGGAGGGTGCCGACTTCAAACCACTGTCGGGTCGCGTGGACAAACACCAGGAGGTCGTCGTAGATCCCAAAACGAAACGCGCCTTCGTAGGTGATCCAGCCACAGGCCGCCCCAAGGGGAAATCCACAGTCGGGACCATTCACCTGCCGGGATTGCAGCTCGGCACGCAGTAGACTGACGTCATCGATCGTTCCTTCCAACACGCGCTCCGGTTGTGCTGCAATGATGGAGAGCGGTTGCCCGGAGGAGAGATTTCCGGAGCTATCGAAGAAGGTCAGGCCAGGCAGATGACGCAAGCCGGCCGCCACCTCGGAAGGAGCGAGAGTGAGATCGATGGGCCGGAATCCCGGAGCGGGGCGAAGACGAGGAGGCAAGGCGAGGGATTGATACCGCCAATCCCAGGATCATGCAAACCCCCCGGAGCGGGGTGTTCGTCCGGGCAAGGACCGCCGACAAAGCCCTGTTTTCGGGGCATTTTGCGATTACCGGGCCGGAATCCCGGCATTGACGCGCCCACAGCCCATCGCTACCTTCCCGGCCCGTGTCGTCCCACACACCTCGATCCCAAGTTCGACTCGGCACCTTTCACGCTGCTTGCTGGATGCTTGCCCTGGTGGCTTTCGTCGAGCTCGTAGCCGTCGGTGTCGCGCTGGCTTTGCGCAATGGTGCCCCGGGTGAACTGGTGGTGGTGGAGCGGGTGGTGACGGAGTACGTGCCCCTCGCCTTGACCACCGCAGAGACTGCCAGTCCTGTCTCTCCGGTTCTCCCTCCCGCCCGTGCAGAATTCGAACCCCTGCCCAAGGCCTTCACCAGCGAAGCGGAGTTGATGAAGATCCCCACCAAGCCGAGCGCCACGCCAACGCTCAAGTCTCCCTACATTGCCGATCCCGTGGTCG
>JAYGGC010000056.1:0-67550 GCA_046581525.1 Roseibacillus sp. | reverse complement strand
TAGAAGCTCCTCCATTCCTCGATCACCACCCGGGCCTCTGTCACGCTGAGGAACACCTCCTGGTTGAGGCATTCGTCCCGGAGCCGGTTGTGGAAACTCTCTACATGGCCGTTCTGCCAAGGGCTGCCGGGCTCGATGTAGATCGTCGCGATGCCCATCTCCCGCAGCCAGTCCTTGACGTCCCGGGCGATGAACTCCGACCCGTTGTCGCTGCGGATGTGGGCCGGCACGCCTCGCCCGGCCATGGCTTCCGCAAGGGCGTCGAGAACGTCTTTGCTCTTGAGTTTACGGCCCACTTCGATCCTGAGGCACTGCCGGCTGTATTCGTCCATGAGGGTCAGCATCTTCAGACTCGCCCCGTTGTCGGTGCGATCGTGGACGAAATCCCAGCTCCACACCTCATTGAGTCTCGTGGCACGGGTCGGCGGGGCCGTCGAGTGTCCTCGCCGCCTGCGACGCGGGCCCCGCCCCTTGACTCCAAGGCCATCCTGCCTCCGGATACGCTGCACGAACTTCCGCCCAGCCTTCCAGCCCTCACGCAATAGCAGGGCTCGGATTCGGCGGTAGCCGTAGCGAGGATACTTCCGGCTCAGCCACACGATGCGATTGACGAGCTTCTTAGTTTGTTCCAGCGCCTCCTGCGCGCGGTATTGGCAACTGGAGCGGTGCAGTCCGAGGTAGCGGCAGGCCCGGCGCTCCGAGCAAACCCCTTCCTCCACCACCCGCTTCACCGCCTGCCGCATCGCGGAGGCGCTCACCACTTTTTTTTCAACGTCTCGTTCAGGACCCGGTTCTTCAGCATCTCATCCGCCAGCATCTTCTTGAGCTCGGAGTTCTCGTTCTCGAGTTCCTTGAAGCGCTTGGCATCCGCCATTTCCATCCGTCCATACTTCCTCCTCCACCGGTAGAAGGTCTGCTCGCTGATGTTCACTTCCCGGCAGACCTCCTCCACCGTTTGGCCCTCATCCGCCTTGCGTAGAATTCGGATGATTTCCTCCGTCGTGTGTCTCTTTTTCTTCATTCCGGGTTCTGGGTTAGCCCCAGAACCTAACCTTCACAATGGCCCAGTTTAGGGGGACCAGATCAGTCAGTTTTTTCCAGGCCGGAATCTCTGCTCTCTTCCGGCGCGTGGTGACCTTAGCCCTGTGCGGGCGCCTCGCCTTGTTACTTGTCCTGACGGGTAGTGATCTCATACCCATAAGAGGCCCGGAGAGAGATCTCAATGATAATTCAGCACCTGCCGCGAATCGCGGCCGCTACGCCGTACAGAATTCGAGGAAGTCGAAGAGGGTGTGCCCGGGGCGCACCAGGTGGAAGGCGCGGAGACCGGCAGCGGTGGCGCCGTGGAAGTCGGCTTCCAGGGAGTCGCCGCAGTGGGCGGTCTCCGCGGGAGCGCAGTTCATGCGGTCGAGCGCGAGGTCGAAGAGGGCGCGGTCCGGTTTGCGGGAGCGGGCGTCCGCGGAGGTAAAGACGTGTTCGAAGAAGGGACCGATTCCGAGGCCGTCGAGGATCGGAGCGAGGCGGTCATCAAAGTTGGAGACCACCGCGAGGGGACCGAGCTGGCTGGCGGATTCGAGGAACTCGACGGTGTCCGGGTAGAGGGACCAGGCGGTGGAGGAAGAGAAATGGGAGTAAAGAGAGTCGAAGAGAGAGTCGAAGGCCGGAGGCCGTGGAGGGGAAGCGAACTCGGCGGCTTGGCCTCCGAGGTGAGTGAAGACCGCAGCCACGAGCTCGCGCCACCAGGAATGTTCGGCGGCATGGCCGAAGGGATGGAGGGAGTAATCGGGCGGTGGAGTTGCGGAGAAGACCTCGAGGAAGGCAGCTTGCATTTCGTCGGCGTCGATGCGAATGCCGCTCGCGGACTCGAGGTGACGGGCGTAGACTTGGCCCACGGGCTTGGAGGGATGGATCAGGGTGCCGGCGGCGTCGAGGAAGAGGGGCATGGGGAGGGGAAGTAAACTGAGGGGAGAGGTCGCAGGTCGAAAGTCGGAAGTAAACCGGGTTCGGTATTCAGTGTAGGGATGGGGGAGGTCGAAAATTCTGATTGGGGATTACGGACGGGCGATCCGTGAAAACGAATGAACGATGCTTGATGGTGCGTAGGGAGAGGTGAATAGTTGAATCAGCATGAAGGCGCGAGTTTGGAAAACAGTTTGGATCTTGGTGGCGGGGACGGTGTTGGGGTTGGGGGATCCGGAGAAGAAGGAGAAGCCGGCCAGCAAGGATGAGGAGAAGGGCGAGAAGTGGGTTTCCCTGGTTCCGGAGAAGGGGATGGGCTCCTGGAAGGGGTTGAATTTTGGGGGTGAAGGAGAGAGCACTTGGAAGAAGGGGGTTTTGAAGATTGAGGAGGGCGCGGAGCTCACGGGAGTTGTGTGGGAAGGGAAGCTGCCGGAGGCTCCCTACGAGATCGAATTGGAAGCGCGGCGGACCTCCGGGGTGGATTTTTTCTGTGGGTTGACCTTTCCGGTGCGTGACAAGAAGACCTGTGTGACTTTCATCGTCGGCGGTTGGGGCGGTGGCTTGGTGGGGATTTCGAGCATCGATGGAATGGATGCCTCGGAAAACGAGACCGCCGCGCCTCGCGCATTCAAGGATGACCAGTGGTACGCGATCCGGGTGGAAGTGCGGAAGGACAGTCTGAAGGCGTGGATCGACAAGGAGGAACTCGTAGACGTGAACACGAAAGACCGGAAGCTGGGAATGCGCTTTGGGGACATCGAGAAGTGTGCCCCGTTGGGGCTCGCGACATGGCAAACGACCGGGGAACTGCGGAAGCTGCGGTGGCGGAAGCTGGCTAAGTAGGTTGGTGGGGGACTCGTCTTCTCCTGGTGGCGATGCCAGGGCGGGATGCGGGAGGCTGGATGTGAGGAGCGCTGGAAACCGGAGTTGGGAGATCGGAATTGGCTACTTGGAGGTCGGAACCTGCTGGGAGAGCTCCGATCGGGAAGCGCGATCCGCTCCCTGGGAACGCAGAATCGAGCCACTGAGCGCGGCCCCCTGAATTCCTCTCCGGCAGGGTCCCTGCAGGAGGGTCCAGACCCGGTAATTTCGCTTGATTCAAGTGGGAAGCGGCCCTATAGCGACCCCCAACAGAACAACTCTTGACGCTTTCGAGGAGTGGGTTCCCACGACCCGCTCTTTTGCGTCTCCAGACCACAAGACCATGACGAACGACCTCGTCGCCCTGATAGAATTTTACGAGAAGGAGAAGAGCATCGAGCGCGAGAAGGTGGTCGAGGCTCTTGAGAATGCCTTTTTGTCTGCCTACCGGCGCATGGTGCCCGGGGCAGAGGACATTGAAGAGCTCCGTGCCGAGGTGGATACCAAGCATGGTGAGACCAGGATTTTCGCGAGCCTGAAAGTGGTGGCGGATGACGACCACGTTGACAAGTTCAACGAGGTTCCCATTAGCACGGCGCAGAAGAGGAAGCCCGATGCGGTCCTGGACGAGATGGTCGAGTTCAACGTGACGCCCAAGAATTTCGGACGGATCGCTGTGCAGACGGCCAAACAGACCATGATGCAGCGCCTGCGCCAGGCCGAGAAGGAGATGATCTATGACGAGTTCAAGGATCGGGCTGGCGACATCGTGAGCGGAGCCGTGCGGCGCTTCGAGAAGAACGACGTGATGATCGACCTCGGCAAATTCGAGGCGCGCATGCCGTCGCGCGAGCGGGTGACGACCGAGGACTACAATGTCGGGGACCGCATCCGGGCCTACGTGGTCTCGGTGGACAACGAGTTCCGCGGACCGGAGATTATCCTCTCGCGGAGTCACCCGAACTTTGTGCGTCGTCTCTTCGAGGCGGAGGTAAGTGAGATTTCGGATCACACCGTGGAGATTCGCGGGATCGCGCGGGAAGCGGGTTACCGGACCAAGGTGGCGGTCTACAGCAACGATGACAAGGTGGACCCGGTGGGTGCCTGCGTCGGTCTGCGGGGCGCGCGCGTGAAGAACATCGTGCGCGAGCTCAATAACGAGAAGGTCGACATCATTCGCTGGAGCGACGAGCCCTCGGAGTTTGTGACCGATGCCCTGAAGCCGGCGCTGATTCGTTCCATCACGCTGGACGAGGAGACCAAGGTGATCCATGTCACGGTGGACGAAGAAGATTTGAGCAAGGCGATCGGGCGGCGCGGCCAGAACGCGCGGCTCACCTCCAAGCTGGTGAACTGGGATGTGCAGGTGCGCAAGGACGAGAGCCAGCACGAACAGTTTGAAGCACGAGTGGTGGATGCTGCCCTGCACCTCGCGGATGAGCTCGGCATCGAACCCTTGATCGCGGACAAGTTGTTCCGTGCAGGTGGTGCCACCGCCGACTTGGTGTTGCAGATGCCGCTGGACTACGTCGCGCAAGCCCTTGAGTCATCGGAAGATGATGCCAAGGCGGTGATGGAGAAGGCGCGCATCGCAACGAGTGCTCGCGTAGCGAAAGAGCCTGCTGCTACTGAGGAGTCGGCTCCTGCGGAAGAAGCCCCTGCTGCGGAGGAAGCCCCTGTTGCGGAAGAAGCCCCTGCGGAGGAAGCCCCCGCTGCGGAAGAAGCCCCTGCGGCGAGCGAAGAGCCCACCGAGGGCAATGATGAATCCAAGAAGCCCGCCGCCGCGGCGGAAGAATCGTAACTGAGACCAGCGAGCGAAGCGGTTTGCCGTTTCAAGATCTAATCGACTATGCCTCAAAACGGCGACAGCGACCCAAAGAAGGAAGCCCTCAATCTGATCGACGAGGACAAGAAGAAACCGTCGCGTCGTGAACGGCAGCGGGCGCAGGCTGCTGAGCACAAAACGGTCGAAGACCAGAAGAAGGAAGCGTTGGATATTTTCGAGGAGGAAGATCAGAAAAAAGCCGCGGCAGTCAAGAAGACGGAGAAGTCCGGCAAGGTGCAGAAGCCCACCATTTCGAAACTCTTGGACGAGCAGCAAGATCCCGAGTTCATCGTGAGCGGGAAGTCTTCCAGCGCTGCGAGCGAGGAGGAGGACGATGGTGCGGTAGTCGACGGCAACACGATCAGCATCAAGCCGCCAATCATCGTCAGTGTCCTGGCCGAGAAGATGGGGCTGAAACCGTTTGAGATCATGAAGGATCTCATCGGATTGGAGATTTTCGTGGCGCCCCACCAGGCGATCGAGCCGGACATCGCGGAGAAAGTCTGCGACGCGCACGGATTTGTTTTTGAGCGTGAAAAGCGCGAAAAAGGTGGCGGCGTCCACAAGGTCGAGGAGGTCATCGAGGAGCCGGAACCCGAAGCGGACGAACCGGAAGAGAAGCTCGAGCTGCGCGCCCCGATCATCACCTTCATGGGTCACGTCGACCACGGGAAGACGTCCTTGCTGGACTACGTGCGCAATTCGAAAGTGGTCGATGGCGAAGCGGGAGGAATCACGCAGCACATCGGAGCCTACCGGGTTGAGCGCGGCGGGCATCCGATCACCTTTATCGACACCCCGGGCCACGCGATCTTTACCGAGATGCGGGCGCGCGGTGCCGACGTCACGGACATCGTGGTGCTGGTGGTGGCCGCCGATGACGGCATCATGCCGCAGACCAAGGAGGCAATCAGCCACGCCCGCGCGGCCGACAAGACAATCATCGTCGCGATCAACAAGTGCGACGTGTCCGGGGCCGACCCGATGCGCGTGAAGACGCAATTGATGGAGCACGAACTGATGCCGACCGATCTTGGTGGTTCGACTGAAACGGTGGAAGTTTCCGCGATCACCGGGCAGGGCATGGACCAATTGGCGGAGCTCATGGCTCTGCAGGCCGAAGTGCTTGAACTCAAGGCAAACCCGGACGCGAACGCACGGGCCGCGGTGATCGAGGCCAAGGTGCAGCCCGGCAAGGGGCCGACCGCAACCGTGATCGTGCAGGCAGGAACCTTGAGGGTGGGGACCCCGTTCATCTGCGGGCCCTACGCCGGCAAGGTGAAAGGCTTGATCAACGACCACAACGTCAAGGTGAGCGAAGCGGGCCCCGCCACCCCGGTGGAAGTGCTCGGTTTCGATGAGCTTCCCAACGTGGGCGACGAGTTGGTCGCGATGGATACTGAGCGCGCCGCGAAGAAGCTGGGCGACGAACGCCAACTCGAGCGCCGGCAAGAGCGCCTGGTGAAGCCCAAGAAGAGTCGCATGGAAGACATGCTGGCGTTGGTGCAGGGCGGCCAGAACGTGAATCTCAAGCTGATTTTGAAGTGCGACGTGCAGGGATCGGTGGGAGCCATTTGCGGTGCGATCAACGATGTCCAATCAGATAAGGTCGACGTAAACTTTATTCACTCTGCCGCGGGCTCGATCAGCGAGTCGGACATCCTGCTGGCGAGTAGCTCCAATGCGATCGTGCTCGGATTCAATGTGAAGGTGGAGAGCAATGCGGTGAAGGCTGCCAAGCGTGAGGGCGTGCAGATCAAACTTTACTCGATTGTCTATGAACTGATCGACCAGGTGAAGGATGCGATGCTGGGCCTGCTGGAACCCCTGCTTCGCGAAAAGGTCATTGGCCACGCCGAGGTGAAGCAGGTCTTCAAGGTCAAGCGCGGCCGGGCGGCTGGGTGCATCGTGATCGACGGGAAGGTGACCCGGACTGCTCACGCCCGCGTCCTGCGCGGTGGCACGCCGGTCTTCGATGGCAAGATGTCGACCTTGCGCCGGATCCACGACAGCGTGGAAGAGGTCAAGCAGGGGATCGAGTGTGGAATTCGCCTGGGCGAATTCAACGAGTACGAAGAGGGAGACGTCATCGAGTGTTACTCCCTTGAAAAGATCGCACAAACGCTTTAGCGGCCAGCAGCCGCGATAATCTGTAATTGGGAACCAGTTGATCGGGGAGCATTATGTCGCGGCGAATGGACAGAGTGAACGAGCTCTTAAAGCGTGAAATCAGCAGTGTGGTGCAGCGCGATTTTGAGTTCGATGGATCGTTGGTGACGGTCAACGCAGTAGAGGTGTCGCAGGATCTCAAGGACGCAAGGGTGTTCGTGGGAGTGCTGGGCGGCCGGGGGGAGGCCGTGATCAATCGGTTGAATCGCAATCACGGATTCATCCAGGGACGCGTGATGAAGCGCGTGATCCTGAAGAACACTCCGGTGCTGAGTTTCGTGGGGGACCAATCGGTCGAGCGCGGGGTGGACATGGTGAATCTTCTCGATGAGGTGGCGGAATTGCCGACCGCTCCGCCTGCTGAGGAAGAAGAGTGATTGGTTGAACTTGGGAATTCGGTGATTCGGTAATCGGGTGATTGAGCCAAGGTTTGGGTTGTTCCGATGCGGGTGAACGGCTAGAGGGGGTGTGATGAAAGGGACTTGGAGCCGGGGAAGAACATCGTTGGCAACCGTGCTGAGCGCGGTGCTCTTCGGGTTGGCGGGCTGTAACCAGGAGGAGGAATCCGCGGGGCAGGCTGCACCGAAGGAGGAGCCGCCGACTGCGGTGAGGCCTGAACCTGCCGAGGTCAAACCCGGGGAGGATGAGATTGCGGAGGCGAAGCCGGAAGCTGTTCCCGAGGAGAAGCCCAAGGTGGAGCCCAAGCCGGTGCCGGAACCGAAGACGGGGGTGGTGCCCGAGCCGCCCAGGGAGCGGTGGACCCTGGCGCATGCGGGATTTGCGAGCAAGCTGCCGCAGCACACCGATTTCTACGCCGATGCCCGCAAGCTGGAGGGAATCTGGAAGTGGTTGCGAGCCACTGGAGCAACCGAAGAGGTCGAGAAGTTCTTCAGGGAGGCATGGGCAACATCTGGAATCCCGGAGGAGTTCGAGAAACTGCTCAACGACAGCCTCGAGGCCGTGCCGGCACTTTTCGGCGAGGAAGCGTTCGTGGCAACCCGGGGGATGACCTGGAGTTGGGAGACCACGATGGGGGCAAATACCTGGATGTATCATGCCTTTGGTGAGGCCCTGGCGTCGGGACTGGCCTCGGGCGAGGGCGATGCTTTCTTTCTCATGGAGGATCTCTCTGAGGGGATGACGAAGGACCTGGGGAAGTGGATTCAGAAGAAAATTGAAGGGGTGGGAGGATTTCCCAAGGTCGCCATTTATACCGGTGGGCGGGTCAGGGATGAGAGGCGTGGTGAGGTCATGAATTGGTTGAAGGCGCTCTTCGCCAAGGCGGCCGAAGAGTCGGTGGGGGTCAAGGCGTTGGAGTTCGAGAAGTCCGGTGCGACCTGGTCGGGATTTGAAGTGAGCTTGTCGTCGATGGAAGGATTCAACGAGAGGGAAGCTCCGGAGGGATTCGATGCCGGGGTGTGGGGCGAGCTGTTGCAGCAAATGTCCGAGTGGAGCCTGGTTGTGGCCTGCGCGGAGGTGGAAGACTTTGTGGTTGTGGCGGTGGCCAATGGGCAGGAGTCGATTGAACTGGCCGAGAATCCGGAGAAGTCGCTCGCAACGACCGAGAGTTTCAAATTCTTCGAGCAGTACGATGCTGCAGCGGTTGCTTCGACCTTCTGGGCGAGCAAAGACTTGGTGGGAGCGCTCCAGGGGGGCACCTCCTACTTGCCCTTTTTCGAGGGAGCCCTGGAGGGGCTGAATGATTCCCCGCTCAAGCGCAGGGCCGGGTTGGTAAAGTCGCTCGCGGAGTTCAACAGGAATTGGAAGGCACGGCGGGGAGGAGTGGCTCACCCATGGGTGGGAACGGTCCTGGTGGGTGACGAGATTCGGATGGAGGCGCGCGGCGGCTGGCTTGCGGCGGGAACCGATCTTGAGACCCCGCTCAAATTTGCGAAGGCATTTTCCAAGCTGGAGCAAGCGCCCTTCATCCGGGCGCATTGGAAGAAGAAGACGGAGTTCATTGAACGCGGGCACAAGCAAGTAGAGGCGGGAATCCGCTTTCTCAAGCTGGTGGGCGAGGAGATCATGGAGGCCGCGGCGGAGAGCGCGGAGGACGATGGAGAGGGGGATGTGGATAAATTTCAGCGATGGAAGCGAGATCTCACCAACGGGCTGGAAGACATCTGGGAAGGCTATAGCGAGCATTTCTCCAAGGCGTTCGGTGAGGAGTCGGCCTTTGTGATGGACTTGCAGGGGGAAATGATTCCCGCGGTGGGAGTGGACGAAGATGTCCTCAAGAAAGGAAAGATTCCACGCGCGGCCCTTGTGCGGCCGGTGGTGAAGCGGGCAGCTCTCGGGGAATCCTGGAAGAGGTGGCAGGGCGCGGTCACCAACATGTTCGGGATCCTCGCGGAGGCGCTCGACCAGCCGATCCCGTTCCCGGATACCATGACCGCGGAGAAGGACGATTTGCGGACCTACTTCATTCCCTTCCCCTTCGCCTCCGATGATTTCCTGCCGAGCGTCTCAGTGAGCGACGACCTGTATATCCTGGGATCCTCCAAAACGCTTTCGGAGAAACTCTATGAATCCTCCCTCCAGTCCAAGGGGGGCGAAGAGGAAGGGGGGCTCCGGGTCGATGTCAACGCCGAGGAGTTGTGGGACTTTTGCGCGGGGTGGCTGGAGGTCTATGAGCAGAGGAAGGCGGCTGCGGACGAGATTGAGGAAGATGAACTGAAGCAGGAGAAGGAGGAGATCGCGCCAGGTGCGCAGCCTGGGGAGCCGAAGAGGGAGATCGAAAAGCGGAAGAGGCCCGCGGACGAGTTGGACGACATTCTCGAGCAGGCCCATGAGCTGAGAGAAAAGGGGGTGGTTGAGATTCCCCAGGAATTGCTGGACCGCATTGGGAAGTTGCAGATTCCGGAGGGGGCTCCGGCGGAGGAACTGGAAAAGCTCAAGAAGCGCATTGAGAAAGGTGAACTGGGCCCGAAGCCGACGCAACAGGTGGAGCCTATTGTCCCCGACGATGAATCGCCGCCTGAAATTCCTCAGAGCGACGAGAATCCCCTGCCCAAGGAGCTCCTTCCCGAGGGGGAGGTGCCCGAGGAGCCGAAGGGAGAGCGTGTTGGGGGACCGGAGGGGAAGAGGATCCCCGCGGATGCTGAGGTGGAGAAATTCCAGCAGGAGGTGGATGAACTCCTGGCCGATGAACTGGAAATTCCGCAACACCTCGCAGGACCCGTGGGCCCGTTCGGATTGCTCTTCGAAGGGGGGCCGGAGCCCGACACCCTGCGCGCCATTCTGGACAAGTTCCGTTGGTTCCGGGGGTTGCGCTACCACCGCCGGATGGAGAATGGTGTGCCGCACTCGACCCTCCGGATTGAATTCAGCGCGCCATAAAGTCGGCAATCCGCGCGCGGTTTTTCTTGCGGATGAGGGATTGCCGGGCACAATCCGCGCCCTTTCCCGCTGAACGTTCGAACCGTCCATGGGCCAATCCATTTCACCGCCAGATCTCGCCAAGGTCATTTCTGATCACGAGCGCTTTGTGCTCTTGAGTCACACGCGTCCCGATGGGGATGCGATTGGTTCCGAGGTGGCGCTCAAGTCGGTGCTGGAGGCAATGGGGAAATCGGTGCGGGCTCTCAACGAAGACGGTGCGCCCGAGCACCTCGAGTTTTTGGAAGGGGCGCAGGACGTGGAGCGCCCGGGCGATCCGGTGGATGCCGAGGTGGTCATCGCGCTCGATACTGCGAATCGGGAACGCCTGGGGGCGAAGTGCCTGGAGGTGGTGAGGGGCGTCGGGCTCTGGGTGAATATCGATCACCACATTTCGAACGAAGAGTACGGCGACCTCGTGCTCATCGATACAAAGGCCGCCGCGACGGGAGAGATTCTCTACGGCATCATCCGGACCCTCGATTTGCCTCTGCCCGATGCCGCGCGGGATGCGCTCTACACGGCAGTATCAACGGACACGGGGTCGTTTCAGTATTCGAACACAACCGCGCGGACTCATGAGATGGCTGCCGACCTGATAGGGCGCGGGCTCGAGGTGGCCACCCTGACAGCGCGGCTCTATCACAATTTTCCGTTTCGCCGGGTGGAGCTCCTCACTGCCCTGCTGGGGACCCTGGAGCGTTCGGAAGACGGACGGATTGCCTGGTGGTCGCTGCCCCTGGAGGTGAAGGAGCGACTTGGAACGAAGGCCGGGGACAGCGAAGGTCTCATCGACGTGATGCGGGCCATCCGTGGCGTGGTGGTGTGCGCCTTTTTGGAAGAGATGCCGGATGGCAAGGTGCGACTCTCGATGCGTTCGAAGAGCACGGAGGTGAATGTGTGCGATATCTGTGCAGAATTCGGCGGCGGCGGGCATGCCTTGGCGGCGGGTGCACGCATGAGCGGACCGCTTCCGAAGGCAGTGGCGCGGATGTTGACCGTGACGAAGGCTTCCCTGCATCAGTAACTCCCCCAAGAGACGACAAATGAACGAACTGCAAATTGTACCGAGCGGAGTGCTCCTGGTAGACAAGGACCCCGGAATGACCTCGCATGATGTGGTCGCGATTGCCCGCAAGGCGATGGGGATCAAGAAGATTGGTCACTGCGGAACGCTGGATCCGATGGCGACCGGTCTTCTCATGCTGGTGGTGGGACGGGCGACCAAGATCCAGGATCTCCTGATGAGCGAAGACAAGGAGTACGTGGGCACGGTGACCCTGGGAGCGACCACCAGCACGCAGGATGCGGAAGGGGAAATCCTGGAGGAGTGGGAAGTTCCGAATCTGAGCGAAGCGGAGGTGACCGCCGCCTTCGACAAGTTCACGGGCCAGTTTGAGCAAATGCCCCCGATGGTTTCGGCGATCAAAAAAGACGGCGTGCCACTCTACAAGCTCGCGCGCAAGGGGCAGGAAGTGAAGCGCGATCCGCGGCCGGTCCATGTAACCTCCTATAAGCTCTCGCGCGTGGCCCTGCCCGAGGTGGACTTTACGGTAAACTGTTCCAAGGGGTTCTATGTGCGAACCTACGCTCATGACATTGGCGGGGTGCTGGGCTGTGGAGGACATCTCTCGGCCCTGCGGCGGACCCGTTCAGGCAAGTTCACCCTCGACCGATCGGTGAAGATCAAAACGTTGAAGACGGCGGATTCCCAGGAGCTGATCGACTCGATGGTGAGCCTGGCTGAGATTTCGTTGATGCGGGGGGCTTAGTGGGTGGTGCGGTGATTGGTGATTGGGTTATTGGTTGAATGGGGGACGATCCCGGGATGTTGCGGCTGACTGCCATTGAGGAACTCAAGAAGTTGGAGAGACCACTCCATCTCGCGTTGGGGGTCTTCGACGGAGTGCACCTGGGACACCGGGCGGTGATCGAGGTCGCAGTGGAGGGAGCGAGGGCGAGCGGTGGAGTGCCCGGGGTGATGACGTTCGAACCCCATCCCATCCAGGTGTTGGCGCCCGACCGGGCACCCCGGAGGATCCTCGCGTCGCTTGAGCACAAGGAAAACCTGTTAGAGGAGCTCGGAGTGGAGGTGTTGTTGGTGTTGGAGTTTACCAATGAACTCGCTCAGCAGCCGGCGGATGAGTTTGCCTCGGAGCTGCTGGGCGCGCCGACCTTGCGCCAGGTGGCGGTGGGGGAGGACTGGAAGTTTGGGAAGGATCGGGGTGGCACGGTCGATCTTCTGCGAGCCCTGGGTGAAGAGCACGGGGTGGCGGTGAGTGCGATTGCGCCGGTCATGATCGATGGCGAACGGGTGAGCAGTACGCGGGTGCGACAGGCGCTGCGGGATGGCAACCTGGTGGCCGCTGCTGCGATGCTCGGTCGGCCGTATACCGTGATGGGGAAGGTTGTGCGCGGGGAAGAGCTGGGAAGAAAGCTCGGGATTCCCACCGCAAACATCGCGGTGGGCGGGGAGCAGTTGCCGCCGGATGGAGTTTATGCGGTGCTGGGAACGGTAAGCGGAGAGTCTCGTCCGGGAGTGGCGAACCTGGGAGTACGGCCCACGGTGGATGGTGAGCAGCGTTTGTTGGAGGTGCATCTCCTGGACTTTGAGGGAAACCTCTACGGGCAGGAAGTAGAGGTGCAGTTTGGGAAGAGACTGCGGGGAGAGAAGAAGTTTGGAGATCTTGGAGAGTTGAAGGAGCAGGTCCTGCGGGATCTGGAGGCGGGGAAAGCGCTCTTTGCGAAGGGGAGCGCGCTGGAGGTTTAGCGATCGAAAGCGCCCCGCGTGGCGGTGAAGGAGTGAAGACTCCACCGACCAGTTTCCAACGAAACCTCAGAGCCAGATTCCAGGATCCAATCGCGGTCGGGGAGATCCGACTTGGGAATTGGGACTTGATGCTGAAGCCTATTTGCAAATTGGGACGTGGACAATTCGCCGGGCTGCCGGGGGCCAACCTTGGCGTAGAGCGACGGAGGACGAGCTTAAACCTTGCGGCTAGAACGTCCCGTTCAACTTCCTCCCGATCCAGAACACCGCGAGGAGGCCGATCAGGCTGGCGGCGATGGACCACTCGGACCAGAGCGCCTGGGGGATGACTTGGGGGCGGGGCTTCGGGAGGTCGTAGATGGCTTGGGTGAGTTCCGCGAGTTGATCCGCGGTGACCAGTTTGCCGCGCGAGACGCTGGAGAGCTCGGCGAGGACGTCGGGACGCGCGGGGTGGCCGGTCTTCTCGATCTGGGTGCCCTGCGCGATGATTTTGGTCTGGACCGAACCCTCTTCGCTTTCGGAGGTGCGTGCAGAAACCTTCCAGATTCCGGGCATGGTGACTTTGAAGCGGCCAGTGAATGAACCCCACGAGCCATCGGCCTTGGCGAGTTCAAAGCGGCGCACGGTGCCGTCGGGGGCGGTGAGGTCGATCAGGACGGTCCCTTTCTGGAGGGGGGCCCCGTTCTCTTCGAAGGCGTTGGCATTCAGGTTCACGCTGTCACCAGGAGAGGGGCGTTCGGGGGTGAAGTAGAGCCGGACGCGCTTTCCCGCGGCCATGTTGCGTTGGTAGGACATCCAACGCGCGACCTGTCCCCAGAAGCGGTAGTGGTAGAGGTCTTCCACACCCCGGCGCCAGCGCCAGGCCGAGTCGATCCCCATGAAGAGCACCTTGCCGTTGCCGGCCCGGCTGGTGACCAGGAGGGGAATTCGGCCGTACTGGTTGCGGCGGTTGGCGTGCACTGCCAGAACCTCGGTGCCGCTCTTGGCGCGAATGACCGGGGCATGCCAGTGGAAGCCGGGGAGGCTGCGCCAGATCACGGGATTCTCCTCTTCGGTGTCGCCGAGCATGGTGAGCAGAGAGCTGCGGCCTTCGGTGGTGAGCGAGAGGGGAGAGGCCGTGCTTTCTTCCTGGCCTTCCTTGTCCTTGTCGTTGAGGACGACCGGGATGAGGGAGCCCAACTCGGAATCGAGCAGGCTGAACTGGTGGCCCTGCCATCCTGGAATGAAGACAATGCCCGAGGCCTGGTTCTCAACCAGCCCCTTGAGCAGGGTGCATTGCTCCTCGGTGAGTTGTCCCTCTCCGATGCCGACATCCCCGATGAACACGACGTCGTACTTTTGCAGGTCCTCGAGTTTTTCAGGGAACTCCGTGATGTAGTCGGGACCGTCGCCCTTGCCGAGTTGCGGGTGGAGGAGGAGACAATCGACCTCGACGCCGGGGTCGCGCGAGAGGGCATTGCGAATGAAGCGGTATTCCCATCGCGGAAGGGTCTCGATGACGAGGGCCTTGATTGATTCGGGCCGGCCGGCGATGTTGAATTTGCGGCTGTTGTTCTTCTCAACGAGCTCGCCGTCGGCAAAGGGAATAGAGAGTTCGAGGGTGGAGCCTCCCTCTCTCTGCAGGCGCCACAAAATGGCATCGTAGTAGGTCGACCCGCGGGGAATGGTGATGTCCTTGGTGCGCTCCATGCCGGAATCGTCGCGAATCCGGACAATGGTGCGCACATCGCGGTCGAGGGAAGACTCGATCGTGAAGGGAATCTGGACGTTTTCGCCGACGATGCCGTAGGTGGGAGCGGAGACCTTCAGGAGATCGAGGTCGGGGAGGCGGACCTCGCTGCCGGTCACCACAGAGAAGAGCGGGATATCCTTGAGTCGCATCTTTTGGGCCGCTGCGACGGGAGCGGGCTTGTCGGTCGCGTTCCAATCGCCGTCCCCAATCATGATGACGGCGCGGAGATCAGGGCGCGTATCGACCAGGTCGGAGAGGGCAGTGTAAATATCGGTGACCGCGAGTGCATTGATCATCGGATCATCGCTATCGGGCGCCGGAGAGAAGGGTTCGACCGAGACGCGATTCTTGCCACCCTCCTCGAGGGGTTTCCAAAACTCGGTATCGAGAATGGCGTTCACAATGTCCTCGCGCGAGACGACTTCTCTCCTGGGACTCAGCCCGACCGGTAGTTGGGCATCGGCGGTGGTCATCGAGCCGGAGCTATCCCAAAGGATGACGATCTCCGGTTGCTTGGCGGGTTCGACCGTCCTGCGCCACTCGGGTTGCCAGAGCATGAACACCACCGCGGTGGCACAGAGGAGGCGAAGAACCTCAAGGAGGCCGGTGCGGGCGGGGCGCATGCTGCGTCTCCACGCAATGACACAGAGGAGCAAAATGATACTCCACGCCACGATCCCCGTGATGAAAATGGGGAGACTCGCAGAGAAGTGGAGGTTTCCGAAATTGAAGCTCACGTCAGGTGGTTGGCTGGGGGGAGGGAACCGTGCTGGAGTCCACGCGGCGGGGTTGCAGGCAGAGGATGGCCTCCACGATGAGGAAGAGGAGCATCGCGATGAGGAAGGCGCGCCACGCCTCGCTGAAGAAGGGATCGGTGGAAGCGTCCTTTTCCTCGAGCAGGCTGTAGTTGGTATCGAGCAGAGCGGTGTCGAGCTGCCCGGTGGTCAGGATCTCGAGGGAGTCCTCGGCGATCGGGCGGTTGACCGCCACCGTGCGTTCGCCGAAGCGATAGACCCCGGCTTCGAACTCGGCGTTGGCGGCGTCTCCCTCGTCGTAAGTGTCGATGCGGCTGCGAATCTCCTCACCCTGGGTCCGGGCAGTCTCCTCGCCGGCGGTTCCGAAGAAGCCGGCTCCAAGACGGCGGCTTCCCTCGTCAAAGCTGCGCTGCAGCACGACGAGATGGAGGCCGGTTTGCTCGAGATTCGACCAGCCGTAGTCGGGCAGGGTGGTGAGAAAGAGAATCTGCCCCTGCTCGATGATGCGGCGCGCAAGAAGTGGTTCTTCGTCGAACCCCCAGCTCGCGAGTGTAGCGTAGTTCCCTTCGATTCCGCGTCGCTTGATGGCACGGAGGCGACTCATGGGGAGAGGAGTTCCATCCATCCCGTCGCGGAAGGCTCCGTCGTTGTGCTCCCACTCGCCCACGATGAAAAACTTGTCGCGGGCGGACTCGTTGATGGGTTCCCAGGAGAGCCCCCCAAAGGAGGCCTCGGAGTCCTCCTCCGGCGGGAGGAAGAGGATCACGCCGCCCTTCTGGACGAACTCGAACATCTGGTTCGAAACCGGCGGGGTGGGGAGAGGGGCCTTCCACACGATGAGGGAAGCGGAGTCGTAGTTGATCTGGTGGGCTTGGCTGGGAGTGCGGTGGGTGACCTCCTGGTTGGCAAAGCCGGGTGCCAGCGCCCTGGTGAGGGATTGCAGGGTCTCGGTGCTGGTAGAGTTTTCGGCGACGAGGTAGGCGTGCACGGGGGCCTCCTTGCCATAGGCGTAGTAGGAGACATTGTTGCGTTGATTGGCGTTGTCGGGAATGGAGACCCAGCCGTGACCGGCGCCGGTCGAGCCTTCGAGCGGGATGCGCTTTTGGAAACGGTGCGATTGTCCGTTGAGGGCGATCTGGGTGGCCGACCTGGCACCCAGGTGGCTGATCGTGACGGCCTTGGTGGTGGGACCGGTGTCCTCTTCGCGTGCGAGTTCGAGCTCGAGGACGAGCTGACCAGCTTCGCGGCGGGCCGAGAGAACCCGGATGGCGAAGTCGTTGCGCTCGCGACCGTTGAGCGCGAGGATGCGGAGCTTTACGTTGAATTCGGACTCGTCGAGATTGGCGCGAAAGGCATCCCAGCGACTGTCATCCGGAGCCCAGTCATCGCGTTGGAGATCGGAAGCGACCCAGATTTCGGCACGGCCGGGCTTGGCCTCCTGGATGTAGTCGAGGGCAGAGACGAGCATGCCCGGGATGTCGGCCGCTGAATCAGTCGGCGCGGTGAAGGAGAGCTCGGAAAGAACATCGGGAGAGGGGACTTCCTGCGCTTTGCCGGTAGCGCTGTCGATCACGACGAGCCGCGCTTCGCCGAGGTCGACCATGGCCTCGGCCACGCGCTTGAGCACGCTCTTCCGCTTGCTGATTTGGATGTCCTTCTCTGCGCGCTCCATGCTGGCGGAGCGGTCGAGGATGAGAATGACGGTCTCCACGCTCCCGCCGCCCCATCCCAGGAAGCCACCGACCAGCGGCCGGGCCACCGCAAAGACGAGCGCTGCAATGGCGAGCGAGCGCATGAGGAGAATGAGGATGTGCTTGAGACGCTTCTTGCCGCGCGACTCCCGCGTGGCCTTCAAGAGGAACTGCATGGCACCCCACTCCACGGTACGGAAGCGCCGCCGGTTCAGGAGATGAATGATGACCGGGATGGAGACCGCGAAGAGGCCCCAGAGCATGAACTGTTGGAGGAAGGTCATCGCTTTCCTTTCTTCGGTAAGCGGTTCGTCAAAAAGTCCCGCAACACTTCCTCGTAGTTCTGATCCGAGGTCACCAGGTGGTAATCGGCGTGCACGTCGTGGCACTTGCTCTCCACCGTGACGAGGAACTCGCGGATGGCGTTGTCGTACTCTTCCGCGATGAGGTTGGGCTCCGCCACGATGGTGGTGTTGTTCTCGAGATCGACGAAGCGGTAGGGCCGTGTGAAGTCGAAGTCGATCTCCTGGGGATCCATGAGGTGGAAGACCGCGACGTCGTGTCTCCGGTAGCGGAGGTGTTGGAGGGCGTCGCCGAAGGCTTCGGGGTCGCAGAAGAGATCCGAGAGAATGACGATGAAAGCACGCTGTCCGACCTTTTCGGCCACGGTGTGGAGGGCGTCGACGAGCCCGGTTTCGCCCTTGGGTTCGAGCTTGCCAAGGATCTCGAAGAAGTTCTGCAGGTGAGCGGGACGACGGCTGGGGGGGAGCTCGAGGTGGATGGTCTCGTCACAGCAGGAGAGCCCCGCGGAGTCGCCCTGGTTCACCAGAAGGTAGGCCAGGGTGCCTGCGAACTTGCGGGCAAACTGGATTTTCGGATCGTACTCGCCCGAGGCGTATTTCATCGAGCCGCTGCAATCGACCACGAAGTAAGCGCGCATGTTGGTATCCGCTTCGAACTCCTTGATGTAGTGCCGGTCAGAGCGGGCGTAGGCTTTCCAGTCGAGGCGGCGGGTGTCGTCCCCGGGGACGTACTTGCGGTACTCGGCAAACTCGACCGAGGATCCCCGGTGAGGCGAGCGGTGCTTGCCGACCACGTTCCCGATCATGGCAAGGCGCGCTTCGACCGGAAGGGCACCGAGGCGGGCGAGGACGTCGGAGTCTAGATAGTCGTACTTCACGGGCGAGTCGGTGAGGGCAGGAAACCGCGATGCGGGATGCAGGATGCAGGATGCACGATGAGATGGCTGGAGCTAAACCCGGGGCAATCGTGGTTCGTGAATCGTGAAGCCTGCATCTGGTCGCGCGTTAATCCTCCCGCATTTCTTCAGCCAATCTCTCGACGACCTTCTTCGAGGTCATGCCTTGCGACTCGGCGGCAAAGTTGGTGATGACGCGGTGAGTGAGGACAGGGATGGTGACCGCCTCGATGTCTTCGAGGGACGCCATGTAGTTTCCGCGCAGGGCGGCCCGGCCCTTGGCGCCGAGAATGAGGTACTGCACGGCGCGGGGACCGGCTCCCCAACCAACGTATTCCTTGATCCAGGAGGGGGCATCTTCCGAGGCGGGGCGAGTCTTGCGGACGATCTCGACGGCGTAGTCGTAGATGTGGTCCGGGACGGGCATACGGCGGACGAGGCGCTGGAAATCGAGGACCTGTTCGCCGGTGATGATCACATTGAGTGGTTCGCGATCAACGCCGGTGGTTTCGCGCGCGATGCGCCGTTCTTCCTCCTCGGTCGGGTAGTCGACTTCGATGAGGAACATGAAACGGTCGAGCTGCGCTTCGGGAAGGGGATAGGTTCCCTCCTGCTCGATCGGGTTCTGGGTGGCGAGGACAAAGAAGGGTTTGTCGAGGTCGTAGGTGCGTCCGAGGACGGTGACCTTGTTCTCCTGCATGGCCTCAAGGAGGGCGGACTGCGTCTTGGCGGGCGCGCGGTTGATCTCGTCCGCGAGCACGAGATTGGCAAAGACCGGTCCCTGGATGTACTCGAACTCCCGCTTTCCGGTGGCCGCGCTCTCCTGGATGATGTCGGTGCCGGTAATGTCGGCCGGCATCAGGTCGGGCGTGAACTGGATCCGGCTGAAGGAGAGGTCCATGCACTCCCCCACGCTGGAAATGAGAAGGGTCTTGGCGAGACCGGGAACGCCCATGAGGAGGGCGTGGCCGCGACCGAAGAGGCAGATCGCCAGTTGTTCGACGACGTCGTGCTGGCCGATGATGACTTTGCCCAACTCATCGCGCAGGGCGCGGTAGACCTTGCCGAGTTCATCGATGGCTTCGACATCATCGGGAGGGAGGGTGCTTGAGCTCCCCGAGGACACGGGAATGGGTTCCTCCATCGTGATGGGAGGTTCGGCAGTAATGGGCGGTTCCGAAGGATCGGGCGAATCAGCGGGGCGGGAGTCCATGAGGTAGGCAAATAGTGTGTATCAGTTAAACGACGCTACGTGGCTGGGTTGTTTTGTCTAGCGAGGATTCCGAAGGTCAGGGGTCGGAGAGCGGGTCTCGGGGAGAGGATTCTCAGGGATTTTACAAACAAAGTTTCATTCCGCATCGGGTCTGCACGGAATTGCGTGCGGAGAAGGTCCCCGACTGCCGAAACCCGACACCTGAAGCGCCGATTGCTTGGGCAATTGGGAACCCACCAGGGTCACTCGGTGCTCCGGAGCTGCTTCACGATGGCGCGGCGCAGTTCCTTGGGATCGACCTGTCCGGTGTGGCGATAGAGGACCTTTCCGCCCGGGGCGAGGAGCACAGTGTGAGGAAGGGGACCCTGCCATTCGGGATCGAGGGCATTGGCGAGGGCGTCGAGGTCACTCCCCTGATAGTGGAAGTTGTTGCTCGCCCGGCCCTCCTTCTTGAGGGAATCCACGGTGTGAGGCGCGAGGGCCGCCTGTTCCTTCTTGAGGAACTTACTCACAGCCTCCTTCTTGTCGGCCGGATCGGTGCTGATGGTGACGAAGTCGAAGTCGCGGCGCTGGTATTGGCGGTAAATCTTCACGAGGTCCGGAAACTCGGCAATGCACGGTCCGCAGGTGGTGGACCAGACGTTGATGAGGCGGATCTTGCCGGTTTGGTTGGCGGCCAGGGACTTCACCCCGGCGGCCTCGATCGGGTCGAAGCTCACGGGAAGCTGCTGCCACTCGGTCGATTTTTTGAGGGCGAGTTCGCGTTTCCAGTTCCACTTGGTGGAGCAACCAAAGACGCGGCTGGTCTGCTTCTTCTCCGGGATCGCCTGGCCGGCGAGGAGGAGGTCGAGGACCTCGCGGGCGTTGTTTTCCTGGGCCGGACCGGGATCTCGCCTGCCGTTGTCGAGGCGGCCCTGGTAGCGCAGCGCGCGCTTCTTATCAAAAATGAAGACGTGGGGGGTGGCCACTGCGCCGTAGGCGATGGTGACCTTCTGGGTGTCGCCGTCGTAGAGATAGGGAAAGTTGTATTTGTTGTCCTTGGCGTGGGAGACCATCTCATCGAAGGAGTCGCCATAGACCGACCAGCCGAGTTCCCAGAGTTGCAGGGCGAGGGGGTCGTTGCCGGAGATTGCGACAAAGCCGACCCCTTTCGGGCGATAGGTGGCGACCAGCGCTTTGAATCGGTCCTGGGCGGCAATGGCGTCGGGGCAGTGATTGCAGGTGAAGACCACCGCGAGGATGTTGTAGTCGGCGAAGTCGGCAAGTTTCCAGTTCCGGCCGTCCACGCCCGGAAGGTTGAAGGGAGGAGCTTGCCCACCGATTTCGAGGGTCTGGGGCTTGGGTCTCTGGGCACTCAGGGGGAGGATGAGAGCGAAGGCCATGAGGGCTGTGGCGAACTTCATGAAGATACGCTAAGCATCCGGGGCAAAATTGCCAAGCGCACGCGCGGAAGATTCCCCGTGAATTCGAGGATTTCCGCTTGCCAGCAGGGGGAACTCTGCTAAATAGCTCGGCCCCTTCGTGCCGAGGGCGAATTCGGCGCATCTACAACGCCTCCACACTAAATGGCACGTATTTTTGGAATCGAAATCCCCAACGAGAAGCGCATCGAAGCTTCTCTTTCTTACCTCTACGGCGTCGGGCGCACCACCGCCATCAAGATCCTGGAGCAGGCAGCGGTCGACGGCAACCTGCGCACCGGGGAACTCTCGGAAGAGCAGTTGGTAAAAATCGCCCAGGTTATCCAGACGGAGGCGATTACGATTGAGGGTGACCTCCGCCGTGAAAAGCAAAGTGCCCTGAAGCGCCTTACTTCGATCAATTGTTACAGAGGTCAGCGTCACACGCGGGGCCTTCCCGTTCGTGGCCAGCGCACTCGCACCAATTCCCGCACCCGCAAGGGCCGCAAGAAGACAGTGGGCGCCAAGAAGTAATCAGGTAGCACGTAACGAATTTCACCACCCCAACGATGGCCGAGGAAGAAAAGAACAAGCCGGACACTCCGGAAGAGAAGCCCGCCGCTGAGGCAGCTCCGGCAGAAGAGAAGCCTGCCAAGGAGGACAAACCTGCCGCGAAGGACAAGTCCGCCAAGGAGGACAAACCTGCCGCGAAGGACAAACCTGCCGCGGAGGACAAGCCTGCCGCGGAGGACAAGCCTGCCGCGGAGGACAAGCCCGCCAAGGAGGACAAACCTGCCGCGAAGGACAAGAAGCCCGCCAAGGAGGACAAGCCCGCCAAGGAGGACAAGAAGCCCGCCAAGGAGGACAAACCTGCCGCGGAGGACAAGCTCGCCAAGGAAGGGAAGCCCGCCAAGGAAGGCGAGGCCAAGCCGGAGTCCAAAGAGGGTGAAGGCGCAGAGGGGGACAAGAAGAAGGATGAGAAGAAGGACATCTTCGCCGAGATCATGGGTGAAGAAGCCGCCGAGGCGGTCAAGATTCACAAGGCGAAGAAGAGCAAGAATGTCATCAAGGGCATCGTCCACATCACCGCGACGTTCAACAACACGATGGTGACCATCACGGATCTGATGGGGAATGCGATCGGTTGGTCGAGTTCCGGCAAGATGGGCTTCAAAGGATCCCGCAAGAGCACTGCTTACGCCGCACAGGTCGTGTCGCAGGATGCCTGCCGCCAGGCCATGAGCCACGGGCTTAAAGAAGTGGAAATCCGTGTCAAGGGCCCCGGCGCAGGTCGCGAGGCCGCCGTGCGCGCGGTGCAGGTCATCGGCATCTCCGTCAGCTCGATCAAGGACGTGACGCCCATCCCCCACAACGGCTGCCGGCCTAAGAAGGCGCGTCGGGTGTAACACGAAGGAACCTCTTACCAATTTTACGACATGGCACGTTACACAGGTCCCAAGGACAGAATCAGCCGCCGCTTTCTGGTGCCGCTGTTCGGCTCCTCGCGCGCTCTCGAGCGCCGCAACTACCCTCCCGGTCAGCACGGTCTTCGCGCCGGCCGACGCAAGAAATCCGAGTACGCCATCGCCCTCGGCGAGAAGCAAAAGCTGAAGTTCCAGTATGGGATTCTCGAGAAGCAGTTCCGTGGTTGCTACGAGGAAGCTGCCAAGCGTCGTGGGGTGACGGGTGATATCCTGCTCCAGCTCCTCGAGACCCGCCTCGACAATGTCTGCTACCGCCTCGGATTCGGCAACAGCCGCCAGGCCGCCCGCCAGCTCGTCGGCCATGGCCACGTGCGGGTCAACGGCAAGAAGCTTGATGTCCCGAGCTACCACTGCAAGCCCGGCGACAAGATCAAGATCGGTCCCAAGCCCTCTTCGCAGCAACTCGGTCTCCGCATGATGGACCTCACCCAGGCCGTTCCGCTCAAGGATTGGCTGGCGGTGGACCGCGAGACTATGGAGGGCGCCGTGGCGCGCCTCCCCGAAATCGAGGACATCGATCCGCTGGTCAACGTCCAACTCATCGTCGAACTTTACTCGCGATAAGCCCTGGAAGACCCCAACTGATTTTACAGGCCTCGCAGGGATGCGGGGCTTTTTTTGCGTTCGCTGGCAGGGGCGGGACTCCAGGGCCACGGCCGCATCAATCCCCAACCGACACCTTCCCAATCACTCTCAATTTCAAAATCCAATTCCCAATGCGAGCGAGGCGTGAGCCGGACGGAGAGGCCTTTGCCGTTGCAAATCGCCAGAGGGAATGCTTTGAGGAGAACCGCTAAGAAAAAAATGGCTGACGAAAAAGAGCGCAAGACACTCGATGAACGGAACCAGATGACGGACCTGGAGAGGTTGCGCCACTCGTGTGCGCATGTGATGGCCACCGCCATCGCGAAGATCTGGCCCGATGCCCAGTTCGCGGCCGGTCCTCCGGTGGAGGGTGGCTACTACTACGACGTGGACCTTGAGCACCGCATCACGCCCGACGACTTCCCGCAGATCGAGGCCGAGATGAAGAAGGTGGTGAAGGAAAACCAGGTCTTCGAGCGCGTGGTGGTGAGTCGCGATGAAGCACTGGAGATGGCGCAGAGTGGACGCCTCGCGGCGTTGGCCGAGCGCGACACGCCTTCCACCTTCAAGGTCGATCTGCTCGAGGACATTCCCGAGGACGAAGAGATTACGCTCTTCAAGAACGGTGAGTTCTGGGACCTCTGTGCGGGACCTCATGTGGGGCGCACCGGGAATTGCAAGGCATTCAGATTGATGAGCGTGGCGAGCGCGTTCTACAAGGCGGATGCCAACAATCCGCAACTGCAACGCATTTACGGAACCTGCTTCAAGAACAAGACGCTCCTGCTGGAACACTTCGAGCGTCTGGAAGAAGCGAAGAAGCGTGATCACCGCAAGCTGGGTCGCGAGCTCGGCCTCTTCCACTTCGACGAAATGGTGGGCCAGGGGTTGCCGCTCTGGAAACCCAAGGGCGCGATTATCCGGCGCGAACTACAGGATTTCATCGCCGGTGAACTCGACAAGCAAGGTTACTACCAGGTCTTCACCCCGCACATCGGCAGGCTCGAGCTCTACCGGACCAGCGGTCATTTTCCCTACTACGAAGAGAGTCAGTATCCTCCCTTCGCGGAGCGTGATGCCCTGCGCAAGCTTTCCGATGAGGGAAGCAGCTGTGGCGAGCTGATGAATGCGCTGCGCACCGGCGAGGTGGAAGGCTTCCTCTTGAAGCCCATGAACTGCCCGCACCATATCCGGATCTTCGCAAGCGATCACCACAGCTACCGGGATCTTCCCGTGCGCCTCGCCGAGTTTGGCACGGTCTATCGTTGGGAGCAGAGTGGTGAACTCGGAGGCCTCACGCGCACGCGGTGTTTCACCCAGGACGATGCGCACCTCTTCTGCACGCCGGAGCAACTGGCCGACGAAATCCAGGGGTGCCTCGGTCTGGTCAAGACCGTCTTCGGCGTGCTTGGCATGGCGGACTACACCGTGCGCCTCTCGCTGCGCGATCCCGCCTCCGACAAATACGTGGGCGATCCCGAGAATTGGGACAAGGCGGAGGATGCCCTGCGCAAAGCGGTGCAGGACCTGGGCGTGGAATTCACCGAGGAGATTGGGGAGGCTGCCTTTTACGGACCGAAGATCGACTTCGTGGTGAAGGATGTCATTGGACGCGAGTGGCAGCTAGGCACCGTGCAGGTGGACTACAACCTGCCGGAGCGATTTGATCTCAGCTATGTGGGCGCGGACAACAAACCCCACCGCCCCGTGATGATCCACCGAGCCCCATTCGGGTCCATGGAACGCTTCTGCGGGCTCCTCATTGAGCACTTCGAAGGCAAATTCCCGGTCTGGCTGGCGCCTGAACAGGTGCGGGTCCTTTCGATTTCCGAGAAGCATAGCGAATACTCCAAGGAGGTCGCCCAGGCGCTCTCGGAAGCCAGGGTAAGGGTGAAATCCGATTTGGGAGGTGATAAAATCGGCGCCAAGATTCGCCTTGCGAGGATGGACCGGGTGCCCTATATGCTGGTCATCGGCGCGCGCGAAGAAGAGTCTCAATCTGTGAGCGTGCGCCACCGGGATCGGGATGATCTCGGCACCATGACTCTCAATGATTTCGTCGGCCAAGTATGCGAAGAGATTCGAAACCGCTCACTTTGAGCGGTGCTGAGTGGTGTTGCGTGTGATGATGCAGCTTACCATTGACCTCAGCATTGGCACGACGCCTGGAGCGCACCTGCGTCTCCGTCCGCGGCGGATGGCCGCCTGTTCAACCCGAGAGGAGAGAAACTATCGCTAAGAAAAAGAAGAAGAGATTTCGTCCGCGTCGTGACATGACGCGGGTCAATGAACGGATCCGGGCTCCCCGGGTACGGGTGGTATCCGGAAAAGGAGAACAACTCGGGGTGATGGACACCCGCGAAGCGGTCCAGAGGGCGAAGGCCATCGGACTCGACTTGGTGGAAGTCGCTACCAAGGCAGACCCGCCGGTATGTCGCGTTGTCGACTACGGAAAGTGGAAGTACGAACAGTCGAAGCTCAAGAAGACCACCAAGAGCAAGGCCGTCACCCGCTTGAAGGAAGTGAAGTTCCGCGTGCGCACCGAGGCACACGACTACAACATCAAGTTGGGCCGTGCGGAGGCCTTCCTCGAAGAAGGCCACAAGGTTCGCATGCAGCTCCAGTTCCGGGGACGCGAGAACGCACACCGCGAGATCGGCTTCGAGAAGATGCAGCGCATCAAGGGCGACATGATAACGATGGCGCACGTCGACCAGGAACCGAAACTGGTGGGCCGAAACATTGTCATGGTGCTCTCGCCGCTCCCCGCAGCTCAGCGCGAACGGAAGTTTCTCCTCAGTCATGGTGACCTCATCGATGAAGACGACTTCGAAGAGGATGATCTCGACGGAGAAGAGGGCGAGGTGCTCGACGGAGAAGAAGGCGAGAAGCTCGAAGACGACGAGGGCGAAGAGCAGGAGTAGGATCTTACCCCTTCACGCGGCTGATGCACGGACGCCTCGTTCTCTTTGATATCGACGGTACGCTGATCGATACTCGCGGGGCGGGGCTGAAAGCAATCCGGATGGCGGTCCACGATCTTCATGGCGCCGAGGTTCCCAAACTGGACTTGAACGGCGCGACGGACTCCGGGCTCGCACGTGATATTCTCTCCTCCTTCGATCTGGAGGTGAACGAGAAATCGGTATCTGCGTTTTACGAGGCCTACCTCGTGCGCCTGGCCGAGCACTTGGGAAACGGGGACTTTGCTGGCGTGATCCTGCCGGGAGTTCCCCGGCTTCTCGATGCCTTGCGCGAGGCCGGGGCAACCCTTGGTCTCCTCACGGGCAATATTGCGGCGGGCGCGGATCTCAAATTGGAGCACTTCGGACTCGCGGAGTACTTTGGCTTCGGTGCCTTCGGTGATGATCACCACGACCGCAACGAGCTTGGTCCGGTTGCCGTTGCGCGGGCGGAAGAGATGCAGGGGAGATCATTCGATCGCGCGGAGACCGTAATTATTGGAGACACTCCGAAAGATATCGCCTGTGGCAAGGCCCTGGGGTCCATCACCCTGGCAGTGGCGACCGGCAGTTTTACCGTTGAGGAACTGCGGGACCACCATGCCACCATGGTCGTCGAGAATTTTGATGATCCGGTGAGGATTGTCTCCAGACTACGCCGCTATCCTCACAAAGGAAATTGATCGAGGATCTGAATGAGGGCATAGTGTGAGCCCTCGGTCGGAAGGTTGGATGTCCCAACATCTATACAGCATCTATCCTGGTTCTTGGCCCCTGGTGGCCGAAAGCCGCGTTTTGTCGTCTGTGCAGGCAGAGGTGATGGACGAGCTGTGGGCGGTGGGCTGGAGGCACTTCGGAAAGGATTTTTTCCGGGCCAGCCTGATGGCGGACGAGATAAGCCTGAAACGCCAGATCGCTTTGCGGGTCACGGTGGCGGAGTTTGAAATGTCCAAGAGCCAACGGCGAACGTTCCGAAAGAATTCCGACCTGCAAGTCACCATCGGTCCCGCGGTCCCGGGAGAGGAAGAGCAACACCTCTTTGACATCCACAAGTCCCGCTTCGCCCGCAACATCCCGGAGCGCCTCCATGACTTCCTGGGCGAGCAGCCCAACGGCCAACCTTGTGAGTGCCTGCAGCTCAGCGTCCGGGAGAATGGGCGCCTCCTGGCGGCAAGTTTCCTGGCGGTGGGCCGGCAGGCTTGCTCAAGCATCTACGCGGTGTTTGATCCCGCCTACTCGAGTCGTCGCCTCGGGGTCTTCACCATGCTTGCCGAACTGGAGTTTGCCAAGGAGCGAGGCTACCAGCATTACTACAGTGGCTATGCGACCGTTGAGACGAGCTGCTACGATTACAAGAAGCAGTTCGGGGCGTTGGAGTACTACGATTGGGAAGGACGCTGGGTCTCTGTCGAGGAGTTGAGGGGCTGAGGGCGATCATGAGGCGCCGTTCAGCGCCGGAAAGCAGATCGTTTCAGGAGTCGAGTGCTGCTCATTCGGGCCGATTTCGGGTGGGCGAGCACACCGGGTTGCAATCGAAAGGGGACCGTCTAGGGTGCAGATTCCCTTAGATGACCATCTTGGAACGACGTGCCTTTTTGCGAGGATCCGCCTTGGCGGGCGCCTCAGTCTATCTTCCCCGCCTCGTGGAGGCAGCCGTCGGTGAATCTCGTACCGTTCGGACGATTTCCATCTTCCACACCACCGACCTGCACGGGCACATTCGCCCCACCAGGACTTATGGTGGGATCAGCAACGTTGGTGGATTGGCGCGGTGCGCGTCGCAGATCCGGCAGTGGAAGAAGGAGAGTCCCCATTCATTGCTCCTCGACATCGGCGATGTCTACCAGGGGACCGCGGTGGGTTGGATGACCCGCGGGCGGCTCATGATCGATCTCTTCAAGCAGATGGATTATGACGGCTGGGTGATGGGCAACCACGAGTTCGATTGGGGCCCCGAAGTGGTCCTCGACGCGGTTTCGCGCTCAACCATGCCGGTCCTCACCGGCAACATGAAACTGGAAGGCAAGCAGGCGGGGACCTTTGAAGACTCTTCCCATCCCCTTGCCAGGATCGTGCCCCACATCGTGAAGAACGTGGGCGGAATTCGCATCGGGGTGCTCGGGATCACGACGCCGGGCCTGCCCTACTGGCTGCGGCCGGAGTTGTTGAACGGGTTCGAAGTCACCGATCCCGTGGAGACCATGAAAGCGAGCCTCAAGTTCCTGCGCGAGGAAGCCAAGGTTGATGCCGTGATCGCCTGTGGACACATGGGACTGGGTGACGAGGACGACTTTGCGAATCGCGTTCTGGCCCTTCTCGAAACAGAGGGTGGACCGGACGTCTACCTGGGCGCCCACACCCATCGCGACCACTCCAGTCGCTATGTGGGCAAGACCCTTTACACGCAGGCAGACTACTTTGGGATTCACTGTGGACGGGTGGACCTGAGCTTTGACATGGAGTTGCGGCGCGTGGTGGAGAAGCGCGCCTACACCGTCCTCATGGACGAGCGCATTCCGGAGGATCCCCTCGTCCTTGAAATCGCCGGCAAGGACCTGGGCGATGCCAAGACCTACCTGGCGGAGCAGATGGGTGAATTGGCGGTGGATCTCTCCCACAAGCGCCCCGGCCCGGGGCAGGGGAGTCCGTTGCAGGGTTTGATCGCATCCTCGATCATGCACGCAGCTGCCAGGCACGACGTGAAGCCGGATGGAGTCTTTCACGGGACCTTTGGGAGTGGGACCCTGGCGGCCGGGATGAAGACGGTTGCGGCTGCGTGGACGATTCTTCCCTACGACAATCGCCTGGTTGCGCTCTACCTGACGCGCGAGGAACTGGTGGCCGTGCTCAACGAGTCGCTCGAAGGGAATTCCGACCGCGCCCTCTTCGGCTTTGAAGTCGGGGTGGCGCGGAGCGAGGCGGCCAAGGGCGAAAAGCGCGGGGGTAACTTTGTGCGGAGCATCACGGCCCTGCGAAACCCGGGACCCAAACCCGCCGGTCATCGTTACTGTATCGTGTTCAATGCCTACGACGCGCAGTCCGGAGGAAAGCGCTTGATGCGGCTGCGCGCACTTGCGGAAGAACCGGAGTGCAAGGCCACCTTGCTTCCCCCGACCAGCCGGCAGGCCCTGATCGATTTCTTTGCCGACCGCGGGGTGGTGAAAGCTGCCGATCTCTCGCCGGCTCCCGCGGCGCCAACCCCCGCCCCGACACCCCCTAAAGTGCCTGCGCCGCTGCCCTGAGCAGCAATTCGGTCGATTCCCAGTCGATGCACTTGTCGGTGATCGATTGGCCGTAGGTAAGATCGTCGATCGGTTGCGGGAACTTCTGGCTCCCGGCTACCAGGTTGCTTTCCAACATCGTGCCCACGATTCCCTTGTTGCCCGCGGCTCGCTGGCGGACGATTTCCTCGAAGACGGCCGGCATCTTCTCGTGGTCCTTCCCGCAGTTGGCGTGCGAGGCATCAATCATGACCACGGGCGGGAATCCGGCCGCTTCGATTTGGGTGAGCGCGGCCCGGACGCTTTTTTCATCGTGGTTGGGTCCCTTCTCGCCGCCCCGCAGGATCACGTGGCAGTCCGGATTGCCCGAGGTGGAGACCGCGGAGGCCACCCCCTGTTCGGAAACTCCGAGGAAAGTCTGCGGTTTGGTGGCCGCTCCAATTGCATTGATGGCAGCCTTGAGATCGCCACTGACGGTGTTCTTGAATCCCATCGGCATGGAGAGACCGGAGGCCATCTGGCGATGAGTCTGACTCTCGCTCGTGCGTGCTCCGATCGCGGACCATGAAATGAGATCCGCGATGTATTGCGGGGTGATGGGATCGAGGAGTTCGGTGGCGGTCGGGATCCCGAGATCGATGATCTGGCGCAGGAATTCGCGGGCCACCAGGAGACCGCGCGGGATGTTGTCCGTGCCGTCCAGCTCAGGATCCATAATGAGGCCTTTCCAACCCACCGTGGTGCGGGGTTTCTCGAAGTAGACCCTCATGACGAGGTAGAGCTTGTCTTCTACTTCGGCGGCGAGCTTCTTGAAGCGCCCGGCATACTCGATGCCCGCCTTGGTATCGTGAATGGAGCAGGGTCCGGCAATGACCAGGAGACGTTCGTCCTGCCCCGCAAGGATGGCGCGGATTGTCTTCCGCGACTGCGCCACGAAAGCCGCTTCCTCGTCGCTGCGCTTGATCTCGGAAAGAATGAAGGCCGGCGCCGGAAGGGGCACGTTCTTGACCACGTGGAGATCGGTGACCTGGGGCGCAGTGTTCATGGGAAGTTGGAGTGGAGATAGTGGATCGGGGCGGAATGCCAAATAACCAATCGTCGGTTAGAGCCCTTTTTTGCTGGCCATTGCGCCTGGATGCGCGGACGGGGGCAGTTGGAGAAGATGGAATGCTTGTATGCGCAAGATGCAGCCTATTCGAGAGAGTTCGATTCTCATGACGGAGAGGCCCGTCATCGCGCGAAGGCTTGGAAGGGAATTCTGAAAGCCCTCGGTCCTCCCGAAGAGTCAACTCCTCCGGAGAATCCGTGAGGACCCCGGCGCGAATTCTCTTTCGTGCCCTGCGAGCCGTTCTAGGCTCCGCTCATGGCGACGAGATCGGAGACCCTGCTGAAGCGGTTCACGGAGGCCCATGGACCGTCCGGCTTCGAAGGAGAGGTGCGCGACATCTTTACCAAGGAACTGGCGGGTGCAGGGAAATTCTCAACCGACCGGACGGGCTCGGTGCTTTGTGATCTCGGAGGCAAGGGCCCGCGCGTGTTGCTCGAAGCGCACATGGATGAAGTGGGATTCCGCGTGCAGTCGATCAACTCAAACGGCTTTCTCCAACTGATCACGGTGGGGGGGTGGTGGCCGCATGTCGTGCTGGCGAAGCAACTGGTGATCAAGACGAACAAGGGGAAGAAGATCGTCGGGGTGGTGGGATCCAAGCCGCCGCACTTTCTTCCCGAGGCGGAGCGCAAGTTGGTGATGACGATCGAGAACATGTTCGTGGACATCGGAGCGACTTCGCGCGATGAGGTGGCCGAACTGGGAGTGCGCATTGGTGATCCGGTGGCGCCCCGCACAGCCTTCGAGCCCTTGGCAAAGAAGGGGCGCTACGTGGCCAAGGCTTTTGACAATCGCGTGGGGATGGCGGCCCTGGTGGAAGCGGGAAACAAACTCGCGAAACTGAAACGCAGCAACCGCGTGCTCCTCGCCGCGAGCGTGCAGGAGGAAGTGGGTTTGCGTGGGGCTCAGACCCTGGTGCAACACGCCAAGCCGGAGGTGGCCGTGATCCTGGAAGGGACCCCGGCGGATGACACTCCGGGATTCAATCTGGACAGTTCCCAGGGCAAATTGAGTGAAGGGGTCCAGATCCGGATGCACGACCCGAGTGCGATCATGCACCCGGCCCTCACGGAATTGGCGATCGAAACTGCCGAGAAGGAGAAGATTCCCCACCAGCTGGCCATGCGCCGCGGTGGGGGGACCGATGCCGGACGCATCCACCTGGCGGGCGAGGGTGTTCCCTGCGTGGTGCTGGGCGTGCCGTCCCGCTACATCCACTCCCACAACAGCATTATCGACATCGCTGACTACCGGGCGATGGTCGACTTGGGCGTGGCACTCATCAAGCGGCTCACTGCGCGGCAAGCCGCCAAGCTGGTCGAGTATTTGTAGGCTGCGGCTTGCCTCGGGCGAGGGGATGGGTTCTGTTAGCGGCGTGCTGGGGGTCTGGGTTCATAATCTCAAGCCGGAGATCGTTGAGATCACCGAAAAGTTTGCGCTTCGTTGGTACGGTCTGGCCTACCTGGCAGGGTTTGTCGCGGGTTTCTTCGTCCTGAAGTGGATGTCGCGGCGAAAGTTGTGGGTGGTCAAGCCGGAGAAAGTCGCGGACTTCATCGCCTACGCCGCGCTCTTCGGAGTCTTCCTTGGCGGCCGCTTGGGGTACGTGCTGTTCTACATGATTCCCGAGAAGGGACTCGGATTCGTGTTGGAGAATCCGTGGGTCGTGGTCAAAGTGTGGGAGGGCGGGATGTCCAGTCACGGCGGTATTCTCGGGCTCACCATCTTCGCCTTCTTTTATGCGAAGAATACGAAGGTTTCGTGGCCGGGAATCGGGGATGGACTCGTGATCGTCTCCACCCTTGGAGTTTTCTTTGGACGCCTGGCGAACTTCATCAACGGAGAATTGTATGGCCGCGCTACCAACGCGGCGTGGGCCATGAAGTTTCCCAAGGAACTGCTGGAGCCGGGGAACGAGCTCAAGTTCCGGGCTGCGATGGGCGAGGCGAAGAGTTTGGAACCGGAGCGCTTGAGCGAATTGTGGGCGGCTTACCATCAATCGCCGGTTGTCTACAAGGGACAGATGTTTGAAGGCGTCATGGAAGTGAGCCGGGACAATCCTGCCATCCTGGAGGTTCTCGCGAAGTACCTCGAAGCGCGGCATCCCTCTCAGCTTTACCAGGCCTTGTTGGAGGGACTGGGACTCTGCCTGATTCTCTTCGTGATGCGGCTACGCTGGCCAAAGATGGCGCACGGCATGATCACGGGGACCTTCTTTCTCCTTTACGCCACCTTCCGCATCGTGGCCGAACGGTTCCGCGAGCCGGACTCGGCCGAGATCGTCGAGGGTCTCGTGACCAAAGGCCAGTTCTACTCGTTCTTCATGTTCGCGATCGGAGCCGGATTCCTGATCTGGGCCCTGCTCGGAAAGACAGGCCGGTTGGGGGAAATCGCGAAGAAGAACGTGCCGCTCGGGAACTGAGGGGCATTGCGAAGCCTTACTTCGAAATCTTGAGGGTCCGCCCCAGGCGGATGGTGGTCCCACTGAGACCGTTCGCCCGTTGGATCGCTCCAACCGAAGTCCCGTAGCGTCTACTTAAGCTGTAGAGGGTGTCGCCCTTGACCACGGTGTGCCGAACGCTGGATTTTGGCTTGGGGTTGGGTTTGGGCGTGGGCCGGGTGACGGGCTTGGGCTTGGGGGGAGGGTTGTAGGCGACCGGAGGAGGGGTCGGATGCGGGGTGCTCACTGGTCGAGTGACGGGCCGGGTCCGGGGGAGCGAGGTGGGCGCGATGCGGGGAGGAGCTGGGCGCGGGGTGTTGCTTGCGATGAGCGGGGGATCCTTTTTCGTGACAGTGGGCTTCGGACTGACCGGCTTCCTCGACCACCAGTGTTTCTTCGCCGGCTTGTCGGCCCACGCTTCGACATAGTTACCGTTCTGATCAAAGGGCCCGTAGCCCGGATTGTAGGAAGCAGTCGCCGAGAGTCCATTGCTAGTGCAGCCGGAGAGAATGGCTGAGAGCGTGGCGGCGAGGGCAGGCAGGCAGAGACACCGCATGCGCGCGAGTATGGCACAGCGGTCCGAAAGGACAAACGTAAGTTGGAGAAAGCGCGGGCACTTTAAAAAAAGGCGCGTCGTCCATCAGGGGGACGCGCCGAAACTGAAAATGAACGGGAGGAATCAATCTCCTCCGAAGAATCCTTTGACCGCGTCGAGAGGGTTATCGTCGTCGCCCGAGACAAACCCGTCCACCATGCCCCGAAGGGTTTCCGGCAATTGTTCCTTAATGAAATCAAGGACAACTTCGATCGCGTCCTGGCTCTTCTCTTCGTCTAGGCCGACTTTCTCCATCAGCCGTTTTTTCAGTTCATCCATGAGGTTGCTTTATTTGTTGTTTTAGGAAGTCCGGAAACAGGACTCGAACCCGCACGAGTGAAACGCACCTGATCCTAAGAGATCAGGAGGTTCGTAAGTGGCTGGCGGTGAGAGGATCCGTTTCTACATGTTCGTGATAATCGGCGCGATCATTTGGAATGAGTGCGATATGGGCACCATCTCTCCGTGCCGAAACGCCCGAGGTTCGAGATCGAGGAGACCGCCAAGGGGTTGCTCCTGACTGCCCCCGCGGGCATCAGCTCGGATGGTAGGCGGAAGCGGCTCCACTTCAAGGCCTGTACTGCAGCACGGATGAAACGGATGGATACCGGGACTCAATCTGCAACTCGATCACCTGCACGATCAGCTCATCGTGGAACTGACTGAGAACGACATCCGGAATTCCGTGGCCAGCGATTCGCCCTCCACCTTCAGGCGGCACATCGGAGTTCGGATGGCTGGACTCAGTGCTCGCCAGGCGCTAGGCTAATTTGAATTCGCCTCTTTTTCGTCCCATGCGCCCTGTAGTGGTCTGTCTCCCCCTGGTTGTCCTTGCGATCGGAATTTCCGCTCCGGCTCGTGGCGATTCGGCATTGGCACAACACGCCTACCTCAAGGGGATGAGCGTCGGGACCAGCGATAATTTTGGCAAGACGGTGGCGGTGAGTGGCGACACCTTGGTGGTTGGTTCACCGGGCGAGGATAGCACCCTGCCGGGGATCAATGGTGGTGGCGGCCACCAGTCGGGGGCGGTGTTCGTGTTCGTGCGCGATGGAGGTGGGTGGCGCCTGCAGGCGCACCTCAAGGCCTCCAACTCGGGAGCCAGCGACGAGTTCGGGTGGTCGGTGGCGATCTCCGGCGATACGCTCGTAGTCGGAGCTCATGACGAGGATGGCTCGAATGACAGCCTCGGCGCATCGGGCGCAGCGTATGTCTTTGTGCGCGAGGGGACCACCTGGAGCGAGCAGGCCTACTTGAAAGCGTCGAACGCGGAGGTGAGCGACAGGTTTGGATATGCGGTTGCGGTATCGGGGGAGACTGTGGTGGTCACCTCGCGCGGGGAGTCCAGCGATGCGACTGGCGTGAACGGCGACGAGGCGAACAACAACGCACAGGCCTCGGGCGCGGCGTATGTCTTCGTTCGCGACGGGACGGCGTGGAGTCAACAGGCTTACCTCAAATCCTCCCGCAACCAAGCGGGCCAACAATTTGGAGTCTCGGTAGGGGTGTCCGGCGACAGCGTGGTGGTCGGCGCCTACGGCGAAGACGGATATACGGGAGCGGTGTATGTCTTTGTGCGGGACGGAACGACGTGGCTCCAGCAGGCACGGTTGAGGTCCTCCAACCCTGGCCAGCTCGATCAATTCGGTGCCGCATTGGTGATCGCGGGCGACACCCTGGTCGTCGGTGCGGCGGGCGAGGATGGCGGCGGCACCGATGCGGGCGCGGCGTATGTCTTCGTGCACGACGGGAGCGAGTGGGAGCAGCAAGCGTTGCTCACTGCGTCCAACTCGAGCAGGTTCGACAGTTTTGGCAGCTCGGTGGCGATCGCGGGCGACCAGATGGTGATTGGTGCGTCAAGTGAGGACAGCGCGGCGGTCGGGGTCCATTCGGCCGGGGAGGATGACGGAGGTGCACCGGATGCGGGCGCGGCCTACCTGTTCGTGCGCGATGGGACCGGCTGGAGCCAGACCGCTTACCTGAAGGCCTCGAACACAGGGGAGCGGGATGGCTTTGGCAGTTCGGTCGGGATCGCTGCCGACACCGTGATCGTTGGAGCGCCGCGGGAGTCGAGCCGGGCGACCGGGATCAACGGCAACGGCTTGGACAATACAATGCGCTGGTCCGGGGCGGCGTACGTTTTTGGCCTCGAGGTGAGTACCCTGGGCCAGATCACCTCGATCACCAGGACTCCGGGCGGCTTGCAGCTGACGATGCCGGCGGCTCCTGGCCGGCGGATCGGTATCGAGTATTCGCCCGACCTGACCCCGGGTTCGTGGATCGAGCTTGGGAACTTTTTCGACCAGGGCCAAGAGGTCATGTTCATCGACCCGGATCTGCTGCGGCGCACACGGCCCGCCGGGTTCTATCGCGCCTTCCTGCGACCGCTGTTACCCTGAAGGTCACCGTCATGAGAACGACGGCCTCTTCGAACGCGGGCCATTGCCGGACCCGGGCATGGCCTTGCCGGCCGGGCCGGATTGCAGCGGAGGCGCCTCCTCCCAACGGGCAGGCTGCTCGTTGGGGCGCGACCAGCTACGGGATGATCTCTCGCAAAAACGCCCGGTAGAATCCTGTCCTGCGCGCAAGCCGGGTGAGATCCGGGTCGGTAAACACGCTTTGGTCGGGGTCTCCTCCATCCGCAAAGAAGTTTCCCAACTCGATCCATGAACCCGGGGTCAGGTCGGGCGAATACTCGATACCGATCCGGCGACCGCGTGCCGTCGGGATGGTCAAACGCAGACCGGCCGGAATCAGCTCGATCGACGAGATCGGTTCAATGGTGTTGACGGGATCAGGGATTTCCATGGAGATGATGCGCAGGTTGTCGATGCGCACTTCCTGGCTGGCGCCCCCGGTACGCGCTGCGATCGCGAATGCGAACGAGCCGTCGAGTGTGAACCCTGATGCGAGGTTCCTGAACGCAGCATTGGTGAGGGCGCCGGTCGAGGTGAAGGAGGTCGTGCCATCCTGCTGCAGGATGATCTGGATCGAGCCGCTGATTGAGGTGTCGTCGGCGAGCATGTCGCCGTTGATGAATCCACCCGGGATGTCGACGTTGTTGACCGAGATCGCCGGGCCGACTTCGGGAGTCCCGTTTTGCCAGGTGTCTACCTCAAAGGAGATGATAGGGACGATTCCAGGAAAGCCCTCTTCCGCCATGCTTGAGAGCACGCCGGGCGGGACGCTGCCGTAGTTGAACGAAAAGCCGTCCGCCGGCTGTCTTTGAGAGGCGTCGGTAATGCTGTAGTCGAATTCGGCCACCCATCCGTCCGCCGAGACCTGCGCAGGAGGAATCCAAAACGCCGAGAGGACGAAAGCGTTGTTGGTAGTCATCTGCAACTCGCCATTCACGATGTTCGCACTCCCGGTCATCACCGACCCATCGCCCAAGTTCGTGGTGCCACTGGAAAAGCCCTCGAAATCCTGCGCGTAGATGACCTCCTGGGCGCCGAGTTGCGGAGCCACGAGTCGGCAAACCGCGGCCGACCCGGTGAGAATTCGGAATAACCGTCTGTCCATATCTAAAGGAGACTCCGTTCTACTTTGTGCCCATTCTAGGAACAATGGAGCCGCGACGAAGAGAAATCAGCGCGCACCAGCAATCCTACCATCCCCAATCTATCGTGCAGAGGCCGCCTGTTTTTTGAAGACATCTGCGGTCGGGGGAGAGAAGTTCAGGATCATCCATTTGGGTTACTGCGGTCCGCAAGGTTCCCCTCCGCGTGCGTGCGCGGAAGTGGGCGAGTTTCCAGCTTCCGATGACGGCATCGTCTCCGCGGCCGAGGCGGCAAACCTGAACTTGGCCAACACCCGCCTAGTCACGATGTCGGCGTGTTCGACCGGGGCGGGGGGGCTGCGCAGTGGCGACGGCGTGATCGGATTGAAGCGCTCGTTCATCATCGCCGGGGCACGGAACTTGTTGCTTACGCTCTGGCACATTCCCGATGGAGACGAAACCGTGACGGTTTTCACAGATTTCTACGGCCGCTTTCTCGACGGACAATCCCCTCCCGTAGCCCTCGCATCGACGCAAGCCGAACGATTGCAGCAACTTGCAGAGGAACGATGGCGTGTGCTACGCGGTGCGAGCCTACGTGCTGGCGTCGGCGGAGTCTCCTGATCAAACGGCACCTCCGACCGGAAAGAGCGGCGGAATTCGTCCAAAATGACCTCAAGTATTAATCACTGCGCCTCGTTGAATGAAGGTTGCGCCTTCGATTCAGATTTACCACAATACAGACTCGAAATGTCAAAATGAAACCGCTCGCAAATCTCCACTGGCTAGCCCGAAGCCTGTTCCTTGCAGCCGTCTTATGCGCTGCCTCGTTTATCCACCAGGCCTCCGCCCAGACACTGAACAAACCGATTCTTTACGTCACCCAGGTGCCCGTCACCGCCACCAGCGACACGGTCGTCTCGATCGGTGGCAGCCACCTCGGCGATACCCGGGCGGCACCGCGCGGTGGTGACCTGATGATCCGCTATCCGGACGGTAGCACGAAATACCTGACACGGGAAGCGGGTTACGGCATCAACGCCGATTTGCAGACCGGCGATGCGATCGCGGTACGTGACCCGAAGGTTCATTGGAGCGGGCAACGCGCCCTCTTCAGCATGGTAGTCGGCGCGCCCGCCAACGAGGCCGACGCGAGCGAGTATTACTGGCAGATCTACGAGGTCGAGGGGCTCGGGAAGAACGACACGCCGATCGTCACGAAGATCGCGGGTCAGCGGGAGGACTTCAACAACATCCAGCCGACCTACACCTCCAGCGGAATGTTGATCTACGTCAGCGACCAAACCCTCAACGGCGACCGCACCCTCTACCCGGCGCTCAACGAGCAGGGTGGCCTGGGGGTGACCGGTTTGTGGTCGCTCGACCCCAACACCAGTAAGCTGGCGCTGATCGACCACTCCCCGTCCGGCTCGTTCAAGCCATTTGTCGACAGCTACGGGCGCGTGGTGTTCTCGCGATGGGATCACCTGCAGCGGGATGCCGAGGCGGCGCTGATGGATGCAGTCGACTACGCCAGCGAGGATCCGGGCGCCCCCTCCACGGATCTCTGGAGCGATGTCTTCCCGGAGCCGCTGACTGATACCGCCACTACCTTCGCCCACAAGTTTGACCTGTTCCTGCCGTGGACAATCAATCAGGACGGCACCGGCCTGCTGACCATGAACCATCTCGGCCGGCACGAGTTGGGCACCGAGGCCAAGCGTGCCCGCCCCGATGCCAACTTGGTCGACTTCAATGCCTCAGTCAGCCCCCTGGCACCGCCGGTGTCCGCACCGACCCGCGCGGGATCGTACCTGCAGATCGCCGAGAGCACGACGATCCGGGGGAAATACACCGCCACTGACGCGATCTCTACCGCCGTGTCCGCCGGCCGCCTGGTCACCTTTATCTCCCCGCCAACCAAGAACGCGGACACGGTGAACGTGAAGGTCTCCAACAACTTCGGCCTGGCACGCGACCCCTCGTATCTCTCCGACGGCCGCCTGATGGGCAGCTTTGTCACCGGTCCGATCATTGTCGGCTCGTACGGTACGCAAACGCCGGGAACCGTCGCCTCCGATTTCCTGCCCGAGAAGGACAACCCGTTTCGCGTCCGCGTCGCCAACGGCGCGATCAACCTCAGCTCCGGTAGAAACCCGATCCCTACCACCGAGGTCACCCGCACCAACTACATCGATGGTGCGCAGATCACCTTCAGCGGGCCGCTCTGGCAGCTGCAACCGGTCGAGGTCACCAGGAGCACCGCACCGCTACCGGAATCGAGGAGCCTGCCGGAACCCGAGCTCAAGATGTTCGGCGAGGCCGGGGTCTCACCCTCCGCCCTCAAACAGTGGCTGGAGGAGAACGAGATGGCGCTTCTGGTCTCGCGCAACGTCACCGCGCGCGACGGCAACGACCGCCAGCAGCCTTTCAGCCTGAGGGTACCCGGCGGGATCGGGTCGTGGATCGGGGAGCCGTCCTACCAGGTTACCAACCTGCAGTTCTTCCAGGGAGACTACGTGCGCGGCTACAAGACCGCAGGGGTCGCCGATCCCTCCGTCGGGCGCCGCGTCACCGCCCGCGTGCTGCACGATGACAAGGGCGAAAACCTCGCCACCCAAGTACCCGGCAGCGCGAAAATTGCCCCGGAGGACGGCTCGACCGCGATGTTCGTGCCGGCCGGCCGCGCATTGACCTGGCAGCTGACCGATTCGGAGGGCAAGGCCGTCGTCCGCGAACGCTACTGGCTCACCTTCCGGGCTGGCGAAATTCGCTCGTGCGCCAACTGCCATGGCAACAACACCGCCGACCAGCTCGGCCGTCCCACCCTCACCAACCCGCCGAGCGCCCTGCGCGAGCTCCTGACCGACTGGAACAGGCGCCACCCCGAGGCGGATGCCAGTGTCACGCCCTACGAGTTTTGGGCCGAGCTCAATATCGCACCGGGCGCCCCGGCTGACGGCGACGTCAACGGTGACGGCATGAGCAACTTCGAGGCCTTCGTCTACGGCTTCGGGGTGGAGGGCACGGTAGCCAGCGACCCCTTGGCGAAGCCGTTCACGCCCTCGGTGAAGCATTCTGGCGACGAGAACTACGCCCAGCTCACCTTCACCCTCAACCTCAAGGCTACCCGGCTTCGCGTCACCATCGAATCGTCCGCCGACCTCAAAGACTGGAACGAGGTTGCCGTTATCGAGGAGGGCACTCGCACTACCGACGGATCCGTTACCCTCAACACCGTCACGAGTCCCGATTTGACTGATCGCGACCTGGAGCAAATCATCGTTGAGGGAGTCACGCCCCTCAGCAGTGCAGGAAGCGCCTACTTCAGGCTCGTCTTCGAGGAGCTGTGACCTTTTGCGCGCAGTCCGCTTTCGCGTATAGGGTAAAGACGTAGAGTGAATTGCCTCCATTCTCACGGCACCTGTCATGAACGCGTATCTTTCGCAGCTGGTTTCTCGGTTCTGCCTTCTTCTGTTTGCTGCCGCGTTCCCGGGTCAGGCCCTGGGGGGGCAGATCATTATCAACGATCCGAGTTCGAATGTGGACTCCTACGTAGCGCGCAGCACGGGCGGGCCAGACATTTGCATTATCGGGGTCTACGAAACTCAAGGAATCCATCCACAAGGAACGGCGAACGTCCATGTTCGATATGACGACAGTCGACCAATGATTCCTCTCACCCTTGTCCTGTCGTCCTACGAGCCTACTCTCTGGATTCTGGATCTGGCGCCGGGCGCCGTGGTGGCACAGATCATTCTCAATGGTCTTCACCCTCATGAAGTGGCGAATGCAGGTTCCATTCCGGTAATGAACTTCAGCGGACCCGGAAGCAACGGTCCACGCTATCTTTCCGCCTGTGCGTATCGCTGGCCGAGTGATAATCAGGGCTGCAATACCCCGGCACTTGTATCTGGCGTCCAGTCCCTGCTCGGCCATCCCATTTCGGCCTTCTCCGGCGTGTACCGGGCAACGGATTTCACCGTGGTCGGGTCGCCAGTCACTAAGCCGCTCGCGATCACCTCGATTTCCTTCACCCCCGCGGGCCTGCGCCTGAAGATCCCGTGGCCAACATTCGGTCAGCGCGTCGGGATCGAGTACTCGCCCAGCATGTCGCCCGGATCGTGGATCGAACTGGGGAACTTCTTTCCCGCGAACGGCGACTTGGTGTTCACCGATCCCGATCTCATCCGCTTGGCTCGTCCCGCCGGCTACTACCGGGCCTTCCTGCGGCCATATTTGCGCTGACCCGAACTCGAATTCCTAGCGTCGTCAATGATACTGTGACCCCATATGCGAAGTTCCCCTTCACGAATGGGGCAAAGACAACGAGTGAATCGCCTCCATTCTCACGCCACCTGCATGAACACGAATGAGACTTCCCACCTGGCGGCGAGCACTCTTGTCGCCACCCTGCTCATCATCAGCTCGCTCACAGGTGGAGTGCATGGACGCACCATCGAATTTACCTTTACAGGTGTTGTAGATAAACTCGACTCAACACTAACAAATGATTTTTCAATCGGGGATGCAATTAAGGGAAGCTACAAAGTTGACGACACATCCAATCGGGCGTCTGATTTAATAGTAACTATAGGCGATTGCTATGTAATCACTGCTGATGTTGGCTCTGTGCAAGTAAGCCCAGGATTGATGTTTCTAGTAGATTTCACAGGAGTGACTTCTGGTATGGATGGAAGCCCAGTTAACGGAATGGCACCTCTCTACTTTGACATACAGCTTAATGATCCGAACAATATACTGGAGAGGGGAGTTTTGCCGACCGTATATCCAATTTCCGAATTCGGACGGGATCGTTCAAATATTAATTTTCCGGATTGTGCAAATCGGTTGGACTTTGAAGTGCAGACGATCGAGGTAAGGTCAGGACCAGAAGACCCGGAAGAACCGGAAGACCTCGCGATCACCTCGATATCCTTCACGCCCGGGGGCCTGCGCCTGACGATCACACATCCGGAACTCTGTCGCCGCGTCGGGATCGAGTACTCACCCAGCATGTCGCCTGGATCGTGGATCGAACTGGGGAACTTCTTCAAGGTGGACGGCGTCTGGGCCTTCACCGATCCCGACCTCATCCGCCTGGCTCGTCCCGTCGGCTACTACCGGGCCTTCCTGCGGCCGGACCTGCCCTGACCCCGGAGGATCCAGAGGCGGCACGGATCGTGTCGATCTCCAGCAAGAAAATGCCCAGTCCGTGCGTCGCGGCAACCAGGGCGCCCTCGCGCTCGTGAACGGCAAGATCAACGACCGGGGCTGTTGGCAAGGTGAGGCAAATTGAATTCCAATTCAGCAAATTGGGACCCTGGTCACCTTCCGCGCCATTGAGAGCTTGGGCCTGTGTGGAGTTTGTACAAACGTAAACGCCAAGATCCGTGCCAACAAAAAGAAGCTCCTTCGTTTTTGGATCTTCGGCCAACGTGTTGACAGATTCATCGGGCAGGTTACCGGCGATTGACATCCAAGTGGCCCCGAAATCGTTTGTCACAAAAACGTAAGAGGCGCAGTCGTGGTCCTCCTTGCCTGACAACACGACGTAGAGGCGAGCTGCATCATGAGCGGACGGGACCACATCACGAATCGTCTTCCTCGGGAGGCCTTTGCCGGCCCGTTTCCACGATTTACCGCCATCGGAAGTCATGTGAACCTCGCCTCGTCCTCCCGCTGCGACCAGCCGCTTGGGATCAAGAGGCGATTCCGCGAGGGCCAGCAAGCCGCCGCGCCCAAGATCGGGACTGATGGCTTGCCAACTGTCGCCTCGATCGTTCGAACGCATCACGCGTTGCCCGGCACAGTACAAGACGGTTTCGCCGGGGTGCGAGGAAGCGAAGAAGGGCGTATCCCAGGCGAAACGTAATCCACTCTGTTCCTTCTTAACTTGAGGCCTGATTCTTTTCTCGGCTCGAAGTTGGCCGAGCCTGGATCGTTTCAAATCTCCATTTTGCTGAGTGTAATAGGTGATGGTAGGGTCATTGGGATCAGGGAACGTTGAAAAACCATCGCCGCCGGCCCAACGGTCGAGGAACACTTGTTTCCAGGCATCGTCTGCCCCTGTTTCGAAACGAGCGGTAGACGGTCCGACAAATGAGGCGTTGTCCTGGGTTCCACCCCAAATGCGAAACGGTTTTTGATTGTCGAGATGAACTCTATAAAACTCGGCAATGGGCAGGTTGTTCAGGTGTAACCATGTTTGCCCGCGATCTAGCGAACTGTACAAACCTCCATCGTTGCCGAGCAAGACCCGGTCGGGGTGTTCGGGGTCGATCCAGATATCATGAACGTCCAAATGCATGCCGATCCCGCGATGACCATGCAACCTGAACACGTTCTGGCGACTTTGCTTGGTCGCCCAGCCACCCTCGTCCTCGAAGGTCTTTCCGCCGTCTTTGGAAAAGATCAAACGAAGTCCGCCAATGAAGACATGGTCGGCATTGTCCGGAGCGACTCGAAGGTCGCAAAAATCCCAGCCAATGTAGGTTGGCACATACTTGGAATGAGCTCGACTCCAGGAGTCTCCGTGGTCATTTGAGCGGAAGAGAATTGCGGCGTCACGGCGTCTGCTCAAATTGGGTGAAGAGCGATCCGCCATCAATGCGTAAAGGACCCCCGGTTGAGAGGACGACACCGCGATGGCGACCCGGTCAATTTGCTTGTCGGGAAGACCGCCCGCCATTCGGATCCAGCTTTTTCCCTGATCGTCACTGCGAAAGACACCGCTCTTGTTCCCCTCGGAGCGATCCCAAGCCGAAGCGAACAGGCGATTGCGTTCGTTCGGGTCAATAACCAGATCGACAAATGCAGTCCGTTCACCATCGAACAAGACACGCTTGAATGTCTTGCCGCCGTTTGTTGTTTTGTAGATGCCCCGTTCGCCACCGCCGCCTTTGCGACCCATCGCGGCAACATAAACGATGTTCTTGTCGATCGGATCAATTGCGACTGTTCCGATGTGTGCGCTCTCATGAAGCCCCATATTGGTCCATGTCTCGCCGGCATCTGAGGATTTGAAAACTCCAGTGCCGGGGTAGGATGTCCTCGACAGGTGACACTCTCCGGTGCCGACCCAGATGGTGTTGGGGTCACTGGGGGCCACGGTCAGATCGCCTATTGCAAAGGTAGATTCGCGGTTGAAGATCGGTTTCCAGGTGAGCCCGCCGTTGACGGTTTTCCAGATTCCTCCCGCGCCAACACCAGCATAAATTGTTTTTTGATCGTTTCGTGGCGCATCGATCGATTCGATTCGACCACCTGCGAACTTGGGCCCCATTGTTTGCCACTGGAGATCCTTGAACGGGGAGTTTCCGGCCATTTCACGATGTCGCTTCCATCCTTCCAATCGTGCTTCGCCACCAATCCGAGGCTCTTGGGCGTAGAGCGTCACGAACATCAATGACCAGGTGAGCCAGATTTGGAATGCGAGTTTTGCGTGTATGGAATTCATGATGATTGCTAAATGACAGGAGGTTGTCAGGCGGGGGTGGATCCCGCGAAACTGACAACCGCGATGGATTCAATCCAACCTGATCCCTACCAAAAGCTTCGATTCGATCAAGCTCGGCATCGATGCCCATGCGAAGTGGGCTCGCCATTGAGTTTCTGTGCGCGCGAAAGGCCGTTCCAGCGTGACCGCGTCGGCGCCTTCTCTCTTTCCGATCGTCGATGATGGACGTGGAGAGAAAGGGAGGAGCTGCCTCGGCCCAAGCATGTGGGCTCATCCCTTCCTCTTTGGCAGAATAGTAGTGCACCCCGCCCGAGAATCCCGTGGTTATGGGACCAAGAAGGCATCCTCATCGCGGGGGAATGGCACATTAAGGCACGCCCCCAAGCGGGGAAGGATCTCGTCTGGGAGGGCCCCACCAACAATAACAAGAACTACCGGGAACAGGACTCGAACCTGCACGAGCTAAGCTCACCTGATCCTAAATCAGGCGCGTCTACCAATTCCGCCATCCCGGCTCAATGAGTTATCACTGGAGGCCCGTGCGCATTTACCCTGAAGTACTACGTTCGATGAAAATCTCGGAAGGGCCATGGGTGGGAAGGGACGCGGGCCAAAACGCGCATGGCACTGCGGTGGCCTTGCGCGTCGGGTGGATCTTACGCGCGGGGCAGAGTTGGCAGCAAGGACCAATGGCGCGGCCTTGGCTGGGAATTGCGGGGGTCGGGGTCTTCAAGCGGTGCCGAGATCATTGGAGAGACACGGAAAGACGAAACCCGGAGCAAGCTCGCCTTTGGAGAGCTCCAGAACGTGAAACTTCGATCCAAAGAAGCCGGGATGAGTGAGAGTGCGGAATTGACGGATGAAGGAGAGGGGGACGGATCCCTCGGGAAGAGAGCGGAGGAGAGGCGTCGCTACGCTGGTGAGGTAGGACTCCTGCCGGGCAAACCCGAGAACTCGAAGTTGGGCATCCCGCGCGGCGGACGCCACCGCGGTGAAGTCGACGTGGGCGGTGATGTCCCGCAGGCCAGGGGCCTCGAGCGGGTCGTCGCCGGCTTGGTGGCCCGCATAGGTGCGGAGGGTGCCCGCGGTGCGGTCGGGGTGGTAGTAATCTTCGCTGGTGAACCCGTAGTCGATGAAGAGGAAGAGTCCGCGATCGAAGAGGGGTGTTAGATCGGCGAAGAATGACGGGAGACGACGGCAAACCTCGGTTTGATACCCGGGGGCGAGTGAGGGGAGGGGGGCGGGAATTTCCGGGTCGTCGATGGGAAGGTCGTGCCAGGCAAGGGCGTCACCCTGGAGAGCGACCTGTCGCTGGTGCCACCGGCCGTCCTGGAAGCGGATGAGATCCACCGGGAGGGCATCGAGCACTTCGTTGGCGAGGACAATGCCGAGATCGCCCTGCCGCTCGCGCGGAGTGTTGGCGACCGCGAGGAACTTTTCGCCGCTCGTTGCGAGGCGAGCTTCGAGCGCGACCCGCTTTCTCGCGGAGTGCTCGCAGGCGAGGTAACGCAGGGCGGCGTGGAATTCGGACGAGAGTTCGCGCGCCCACTTCAGGATGTCGAGGGCGAGCGATCCATCTTCGGGACCGAGTTCGAAGAGGTGAAGAGTGCCGGGGGATCCGTGTGCTCGCCAGAGCTCGTGAAGGCGGCTGGCGAGGAGGCGCCCAAAGGTTTCCCCCACGCTGATGTTGGTCGCAAAGTCGCCGGCGCGGCCAACGCGGGTGCGGCTTGGGTCGCTGTAGTAGCCGTGCTCTTCGTGGTAGAGCGCCAGCTCCATGAACTGATCAAAGGGGATGGCCCCCCCCTTTTGGAGTCGCGGGCGCAGGACCTCCTCCAACAGAGGGGTTGCCCCAGCCCCGGAAGAGGGGTAAATAACTGGTGCAGGGCGCTCGGATGGCTGTCTAGGATCCCCCGTTTCCATGGCGAAAGAGAAAACGAAAAGCCGACGAAAGCGTCGCTTTTACAAGCGGAAAGGGTTTTGGATTTTTCTGCTGCTCTGCGGGATTGGGGGGTTCGTGGGCCTCAAGGAGGCCAAGAAGAGGCTCCAGCCTTACAAGGACCAGGCTGCCTTGATCGATATTTCGACGATTGATGACGTCGAGATTCCCAGCAAAATCCTCGACCGCAACGGGCGGGAGATCGGGCGCATGTTTGTGGAGAATCGGAGTAAGGTCCCCATCGAGAAGGTGCCCCAAAAGCTCATCGATGCCCTCATTGCCCAGGAGGACCAACGCTTTTTCAAACACGACGGGGTGGACCGAATCGGGGTGGCCCGTGCCATTTACCTGAACTTGAAGGCGGGCGACATCACCCAGGGAGCGAGCACAATCACGATGCAGTTGGCGCGGAATGCCTTCGATCTGAAGTCCGCGGCACTGGAGAAAGGGCAGAAGGGATTCGAGCGCAAAATTGTTGAGGCCTTCCTTGCCCTGCGCATCGAGGAGTGGCTCATGGACGAGATTGCGGATCAATATCCGGATCTGGAGGAGCGCAAAGCCAAGATGAAGCGTACGGTCCTGGAGTATTACCTGAACCGGATTCCTTTTGGGCATGGCTACTACGGAGTGCGCTCGGGGGCGTTGGGGTACTTTGGCAAGGAACCCATGGCGCTCAGCATTGAAGAGTGCGCGTCCCTGGTGGCCTGCGTGAAGAACCCGAAGTTGATCTCTCCGCTTCGAAACCTGGCCAAGAATCGCAAGGCGCGGGATCACGTCCTGAATCGCATGCTCGACGAAGGGATGATCACCGAGTCGGAGTGGATGACGCTCTCGAGCAAACCGGTTGTCGTGAATCCGAAGCCATTGCGCAAGGGGAAGTCGCACCTCTACGAGATTGTCGATGACATCGCGTTGGAGAAGGTCGGGATCGAAGCGATGTCCCGCGGGGGATTCCGGATTTACACCACGATTGATCTCGATTTGCAGGCACGGGCGGAGCGCAGCCTGCGGGAGCAACTCGATCGCATCGAAGCGTTGCCGAATTACCATCACACCCGGCATGACGACTTCAGTCCCGCGCCTGGGAAGGTTCCGGGTTACTTGCAAGGGGCTGCCCTCATGATTGATTCCAAGTCCGGGAACGTCCTCGCGCACGTGGGGGGACGTAACTATGCCCATTCGCAATACGATTTCATCGTGCACGGGAAGCGGCCGATGGGCACCGCCTTCCTTCCCATGATTTACACTGCTGCGCTGGAATCCGGGCTCCATCCCTGCATGACGGTAAGGGACGAGGCGATGGACAATCGGGCGGTCATGGTCGGTGGACGGGAAGGAATTCTCGGGGAGTGGGGCATGGAGATTCTGAAGCCGCAGTATGAGGGCCGAGTGACCAGCCGGAGGGCGCTTGCCAGTTCAAAGATTGCTGCGTCCGTTCGGCTGGGACGTGACATGGGACTTGAGCAGGTCGCCAAGCAGGCGAGGGCATTCGGTCTCAAGGCCGGGGAAGGCGAACTGTTGAACCGGATGTTGCTCGGATGGGACCTTGTGACCCTGCCCGGGACAGTCCGCGCCTACTCTGCCTTTTCGCAGGGTGGCAAGTTGCCTGCGGAACTCCGCTACATCGAGTGGATCGAGAACGCAGATGGCGAAGTGGTCTACCGGGCACCGGTGTCCGAGGAGGAAAGCCGGTCCGAGCGGGCCTGCGATGAGATCACGGCCTTCCAGATTCACAACATGCTCGGGGAGGCCTTGAGGACCGGGAACCTGGCCGAAGATGCGGCTTCCTTGAACGCGCAGCCGTTTCCGGGAGTAGTCAAGACCGGGACGACTCACAACTTTGCGGACGGCTGGTGCGTCGGCTACAATGGGGCGGTCACTCTCGGGATGTGGGTCGGCTTTCACCAGGGGCAGAGTGCAATCTTTCCGAATGCCTTCGGGCGCAAGCTCACTTTCCAGCCGTGGTCGGAGGTGATGAACCTGGCCGAGGACGCGTATCCCGGGGTGGCCCTCGAGCCACCCTCCAGCCTCTCGCCGGTGAGAGTGTGCTCGGGGTCAGGCTTGTTGGCGACGCGCTATTGCTATGAACCAGTCGAGGACTCCGAGAAGGGGGTGAGCTTCCGCTACACCGGGCATACCGAGCTCTTGCGCGCTGACCGCGAGAAGCTGGGCCTCTGCGACCTGCATGGCAAGGGAGGGATCGGGACCAACGAGGTGCTTGAGCGCTATGGGCCCCTGGCGGTCGATTCTACAGAGCAGGAACTCCTGGCCGTCGCTCCCATTCAACCCCAGACGCCCGGACTGATCGGGGAGGATCCCTATCAGTCCGAATTGATTTCGCGGGATCCGGCCGATGAGGAAATCAGTATTTTTGTCCGGGGACCGAGTCTTCTTTTGGATGTGGAGTTTCTGGGGGACGGAGACGGGAGCCTGCGCCTTCGGCGGCCGAAGAAAATCGAAATCAAAACGAATTGAGCGAGTCCTGTTGGTCGGTAGGCTTGGGGCAGTGTTGGTGACGATGGCGAACCACGACAAGGCGGCTCACGACGATTTGCTCGCGTATTCCTGCCCGGAGTGCCACACGATCTTTCGGGTTCCCAGGGAGTGCATGGGGAAGCAGGTGGAATGTCCAAGCTGTGCCGGAGTTGTGGTGATCTCGAAGGAGGAGGAGATCGCACCGGTGTCCAACCCCGTGCCTCCGCAAGCTCCGCGACCGGCCAATCAGTTTCGTCGCACCGAGGAGATCGCAGAGGAGGAGGACCCACTGCCCCGCGCCCATGAGTGGAAAGATCGGAAAGAGCGTGAAGAAGTTGAAGAGCGCAAGGTGGACGGGACTATTCCCGAGGCGGGCGCGAGCGCCAAGGGAACCCGGCGAGTGCGGCGCAAAGTGAAGAAGATTCCGCTTGAGGAGCCGAAGGAGTTTGACTGGGAGAAAGACGAAGTCGTGCCCGCCAGTTCATCAAGCGCCATCAGCAGGCAGATGGTGATTATTGGTGCGCTGGCTCTTCTCATCCTGATCACGGGCGGGGCGGCGCTCATACTCACGAGAGAAGTTGAGACGGATTCAGGATCCACGAAGATCCCGGAAAACACTCCTCCCCTGGAGGGATTGTCGATTGACCCGCCGACAGGAATCCCAGGAGGGACGGAGTTGAAGTTTTCCGGGATCGGCGAGTTGGAAATGCGCGAAATTTTGGTTGAGATTAAATCGGTGGTGGAAGGGTTTCTCGGCGCTCCTGACAGCGAAGAGATGATGAAATTCACCCGGGGTGGTGAGATCCTGGAGCTCCGGATCCGTGACTACTACCAGGAGCACCCGCATGTTCCCTTTACTCCTCGCAAGATTTCCCAGTCGGGCCAAATCATAAGGAGTGGTGATTTGTGGGCTGTCGATGTGGTCTTGCCTGACTTCACCGCCAAAGCAATCGCCTTGCAGCGGATCGATGGTCGATTCCTGGTGGATTGGGAGAGCTGGGTGGGCTACTCCGAAGTTTCCTGGGAAGAGTTTCAGGAAACCCGCCCCCGGGAATCCAAGCTCTTTCGAATTCTCTGTTCCCCGGTGGTCTATTATAACTTCGACTTCATGGACGACAGGAAGTGGAGGTCGTTTCGGATCCAGTCTCCCGACCGAGAGCACACCCTCTACGCCTATGTTGTCCGCTTCTCGTCCATGGAGCGGGTGTTGCTTCCGCCGGATAGGCGCCGGGGCATGTCCCTCGCCGTCACGGTCAAGCTGCGCTACCCGGGGAATGCGGAGAGTGCCAACCAGGTCCTGATCGAGGAAGTGGTTCATGCGGGCTGGGTGACCGGGAATAATCCAAAACCCGGACCCGAGAACCCGTAGGGATGCAGGGCCCAGTCCCCGGGATTCTCTTCCTGGCGTAGTTACCAAAGTGACGACCAATTTGCACCAAACAGAATTGTGGAAGTTCTTGATCTAGCCGCTGTCCTCCTAGTCCTGACCGCTGCCTTCGGCTACATCAACCTGAAGCTCTTCAAGCTGCCGACCGCGATTGGGATCATGCTGATCGGCTTGATCCTGAGCATCCTGCTCCTCGTATTTCGCGACGCCGTTCCCCTGATTCCTGCTGCGGCGGATCGTTTTGTAGAGTCGATCGATTTCAGCGAGACCCTCATGGAGGGAATGCTGAGTTACCTCCTCTTTGCGGGGGCGCTCCACGTCAACCTGGGGGACCTGGCGGACCAGAAGCGGATGGTTGGAATACTCGCGAGCTTTGGGGTGGTGTTCTCGACCTTCCTGATCGGCACGGCGGCCTTCTTCCTCTTCCCGTTCTTTGGCTTTGAGGTGCCCTTCATCTGGTGCCTGGTTTTCGGGGCCCTGATTTCTCCGACCGATCCGGTGGCGGTCTTGGGAATCCTGAAGACGGCCAATGCTCCCAAATCACTGGAGACCAAGATTACCGGCGAGTCGCTCTTCAATGACGGCGTCGGAGTTGTCGTTTACCTCGCAGTGTTGGGACTGGCCCTGGGCGGCCACGGGGACCACGGAGTGAATGGGGCGGGGGACATCGTGAAACTCTTCGTGGTCGATGCTGGCGGGGGGATGCTGTGGGGATTCGTGATTGGCACGGTGGCTTTCTACATGCTGCGTTCGATTGATAACTACCAGATCGAAGTTCTCATCACCCTGGCGGTGGTGACCGCAGGTTACCGGCTCGCCTCGTACTGGCATCTCAGCGGCCCGCTAGCGATGGTGGTGGCGGGCTTGATGATCGGAAACAAGGGACGCAGTCTTGCCATGAGCGAGAAGACCCGTGAGCATATCGACACCTTCTGGGAATTGGTGGATGAGATCCTCAATGCAGTGCTCTTTCTCTTGATCGGCCTGGAACTCTTGATCCTCGATCTCTCTGGGAGCGCCCTGGCGGTGGGTGCGATCCTGATCCTGGTCGTCCTGGCTGCACGGTTCATCGCTGTTTCCATTCCCGTGGCCCTGCTGAAGCGCAAGCGGGCCTTCACTCCGGGGGTGGTGAAGATCCTGACCTGGGGTGGTCTCCGGGGAGGAATCTCGGTGGCCTTGGCGCTGGGCATCCCAGAACACGCCGAACATCGCGAAGTGATCCTGGTGGTGACCTACGTGATCGTGGTCTTCTCGATCGCGGTGCAGGGCCTGACCCTCAAACCGCTGGTAGCGAAAGTGGTGAGGGCAGAGAAGGAGCGTCAGAGTTCGGAGCCTGGAGCGTAGAGCGTCGTGAGAGGGCAGGTCTCCGGTGTCGGTGATTCCCTGGATAGAACCCCCGAAAAGCCTGTCGAGGTGATGCCGGACGAGGGACCCCTTGCTTATCGACTACCCGCGGAGGGGATAGGTGGGTTGGACCGGTAGTGTCCGGGGGTGGGTTGGAAGTGTCCGGCGCTGTGACTGGTGAGTGGCTTCAGGAAGTCAAAAGGAGTGCCGCAGTATTGGCAGCGGAAGCGTTGATGCATGAGTGACCGGATCACATTGGAAGTTCCGTAGGTCAGCGGGAAGAAGCGGACGGCCTTTTCGTGGCGGCGCGCGGCGCTGTCGAGGAGCGGAGTGCCCTTGCAGAGTGGGCAGAAACAGCTGCGCCGCTTGAAGAAACTGAAGAGTCAGAGGAAAGTGCTGAACGCTCCAAATCCGACGAGGAGGGAAGCGGTGTTCTGGCCAGGCACCACCATGAAGGCGAAGAGGGCCGAGGTGGTGCCCACCAAGCCCAGGTAAAACAGCGCCGAGATGATGACGGCCATGACGTAGGGCTTCTTGTAGGGCACAGAGCGGGCCAGTTTCTCAATGGGCGGCATTGAACCGATGCCGGGGCGTCTCGGCCTTGGCCTTGGTTACGGGGGGGCAGGTGGAGCGGATTGCATCAGGAGGACTTCTGGGGAAACCTAACTGATCTTAAATAAATGTGCAATCCCCTAAACCACGAGAAGAGGCGCAATCACGAGGCTCACGATGGCCATCACGTTGATCATGATGTTCATCGAGGGGCCGGAAGTGTCCTTGAGGGGATCGCCCACGGTGTCACCGACCACGCAGCCCTTGTGAGTCTCGCTGCCCTTGCCGCCGAAGTGACCTTCCTCCACGTATTTCTTGGCGTTGTCCCAGGCCCCCCCGGCGTTGGACATCATGAGGGCGAGCAGGATGCAACCAAGCAAGGCGCCACAGAGGGTTCCCGCGAGGGCGATCGCGCCGTTGCCCCCGAAGCCGAATCCCACCGCGAGCGGTGTGCCCACCGCCAGAACTGCTGGCATGATCATGCGCTTGGTGGCTGCCCTGGTCGCGATATCGATGCAGCGATCGGAATCCGGTTCACCGGTGCCTTCAAGAAGCCCCGGAATTTCCCGGAACTGGCGTCGGATCTCCGAAATCATTTCGAAGGCCGCTTTTCCGACCGCGTCCATCGTGATCGCTCCATTCAGGAAGGGAACGACCCCGCCAATGAACATTCCCACGATGAAGGTACGGAGGATTTCCGGGTTGCTCAAGTTGAGGATGACGCCGGTCTTTTGGATGAAGGCAGTGGTCAGGGCGAGGGCAGAGAGTCCCGCGGCTCCGATCGCAAAGCCCTTACCGATGGCAGCGGTGGTGTTGCCCACCGCATCGAGGCCATCCGTGATCTTGCGGGTCTCCGGGCCCATGGCAGCCATTTGCGCAATTCCGCCCGCGTTGTCCGCGACCGGGCCGTAGGCATCGATTGCCATGGTGATCCCGACCGTTCCGAGCATCCCCACGGCCGCGAGTCCCACGCCGTAGAGACCGGCAAACTCGTAGGAGATGTAAATGGTAGCTGCGAGGGTAAGAATGGGCACTGCCACCGATTTCAAGCCGAGAGAGAGACCCGCGATCAAGATGGTGGCCACCCCGGTCTCACCTTGGCGCGCGATTTCCCTCACTGGCTTACCCGCAGTGTAGTGTTCGGTGATGAGGCCGATGATGATGCCGCCCACCGCACCGCACAGGATGCAGAGGCCGATGTTCACACTCAGGCCGAGATATTTGGCGAGTCCGAAGGCCGCACCGATGAAAAGGACAGCTGCGCCGATGGTCCCGAAGCGCAGGGCCTCCGCGGGGTGCTTCCCCGCCATGAGGCGCACGATGAGGATGCCGAGAATCGAACAAACGAGACCGACGGTGGTGAGAAGGAGGGGGAGTTGCATGAGCTGCAAAGCTCCTTCCTGTCCTTCGGCGGCTCCCAGTTTCTCCATCAAGGAGGTTGCAGTTTCCGAAACCTCGGTAGTTGGGGCAGCCGCAGTGTCTGTTACCACCGGAGTCACTTCGACGGCTTCCTTGGCAATTCCTGCTTCCTGGATGGCGCGGGCACCCATGGCGGCGGCAATGGCAATGGTGGCGATCTGCGCATTGCAGTAGGATTCGAAAATGTCGGATCCCATTCCGGCGACATCCCCCACATTGTCCCCCACGTTGTCCGCGATGACACCCGGGTTGCGCGGGTCGTCTTCCGGAATGCCGGCCTCAACCTTGCCCACGAGGTCTGCTCCGATGTCGGCCGCTTTCGTAAAGATGCCACCCCCGACGCGATAAAAGAGTGCCACCAGCGAGGCTCCCATTGCGAAGCCTTCCATGATTTCAGCCACATGGTGGCTGCCCTTGTAGAACCAGAAGAGGCCGCCCAGGCCAATCAATCCCATCGAGGCCACGGTGAGTCCCATCACAGAACCGCCGAAGAAGGCCACCGAGAGGGCCTCCGCCGCGCCTTCGTTCTTGGCGGCCAGGGCGGTGCGCACGTTGGCCTTGGTGGCGGTATACATTCCGATGAAGCCAGCAAGGGAGGAGGAGAGGGCGCCGAGGAAGAAGGCCAGTGATTGCTCTCTCCCGTACTCCGGCTTCTGGAAGAGGAAGAGCGCGCCCCCAATGATGCCGGCAAAGATCGCGATCAGGAGAAACTCCCGACGCATGAAAACCATCGCACCCCGGTGAATTTTCTCGGCAATCTCAGCGATTTTTCCTTCCCCACCGGGACGTTTCACGATCCGGACGAGCAGGACGAACGCGATGATCATACCGGCGATACCGGCGATAGGTGTAATGATCGTATATTCGGTCATTGAGTAGTAGTAAGCAATCGGCCTAAAAATGAACCGGGACGCCACCTTGCAGCGGCGCCCCAGCGAGAACGTGGGAGTCTAAATTCAGGGTCTGTTCTGGCAACGTAAAAAAATGACGAGATTGCGAGGATGTTGTGCGACAGATCCACGGCGTCGAGTTACTCACAGCGCTGCCCGACTCCTTGCTGCTCTGGTCCATGTGGTAACCAAGTGCTCTCCTAGTTCTTGGCAGCAGTCCAACTCGGGAACTCCTGGCGCAGCTGCTTCCTGATCGCGGCCGCCTCGTCGGGTTGTTCATTCATTTCGAGAGCTTCGGCTGCCCTGAAGAGGGCGAGCGGTTTGATCTCCTTGTCGTCGATGAACATCTTGGAGGTGCGGAGGTAGCTCTCAGCCGCACTTTCGTAGTCCTTGCGGTTCATCGCGATATCGGCCAGAGCCATGTAGAGGCCGGCCTGCACGGTGCCATGGGGATCGAGGGCCACTCCCTCATGGGCGGCCTCGCGTGCTTCCTTCCATCTCTCGAGTCCGATCAGGGCATGGCTTCGGTCCAGGTAGGTATCCGCCTTCCAGAAGTCTTCCTGCTCCTGCTCAAGGAGAATGTCGAGGGCTTCCACCGCGTGCTCATATCCCTTGCACTCGATCCGGGCTTTGGCGAGATGTCGCCAGACGATGACATCGGTCAGGCTGGGTTCGTCGGGGGTGCTTGCGAACCCGAGAAAGCGATCGGCTCCCTCATAGTCGCTTTTCGAAAAGCGCTCCAAGCCGAGCCAAATCAGCATGCGGGCAGGCAGGCGTTGCCTGGGCGCGTCGATCATGAGGCGTTCGATCAATTCCTGCAGCTTGTCCGAATCGAGCAGTGAATAGGCCGCCAGCACGAGGTGGACTCCAGCCGGTTCGCGGTAGCGCTGGGGCATCAGGTTGCGCGCGGTCTCCAGATGAGGAATGGCCTTCGCCCACTCGTCGAGGTTGTACCATCCCCAGCCGATCCAATAGTTGGCGTCCGCCCGCGACTTGCTGCCGAGGTTGCCTGGGAGGTTCAGGAGACTCTGGTAGTTCTCGATCATCTCCGGCCACTCACGTTCCTTGTAGTGAATGCGTCCGGCGTGTTGATGGGCGAAGGAGGCAAGGGACGGCTCGACCTCCCGGGCGAGCAGGCGTTCGAAGTCCTTGAGCGCGGACTTGTGGTCACCAATTTTCAGGTAGGCGTGGCCTCGCTTGGCCAGGGCCTCGCTCACTTTGGGGTGCGCGGGATAATTGGCGATGAAACTGGAGAGGTTCTGAGCGGCGCGGCCGTTCTCGCCGGTGTCTCCCAGGCACCAGCCCCGCTTGAAGTAGAGGTCGGCCCGCAGTTCCTCGGGCAGGGCGGAGGCGTTGATTTCATTGTAGGCGGCAGCCGCGCGGCTGAGCGCCCCCTGGTGGAAGAGGATCTCGGCCTTCATGAGGCGAGCCTTGTGCAACCACGGGCTCGCGGGATTGGCCTCGGCGTATGTTTTCACGAAGGCGTCAACTTGGGCCGGGATATTCGGTCCGCTGATCTGGTAAAAGCTGCTGAGCCGGCGGTAGCTGGCTTCAAAGGCGAACTTGGTCATTGGTTCCGGTCGCACACTGACGGCCAGGCGCTCAGCATTGAAGAACTGCCGGATAGCCTCGTTGTGGCGGTCCAGCTTTGCGAGGGCCTGCCCGGCAAACATGTAGATCCTGGCCATGACATCCCGCTCGCCCATGAACTCCCCGCGACGAAAGATCTTCACGGTCTCGGCAAAGTTGTCCTCCTTGAAGCGCATCTCCATGAGGGCAGACTGCGCCTGAGCCTTGTACTTCGGTTCGAGCCCGGGGGCGTCGATGGTCTGGTTGAGAAACGACTCGGCCTTCGCTTCCTGACCCAGCTTGGAAGCGGACACCCCAGCGGAGAGCAGGGCCTGGGCGCGCTCTTGCGGAGCGGTGTGGGGGGCGAGGAGCAATTCGAAGTGGGTGAGCGCTTTCTCGTGACGGCCAGCTTCCGCGTGCAATTCCCCAATCGCGAGACGCGCATATTCGCGAAACGGATTGGTCGGGTCGTTGACGATCTTTCCGAGTTGCTGGATGGCCTGCTCGGGTTTTCCGGCGAACTTCAGGCAGCGGGTCTCGTAGAAGATCGACTTGTGACCAAGGTCGCGTTCAGTGGCTTCGCGGGTCGCAACCCCGAAAAAGGGAGCAGCCTGGGCCCAGTCCTGGCGGTTGTAGAATTGCGCCGCCAGCCGATAGGCGGCCAAGGCGACCCAATTGCCCGTGCGGTAGCGTTGAATGATGGTGCTGAAGGTGCGCTCTGCACTGTCCCGCTCTCCGGTGAGGAGGAGAGCCATGGCGAGTTGGTAGGTCGCCTGCTGGGCGAGATCTCCCTGGGGGCCGGTGTGGAGATATTCGCGGAAGAGAGGAATGGACATCCGGAGCGCCCGGCGCTTCTCCTTGAGGTCCTGGCTCTCGTTGCCATACTTATAGTATCGGTCGGCGCGGAGATAGAGCTCCGCGCCGCTGTCGAACGGTTGAATGATTCCGGGCGTCTGGGCATGGACCGGAGGGGAGGGGCAGAGTGCCAAGGCGAGGATCAGGAGAAGCAGGCTGGTCCACCGCGGGCCCTCTTCAGCAGCGTGGCGATCCACATCCACGGCAGGCCGACAGTGAGTCGACTTCCACGAAGCGGCGGAGATCAGAAGTTGCACAGCGGAGGTGAGGCTGTTTTTGGCATGAAGCGCGCCGAATTTCAATCACGAGGAGCCGATTGAGCCGCATTCTCAAGCTTCTCGCGGTAACGCTTGGCGGATTTGAGGGACTCTTTCCCGCCCTTCAGCTCGAGAGCGCTGATGGCGCGCCGCAGGGCCTTGGTCGCGGTCGCGGGGTCCGTGCTGTAAAGCTCAACGACCGGGACGTAGTACTGGGCCGCCGTGTTGGGATCGCCCTGTGCCATCGCGATATCACCCAGGAGCAGGCGGGCATTGGCGTTGAGCTCGCCCTGCGGTTTGAGGGTGAGGCAGGCCTCGGTGGCCTTGCGGGCGCGTTCGGGGTCCTTCAGGGCCAGGTGGGCGCGACCCAGGAAGTAGTTGGTCTCCGCTTGGCGATACTTGTTCTCCTCGACCTGCAGGACGATCTCGAGGGGACGCAGCGATTCCTCATAGGCGCCGGCTTCCAGCGCACTACGCCCCGCCGCGCGCCAAACGACGACCTTGGTGTCGGTGGGTTTCTTCGGCGTGATGGCGTACTTGAGATAGCGCCAGCCCTCCGGGTAGTTCTTATCTGCAGCGAACGAAGTTCCGAGCCACGCAAAGACGGGCCGGGGGACTTTCTCCTTCGGGTAGTTCTTGAGAAGGGCGTCCAATTCGGTCTTGAGCTCCTCGCGAGCCTGCAAATGGTAGTTCGCCAGCGCGAGGTGAAGGGTGGATTCCCGGCCCAGCGCGCTCTCGTCGGCCTTGCGGGCCCGTTGGAACGGCCCCCGGCAATCCTCGAACTTGTTCTGCCGGTAGAGCGCCCATCCCCGCCAGAACTCGGAAGCGGCTCTCTTCTTGGGATCGCGCTTGGGAAAGTCGGCGAGAAGACGGGCGTGGCATTCGGCGAACTTGGTCAGCGCTTCATCTTTTTCGGCGTCATCCTTGGCTGCTTCGGTGGCCTCCTTGTAGAGGATCGCCTTTTGGGCCCAGGCGTACTCCTTCAACTGCGGATCCTTGGCGTGCGCGATGAGTCGCTCGAATTCGCGGTGCGCGGCGGGGAAGTCCTTGGCCCCCAGATACGTCTCTGCCCGCTTCACGATGGCATTGGTGGCCTGCGGGTGGCCGGGGTGCTTTTCGATGAAGAGATTGAGGGCCTTCAGTGCACTCTCCCGGTCGCCGCCATGCAGCAGCGAGGTGGCAAGCCGATAACGCACCCCCGCGTGATTTTCCTTTGCGATGTGCACAAGGTCGATCTTGGCATACGACCGGGCAGCCGGTCCGTAGCGCTTCTCCTTGTAGTGCCCCTCTGCCAGCATGAGGCGGGTGTTGTGGATGCGTGCATCATCCGGGTGCTCCCCCTCGAAACGCTTCAGGAATTCCTCTGCCTCCTTGACCAGCTTCCGGCTGGCCGTCTTGTACTCCCGGGAAAGCACGACGTAACCCGCTTCAAATGCGGTCATCGCATCGGGGGCAATCTTGGCGAGTTCCTTGAAGAGGGCGGTCGACTTCTCTTTTTGACCGAGGGCCTCGTAGGCTGTCGCTGCGATCTGGAGGCGACGTGCCTTGGGATCATTATCGAGCGGAAAATCACCCTTCTTGAAGAAGTCGACCACGGCCTGGTGATTACCGGCCAGGGAGGCCTCGCTCATCAGGGAAAGCTGCGCCTCGCCCCGCCATTCCTCCAAGCCGGGCGTGACCAGGATGGCCTCGAAGTAGCGCCGGGCAAAGTCCTTCTTCTCGAGGTCGCGAGCGAGCAGCGCACATTGCAGAACAGCGTCGGCCTTGGTCTTGGCGTCCTTCGACTCCGCCAAGTGAATGAAGTGCGCGAGCGCCTCCTCCGTCTGTCCCGCCTTCTTGTAGTAGTGAGCGAGGACCCGCTCGGCCTGGGGCTGGAACGGAGAGCCCTTGTCCACGAGGACTTCCTTCAGTGCCACGATGGTCTCTGCACGCTTCTCCAGTTTCTCAAAGCAGAGGGCCCGGCTGTAAACCGCGCGATGGCGGAACTTTTCGTCCTCAGTATGCTTGGCGGCAATTTCATAAAGGGGCGCGGCCTTGGCGTACTCCTTCGCCTGGTAGTGTTCCTGCGCCAACTGATAGGCCGCCCCTCCCACCAGCGGTCCCTTCTTCCAGGTCGTCACGACTTTTGAAAGGCAGCCCCGGAAGAGTTTCATGTTGCCCACCTTCTGGTAGCAGATCGCGGAGTAGTACCACGACTTGATGGCATTGGCATGGGCCGGGAAGTTGGTGTGAAAGCGATTGAACTGCCGGATGGCCACCATGTAGGTTGCCTTCTGGTGGTCCGCATCCTTCTGCTCCCCCGCTTCCCGGTACGAGAGCAGCGCCAGCTCGAAGAGGTCATTGCCGGGATCCGCCTGCAGGGGCTTGTCGGCCGCATTGGGCTTCTCGTTCTGGCTCCGCCCCGGGACCACAAGGACAAGCGCCGCCATGAGGACGGCGAGGAAGGTGGGGATACTCCGCATACCTGGTTCTTAGATTACCGCACAAACCGGGAAGTTCGCGCAAAAATGCGAAAAAAACAGCAGCACCGCGGCGGCGTTCTAGCCCTCCGGTTTGCGGGTGGCGAAGGAGATATTCCAGATGCCCGCTTTCTGGCAGATATCGATCACTCCCATCAGGGTCTGGTAGGTGATATTCCCGTCTCCGCGCAGGCGCACCGGCTGGTTCTTATGCACCTCCACAATGGCGCGGAGCTTTCCCAGGAGCTGACTGTCGGTGAGCACCCGCCCATTGATGACCACCTCGCCATTCTGGCGGATGTTCACGTTGATTTCACTGATCGCGCGATTCTCCTCCTTGCCCTGGGTGGAGGTTGGGACCTTCACCCTGCTGTCCTGCTCAGATCGCGAGAATTGCCAGGTGACCAGGAAGAAGATGAGCAGCAGAAAGACAATGTCGATCATGGGCGCCATCGGAATGACGCAATCCGGGGGCTTGGGGGCATTGAATTTCATGGGACGGACTCCTGGTGCTTAGATCGCATCGGCCTGATCGGACCGCGAGGGTGCCGGCATCTGGCTGCGCGGCACGGCGTAGTCTTCCTGACCATCGGGTGGCAGGATTTGCTCGGCCGGTTGCTGGTAGCGCCCGGCGCGTTGGTATTGCGACCCGAGGAGCGCCAGCAGATGAGTGGCGGCCGCCTCCAGTTCCGACAACGAACGCTGCACCCGTCCCCGGAAGACTGAGTAGAAAATCATGGCGATGATCCCGATCGTGAGGCCGCTGGCGGTGGTGACCAGGGCTTCCGCCACCCCGCCGGCCAACTTCATTTGGCGCACCACCTCGACATTTCCGGTGTTGATTTCGAGGAAGGCGCGGATCATTCCAAGGACCGTTCCAAGAAGGCCGATCATCGGGGCGATCGCTCCGATGTCCGCGAGGTAGCTGATGCGCTGGTTGAGGGTGCTGGCCTGTCGCGACCCCTCCGCCTCCGCAACCTCGCGAATCTCATCGAACTGCGCATCCGAATTCTTGGTCGCGAAATCCATCGTCTTCTGGGTGATGCGCGCAATGCATTCGCCCCGTCGGTGCGCGTAGCCCACCAGTCCGAGGTAGTCCCGCTTGCGAATGAGGCTCTCCGCCACCCGCATGAAGCGGTCGCTGACCACCGTGGAGCGACGGATCGTGATGAAGAACAGAATGATGAGGACCACCGTACTGATCGAGAGCAGGGCGAGGGGCCACATCATGATCCCGCCATCCTTGAGGATCTCGAGCACGTTTACCTTGGTCGGATCAGCGGATTCATCTGCACCGAGGGCGGCGCCAGTCGTTGCCAGGAGGGCCGGCACGGAGAGCAGGAGGCGATTCATGGATCAGGGGTAGTGTATCCTCTGTTAACGGAGGTTCAAGCACCGTAGCTGTCAGCACTCGTAAACATTCAGCCCCTTAGCGTGCTCCCGGTCCGGATTTGTCCTGCTATTTTTCTAGCACATCCTGAATCGGTGATCCCCTCAACGATTCGGCGAATTCTCCGACTGTCGCAGGGGAGGGAAGTGGGCTAGGGTATTGCCAGCGATGGCGGAGCAGCCGGAATTGAGATCTCGACTGGCGGAGATCCCGCACCAGCCCGGGATCTACCTGATGAAGGATCGCTTCGGGTCGGTGATCTATGTCGGCAAGGCGCGTGATCTGCGGAAGCGGCTCGCGAGCTACTTCATGCCCTCCCGCAAGCAACAGGCCGACCTCAAGACGCGCGCCCTCCTCGATTCGATCTGGGACTTCGAAGTCCATCTCGTCCGCAACGAGCAGGAGGCCCTCTTGCTCGAGGGCAAGCTCATCAAGCAGTACCGGCCGCGCTACAACGTGAGCTTTCGCGACGACAAGCGCTTCCTCCTCGCCAAGATCAATCCCACCGACCCCTGGCCCCGCTTTGTCCTCACGCGCCTGAAGAAGGAGGATGGGGCCCGCTACTTCGGCCCCTTTGCCCACTCCGGGGCCCTGCGGGGCACCATCGCCTGGCTCAACAAGGAGTTCGGGTTGCGCAGCTGTCGCACGCGCGTTCCCACCGGGAAGGACTACAAGCATTGCAGCGCGGACGTGATCCGTAACTGCTCCGCGCCCTGCGTGGCGAAGATCACGCGCGAGGACTACCTGGCGCGGGTCGCCCAGGCCAGCGAGTTGCTCGAAGGCAAGGGGAGACGCGAGCGGATAAAGTCGTTGCACAATGACATGGAAAAGGCCGCCGCCCGCATGGACTTCGAACGGGCGGCCCGGCTGCGCGACATCGTGCAAAACCTGGAGCGCACCTTGAATCCCACGCGCCAGTTCTCCCGCGGTCGCGGCGTGCCCACCACGGTGAAGCCCGTCGACGACCTTTCCGAACTCGCCGACCTCCTGCAGCTTTCTGGTTCGCCCGGGATCATGGAGTGCTTCGACATCTCGAATGTTTCCAGCAATCACATCGTGGCCTCCATGGTGCGCTTCGTGGACGGCCTGCCCGACAACCAGAACTACCGCCGCTATCGCATCAAGACGGTGGATGGTCAGGACGATTTTGCCAGTATGGCGGAAGTCATTCGTCGGCGTTACTCGCGCATCCTCAGGGAGAGCGCGGACGCGAATCCGGATGCGGCGGAATCGCAGGAGGGCATGATCGAAGCGATGCGGAGGCTGGCCAAGGAGGGAAAGGCGCCTGTCAAGCTGCCCGATCTCGTCATTGTGGACGGCGGGAAGGGTCAATTGAGCTCTGCCACCGGAGAACTGCAGCGTCTCGGCCTGCACGAGTTGCCCATCATCGGCCTGGCCAAGAAGCGGGAGGAGATCTTCCGCCCGGGCCGGAGTGATCCCCTGGTCCTGAGCCATGACACGGGCGCGCTCAAACTGCTCCAACGCATCCGCGACGAGGCCCACCGCTTTGCCAACAACTACAACGAGCTCCTCCTGCGCAAGCGCATGAAGGAGTCTCTCCTGGACGATTGTCCCGGCGTCTCTCCCAAGCGCAAGGCGGCTCTCCTCGTAAAGTTCGGCTCGGTCGAGCGCATCCGCAAGAAGAGCGCCGAAGAGATCGCAGAGCTGCCCGGGATCTCGCTGAGATCGGCGCAGGCGATGTTGGAGTGGCTCAACACGCGGTAGTGGTTCCTCAATGGAAGTCGCGCATCTCCCCGCGCGGCGCCGGACGTTCCTGGTTGTGGGGAAGCAGGAGGTTGGGCTGTTCCGGTGGCGGTGGTTGCTGGCCCGGTCCATGGGTGATCTCCTTGGACGCGGCAAGCCGATACCACTGCTGATCCGCGTCGAGGATGAGGACCTCCTGTTCGAGGTCGGTGTCCACGAGAATGACGCCCGGGGAATGCAGGATCTCATCGACGTCGAGTTCGGTGCGATCCGGGTTGTCGCGGTAGTCCGAGGCCATCGACAAACTCGACATGAGAAGCTTGCTGTTCCACTTCTCGCTGAGTGACGGGGGATTTTCCGGAGCCTGGGCCCGCTCGATGTGAACGGTGATGATCTCCGTGCGTTCGATGCCACCCTTGCCGTCCACCAGGGTATAGGACGCCCCAGTGTCAAAAGTTGCCTCGGCCTTGGGCCCGGTGAGTGAGTTAACAACCATGGTGGCCACGAAAACGAGCAGGCACGCCAAGATCAAGATTCCCCCGATGGCGAACAGCTCTCCCTCGTGCCGGGCGTTGCACCTTTTGCAGCGGAAACCCTGGTAGTGGGCGTGATAGACCTCTTCCAAGCGGGCCTCCTCATTGCATTCCTTGCATCGCACCGTGCTCATGCGGGCAGGATGCACCTCCGCGATCCCGCTGGGTATTACCGCTGGAGCAGTTGTTTGGAACGGGGAACTCTTCGCGTTGGCCAGTTTGGCGCGGTGACGGCAACAAATGTGCTCTCCCGGAGAGTGGCGAGTCTGATTCTCAAGACTGGCCGCTCGCAAATCCCAGCGCCCGCTTCTTCATCTGGGCTGACATCAGGTTCAGGGCGTTCGCGCGGGTGGGGGCGAGGTGCTCTTTCAATCCGGTCTTTGCGATGAAGCCGAAGTCGGCGGTGAGGATGTGGTCGGGAGTCTCGCCGCTGAGGAAACGAATGAAGAGGGCGATCATGCCCTTGGTGATTTGGGAATCGGAGTCGGCCACGAACACCACCATGCCATCTTCGAGGCTCGCATCGAGCCAGACCTGCGACTGGCAACCTTCGATGAGCTTGTCGCTGGTCTTGAGCTCCTCGGGCATGGCGGGGAGTTGTCGGCCGAGGCCGATGACGTACTCGTAGCGCTCGGTCCAGTCCTGGAAGAGGTTCAGCTCTTCGAGAAGTTGATCCTGTTTCTCGGCGATGGTCATGCGCGGGGAAGAGAACCGGGGATGGCCGCGGATGCACGCAGATTTTTTTTTCTTTTCGGCGTGAAAGAGCTGGCGGGGATGGGACCCTTCCGAAATGTTGAGAGACCATGAAGACGGGGTGCCTCCTTTGGTTTTGTTGCGTGGCGGCGGTGTGGGCCGATCGCGCGGACCTGGGGAGTGAGGAGTTGGAGCGGTATTTCAACAATCGAGTGACCCAACTGGAAGGGCAGTTGGCTGGTGCGTTGGCCGCCACCCAGGATGTGGAAGTGCTTCGCGCGGAGCAAGTCGAACAGCGGAGCCTCCTTCTCGACATGCTGGGGCTCAAACCGGACCGGGAGCGCACGCCGTTGCAGGCGACCGTGACGGGAACCATCGAGCGCGATGAATTCACGGTGGAGATGCTGCACTTTCAGTCCTCGCCCGGGCTCTACGTGACCGCGAATTTCTACCTGCCGAAAAAGCGGGTCGGGAAAGTGCCGGCAATTCTCTACGTCTGCGGGCACGGGTCTTCGAAGAAGGAGGGGGTGAGTTTTGGGAACAAGGTCACCTATCAGCACCACGGGATCTGGTTCGCTCGCAACGGCTATGCCTGCCTCGTGATCGACACCCTGCAGATGGGAGAAATCGAGGGCATCCATCACGGAACGTATCGCTACGATCGCTGGTGGTGGCATGCGCGAGGTTACACTTCCGCCGGGGTGGAGGCCTGGAATTGCATCCGCGCGCTGGACTACCTGCAATCGCGTGAGGAAGTGGATGGAGAGCGCCTCGGAGTGACAGGCCGCAGTGGTGGCGGGGCCTACAGTTGGTGGATCGCAGCAATTGACGAGCGGATCAAGGCGGCCGTGCCGGTAGCGGGAATCGCGTCGCTTCGCAATCATGTGGTGGACGGTTGTGTGGAGGGACATTGCGATTGCATGTATCACTTCAACACCTATCGCTGGGACTTCGAACAGGTGGCCGCCCTGGTAGCGCCGCGTCCGTTGCTGATCTCAAATACGGACAAGGATTCCATCTTTCCCCTCGATGGCGTCTACCAGGTCTACCGGCCGGTGCGCAGACTGTACGAGTTGCACAAGGCGTCGGGGAATCTGGGTCTCAATATCGAGGAAGGGCCCCACAAGGATACTCAACCGCTGCGCACCTCGGCGTTCCATTGGATGAACCGCCACCTCAAGGGCACAACGCGCACCGATACCTTTGAGATGGCGGCCGTAAAGCTCTTCGAGCCGAAGGAACTCAAGGTTTTCGACCACTTGCCGGCAGACCAGATCAATACCAGGATCGACGAAGTCTTTGTTCCCAAGGCGCCACCGCCTGGGATCCCTCGAGATTCCGAGTCCTGGAACCAGCAGAAGGTGGCGTGGAAATCGAAGCTCCGAAAGCTGAGCTTCGCCGGCTGGCCTGCGAGGAAACTCGCTCCTGCTGTCAGCCTGCGGGACGGGGGGAGCGGGGATGGGATGCGACGGCGGATCATGGTCTACCAGCCCGAACCCGATGTGACTTGCGCGGTTCATCTCGTCCACCTGAAGGGCGCCGAGTTGCGCGAGATCAAGCGGGTGAAGTTGCGAGTGGCCGATGGCACCACCCATGAGCAGTGGGCGCAGGATCCCGGGCGGCCCAGGGACGCAAATCACGCCATCGCCTACCTCCAGCTCCGCGGAATTGGGGACACCGGGTGGGAAGCGCTCAAAGACAAGAAAAAGAACATTCAGATTCGTCGGCGTTTCGCGCTCATCGGGCAGACCCTCGATGGCATGCGGGTCCATGACATTCTCGGGGGAATCCGCATGCTACGCGGGTTGCTGCACCCCGAAGTGGTGATCGTGGTCGAGGCCCACGGGCCGATGGCTGGCAATGTGCTCTACGCCTCCCTCTTTCTTGATCGGCCTCTCGATTCGCTCGTCCTCTTCGATCTCCCCTCCTCTCATCGGGAAGGGCCGTATTTCCTCAATGTGCTGAAGGTGATGGATCTTCCGCAGGCCGTGGCGATGGCGGCGGAGCGTTCCGCAGTCACGATCCATGGCGAAAAATCTCCGTGGGAATTTCCCCGCAAGATTGCAGAGAGATTTGATTGGCCACCGAAGCAATTGCTGTTCAAGAATGCCCAGTCAAAGTAACCACCACGAACGCCATGTCCGACTCCGTAAAAACCATCCCCGACGGCTACCACAGCGTCACTCCCTATCTCATCATCGACGGTGCATCCGATGCCATCGAGTTTTACAAGAAGGCGCTGGGCGCGACCGAACTCATGCGGATGCCCGGACCGGGGGGAAAGATCGGGCATGCCGAGCTGTAAATCGGCAACTCGCGCGTCATGATGGTCGATGAGTGTCTCGAGATGGGTGCCAAGAGTCCCGGCTCCCGGGGCGGATCGCCTGTGATGCGCCACGCCTATCTGGAGGGAGTCGACGAGGTGGCCGAGCGCGCGGTGGCGGCCGGAGCCGAGGTGGTGCGCCCTCTTCAGGGCCAGTTCTACGGAGATCAGACCCGCCTCTTCAAGGATCCCTTCGGACATTCCTGGAATGTCGCCACCCACATCGAGGACGTTGCGCCGGAAGAACTCCAACGTCGCGCTGCGGAGATGGGTAAAGGCGGGGATTCCTAGTCCACAGGGGACTACCGAGATCATCGCCAAACACCTGTTTTTATTGCATTTCATTGCGCTCCGATGCGCGAAATGCGTTGCGTATTGAGGCACTATAAGGCATGGAATGCACGGGGAGAAAGCCATCCCCCTGCCCCTTGGCGCCATGCCCAAACTGCCCAAATTCGAAATCACTGAGGTTCCCGACGGTTACAAAATCGAGGTTCCCGCCACACTCTCCGAAAGCGGCAAGCGGGAACGCTATATTCGCGCTGACGAGAAGGAAGCAAAGCGCCTGCAACGCAGCTTCAAGAAGCACTACCATGAATATGGCACCAAGGCGGGCATCGTCAGTCCGCGACTCGCGAGCGAGGCCGCCGAGGCCGCCGCAATGCTCAAGGAGTTCGGCGCGACCATACTCGACGCAGCGCGCGAATATACGGCTCGCAGGAAGGCGGAGGGCGCGTGCGTGACGATGAGAACAGCGTGGGAAGGTTACCGCGCTCGCCTGGCCAAACTCGGACGCTCCGAGGCCAGTCTTGAAGACTACCGGCGCACTCAAAAATCGCTGCCGTCGTGGTTTCTTGCGATGGAGGTAGCGGCGATTGAAGGCGGCGACGTGGAGCGTGCACTTGATGCGTCTATCAAGACCAAGCCAGTTAAACGCGGGCCAACCTGGAACCGAAGGCTGCGCGAAGTGCGCGCCGTATTGAATTGGTCAAAGAACACGGATGCCAAGCCTGCTCCCATTCGACAGCGGGACCCTGAAATCATCGATGCCGACACCGCCAAGAGACTCATGGCCGCCGCCGAGAAGGAAGGGTGCGCGTTGCCGTTCGCTCTCATGCTTTTCGCTGGCATTCGGCCCCAAGGCGAGTTGAACCGGATAACATGGAGCGCAATCAAGAAGGATCATATCCGACTGACGCGTGAGGAAACCAAGACCGCCACCGACCGCCAAATCCCAATCATGCCGAACCTACGGAAGTGGCTTGATGCTCACAAAGGCGAATCCATCCTTCCACTGGATTGGGACAAGAAACGGCGCGCGGCGAGGAAGGCCGCACACATCGAAGGGCAGGATGTTCTCAGGCACACCTTCGGCAGCGCATTTTATCGACTCCACGGCGAGCACGAAACGGTTGAGGCGATGGGGCACACGACGCTTCACACCTAGATCGGAAGAGCGTCG
>JAYGGC010000101.1:0-4087 GCA_046581525.1 Roseibacillus sp. | reverse complement strand
CCTCCTTATCCTTCTTCTTGATCTTGGGGAGCTTGGCGCGCTGCTTGGGTTCGTGGTCTTCCTCTCCGAGGGTATCCTTCTCCTCGTTGGTGAGCTCGAAATCGAGGGCTGCGTCCCCGACGAGAACATCGAGCCCGTTCGCGAGATCGATGATCTCCATTCGGTCACCCTCGAGTTTGAGGCCGTTGGTCGAATCCTTGTCCTGGAGAATGTAGCCTCCTTCGACGCGGCGCATCTCGCAGTGGTGGGAGGAGACGGAGGGACAATCGATCACGATGTCGTTGTCGGAGGCCCGTCCCAGCCGGACGACTTTGCGCTCGAGTGAGAATCGATAGGGCTGGGCGTTCTTGCCGTGGACGGTGATACAGACTCGGGGCATGGCTCTGGTTGGGGGGAGGTGGGATCGGAAGGGTCGGAGACCCGGTTGACAGCACGGCCAGAACACGTTAGGCCCCAGCCGTTTCTATTGCCATCATGAGTAAGACGGAGACCGAGACCAGAGAATTTCAAGCGGAAGTCCGGCAGTTGCTGGATATTGTCGTTCACTCCCTTTACACGGACCGTGAAATCTTTATCAGAGAGCTGATTTCCAATGCGTCGGACGCCCTTGAGAGGCAGCGCCTGACCCAGCTCACTGAGAAGGAAGTTTTTGACGGAGACCTGCCGCTGGAGATCAATATCTCCACCGACGAGACGGCCCGGACGATCACGATCTCGGACTACGGGATCGGGATGTCCCGGGACGAACTGGTCGAAAACCTGGGGACCATTGCCCACTCCGGAACCAAGGCCTTCCTCGAGAAAATGAAGGAGGGCGGCAAGGCGGACGTGATCGGGCAGTTCGGGGTGGGATTCTACAGCTCCTACATGGCGGCCGACCGGGTGGAGGTCTTCACGCACTCGTGGCGCAAGGACGACGAGCATCTCCGCTGGGAGAGCGACGGAGCGAGTGGCTACACGATCGAGGAGGTGGAGGGACAACGCCGCGGGGTGCGCCTGGTGGTGCATCTCAAGGAAGAGCATGAGGAGTTTGCCAAGACCCATCGCGTGCGAGGGATCATTGAACGCTACTCGAACTTCGTGGGCTTCCCGGTGAACCTGAACGGCGAGCGGGTCAACACGGTGGAAGCCATCTGGCTCAAGTCGAAGAATGAGGTCACCGAGGAGCAGTACAAGGAGTTCTACCAGTTCACGGCACACGCCATGGACGATCCGCGCTACACGATGCACTTTGCCGCGGACGCACCGCTCGCGATCAACGCGCTCCTCTTCGTGCCGGGTGAGAACGCGGAGCGCTTCGGGCTCGGACCGCAGCCTCCGGGAGTGGCGCTCTATTGCCACAAGGTGATGATCGATCAGCACCCGGAAGGATTGCTGCCGGAATGGTTGCGCTTTCTCCGCGGAGTGATCGATAGCGAAGACTTGCCGCTCAATATCTCGCGCGAATCGATGCAGGACAGTGCCTTGGTGCGCAAGCTCAACGAGGTCCTCACCAAGCGCTTTCTCAAGTTTCTCGACAAACAGGCGAAGGATGATGTGGAAGCCTACAAGGAATTCTACGGCCGCTTCAGTCGCTTCCTGAAGGAGGGCATCGTGGCGTCACCGGTTCACAAGGAGTTGCTGGCGGGTCTGCTGCGGTTTACATCGTCGATGACGGACGGGGAGGAGGTCACTTCCCTGGTGGAGTACGTCGACCGCATGAAGGACGGACAGGAAGAGATCTATTTCCTGGTGGGGACGGGTCGTGAAGCGATCGAGAAAGGTCCGTTCTTCGAAGGATTCAAGGCCCGCGGCCTGGAGGTGGCCTTCTTTACGGAAGCGTTGGACGAGTACGTCCTGGAAGGGCTGCGCGAGTTCAAGGGCAAGAAGTTGGTGTCGGCCAATCGGGACGGGATTGAACTCGAGGATGTGCCGCAGGAAGGGGAGGCGCTCTCTGAGAAGGAGACCGAGGACCTTGTTGCGTGGCTGAATTCAGCCCTGGATGGCCGCGTCACGCGCGTCGATGCCGGCAAGCGCCTGGTGAGCCATCCGATGGTGGCTCTCCTTCCGGAAGACGCGCCCAACTCTCAAATGCGGGCCATGATGTCAGCGATGGGGCAGGACGTTCCGGATACCAAGGCCAAGCTGGAGATCAATCCGCGTCACCCGCTCATCAAGCAGCTGGCGGCGATCCAGGACAGCCAGCGCGAATTGGCGGGCAAGGTGGCCAAGCAGCTGACAGATCATGCGCTCCTGGCCGCCGGAATGGATGTCAATCCGGGAGAGGTCTCGGAGGGAATGACCGAACTGCTGAGCGAGTTGCTTGAAAGCCGGGCTGGGCAGGCGGGAGAGGAGGAGTAGGCCGCAGCCGGTGCCAATCGAGGGTGGAGCAAACTGGCCAGGCAGGATCGTGACCTCGCCTGAAAAACTACCGCTCGGCACGCGCAGAGATGAGCTGCCGCAATTCCCAGGAGGCGACGACCAGTAGTCCGGGGGCGGCAACGATTGCCATGAGGCCACCGTAGTCGCGCAGCGGGAAGTGGATCCAATGGTGGGTCGCGTAGATCAACAGAAAAACGAGCACGGTGGTTCCGATCATCGCGATGCCGAGGATGCGCCGGCTCAGGGAGCCGGGCTCATGCCCCCGGTGGCCAGCAAGAACAACGCGCCCGTTCCTCCGGCAACGCTGATGGCCGCACCTTGCCAGCTAGAGTACGCCGAAACCCAATTCAGGTTCCTGTTAGGTCCTGTAGCTCCAGGGAAAGGCGGGAGAGATGGCCGCGAGGAGGCAGCAGACCATCCCCCAACTCGCGCTCGATCGCAAAACGGATTTCATGCCGACGATACCAACCTGACAGATTACGCTGCCGGAGGCAAACTCCCAGGACCATCCTGTCGCCAGGCTGACGACGCGAGCTCACGGTGATAATCTCTACCCGGATGCCACACCCGAATTTCTGCGCGAAGAGATGGCGGAGCGCCGGCATGGTGCGCAAGGCCGAGAGTCGGTGCCGAAACCTTCGAGGGTAGGTGGGGTGCAACCGCCCCGATGATGTTCAGGACCAGGGATTCGTGGTCGAAAAGACCGGTCAATGCCGCGAGTAGCGCTTAACGAGTTGCAGTGCCGGTGAACATTCTGGACAATGTTTTCCGTGAACCCAAAGAGATGGACCCGCTGCCTCCTGGTAAGCGCGGCCCTGGTCCCCGCCGTAGCGGCCGAAGAGCTGCCCCCCGGCTTGGTTCTGCACTTCGACTTCAACCGGAACGAGGATAACCAAGTGCCGAACCTGAAAGGGCCGGCCCCGCATGGGACGGGTAAGAAGGCCCGATTTGTCCCAGTCGCAGGCTTTGGCCATGCCCTTGCGGTTCGCCAGAACGACGAACCGATCCACTACGTCGAGGTCGCGGATCACCCGGCATTGAATGGGGCTACCTTTACGGTCGCGGCCTGGGTGTGCCCGCGTCGGATGGGCGTTAGCGGCTCGGTCGCCTGCAAGCACGATTGGATCAACGGTGGCGCCCGCGGCTTCACCCTCCGCAGCAACAAAGACAACCGGATGAACTTCACCATCGGAGCCGGCGGCTGGATCAGCGCCGACACGAAAAGTCTGTTGCGTGCCAACACCTGGGTCCACGTGGCCGCGGCCTTCGATGGCAGGAACGTCATAATCTACTTCAACGGCAAGCGGGAAGATAGCACAGAGATCCCCAAGAAATACACACCCTCTCCCTATCCTCTGCGCGTTGGCCACGCCGCCTTCAAATTGGAGCGACATCGGAAGTTCGATGGCAAGATCGACGATCTGATGATCTGGAACCGGTGCCTTACCCCGACCGAACTACAGGCCCTCTACATGGCCGGCAAGGACCGCCGCCCGCCGCCCCCCACCGCAGCGCAGGTCTCCGCCCTCGTCAAGCAACTGGCCGCCGAGCGCTATCGGACCCGCCACGCTGCCAACCAGGACTTGCTCGACATGGGACCCGCAATCATCCCTGAACTGGAGAAGCACATGGACAACCCTGACCCGGAGATTCGCGTCCGTCTTCAGGTCCTCACCAGGAAGCTGAGACGCTCTCCATAGAGCGGTCAGGAACCCTGGCATGCACG
>JAYGGC010000066.1:0-64252 GCA_046581525.1 Roseibacillus sp. | reverse complement strand
GATCACCGTTCCTTGAATCCTGAATTCCGAGGCTTGGGAGTTATTTGGAACTTGTGGGTTGGGTTTTCGGCGAACATCCGGTGGCCCCGATTTCGCCTCTCAACCCTGCTCGCCCTTCCCTCTCCCCTGATCAGCTTTTTTAGCACTTGAAGCTGTCTGACACCTCCCTTAAACCCGCCGCCTCCAACCAGCCACATCATGTCAGACGCTCAATCCGATATCGGACTCGTTGGCCTCGCGGTCATGGGTCAAAACCTCGCTCTCAACATCGCCGACCACGGCTTCAAGATCTCGGTCTTCAACCGGACCACCTCCAAAACCGACGCCTTCGTGGCGGAGAACCCGGACACTCCGGGCGGGGTGGTGGGGACCCAAACGCTCGAGGAGTTTGTGCAGTCGATCAAACGCCCTCGCAAAATCATCATCCTGGTGAAGGCCGGCAAGGCCACCGATTCCGTGATCAATGGCCTCACCAAGCTCCTCGATCCCGACGACATCATCATCGACGGCGGCAACGCACTCTGGACCGATACCATTCGCCGCGAGAAGGAACTCAATGAAAAGGGCTTCCGCTTTGTCGGTTCCGGTGTTTCGGGTGGCGAAGAAGGTGCGCGTTTCGGTCCCTCCCTCATGCCCGGCGGGAAGGAGAGCGCCTGGAACGAGATCAGGCCGATCTGGGAAGCGATCGCAGCCAAGGTCGACCCCGCAACCGGCAAGCCGCTCGAGGGCGCCGAACCCGGCAAACCCATCGAAGGGGGCGTCCCGTGCACCACCCACCTTGGCGAGAATGGCGCCGGCCACTACGTCAAGATGGTGCACAACGGCATCGAGTACGGCGACATGCAGATGATCTGCGAAGCCTACAACCTGATGGGTTCCCTGCTGGGCATGAACCCGAAGGAAATGAGCGCGGTCTTCGGCGAGTGGGACAAGGGCGTGCTCGACTCCTTCCTCATCGAGATCACCACCGACATTCTTCAGCAGGACGATCCGGAAACTGGCGCGGCCTTTGTCGACATCGTGCTCGACACCGCCGGCCAGAAGGGCACCGGCAAATGGACTTCCACCAACGCCCTCGACATGGGCATCGCGGCTCCCTGCATCGCGGAGGCTGTCTTCGCGCGTTGTATCAGCGCCATCAAGGATGAGCGGGTGGCCGCTTCGAAAGTGATCACCGCCGATCTCCCCGCCTTCGAGGGCGACCAGGCCGAGTTCATCCAAGCCATCCACGACGCTCTCTACTGCTCCAAGATCTGCTCCTACGCGCAGGGCTTCCAACTCATGCGCGAGGCCCAGAACGAGTACGGCTGGAAACTCGACTTCGGCAAGATCTCCATGATCTGGCGCGGCGGCTGCATCATCCGGGCCGGCTTCCTCCAGAAGATCTTCGAAGCCTACGAACGCGATCCCGAAATCGCCAACCTCCTTCTCGATCCTCACTTCAAGAGCGAAATCGATCGCTGCCAGGCCAACTGGCGCAAAGTGGTTGCCACTGCCGCCATTCACGGCGTGCCGGTCCCCTGCTTCAGCTCCGCCCTCTCCTACTACGACAGCTACCGCAGCGCCCGCCTCCCCGCCAACCTCCTGCAGGGACAACGCGACTTCTTCGGCGCACACACCTACGAGCGCACCGACAAACCCCGCGGCGAGTTCTACCACATCGACTGGCCCGAGCCCGGCCGCCCGCAGATCAAGTCGTAGCTACGGCGTCCCGCCTCGAGGAGACGAGGATCAATCCCACCCGTACAAATCGAGGTGAAACGGCTCGACCCGTTCCACCGGACTGTCTCCGACGAGGGTCAGGGCCACCCCGATGGGCACCGGATCCGGGGAGCTTCGTTCGCCGCCACCCTGCTGGACTCCGAGGGCAACCAGTTCGAACTTGGTGAATCGCTTTCGCTTGAGATCGTAGGTTGCGTGACCGAGTAGTTCGGCCTTGAAGCTGCGCTCCGCACGCCGGGGAAGCCGACCCCTGCTCGTTCCGAATCGCGGGGTGTCCTTCTGTTCCGAATGGACCGTGCCCTGATAGAGAATCCTGACGGTGCCATCCTTTACGGAGAGGACCTCTGCCGTCAGTCGCGCCTCCTTCACGCAGCGTTGCGGATAGGAATCGGCGAAGGCCCGCACCGTATCCGTGAAGTGGAACCGTGCAAGTCGCTCGATCAGCCCTTGCGGGATCTCGTAGGATTTGCCCCTGGTCGGATTTGGTGGAAGCAACTGCGCCGCTTCCTCTGCCTTGAACCAGGCGAAATCACGATTCCACTCAACCGCGCCGATGGCGGCGCGCCCCACGGGTTTCGATGGGTAGAACTTGTGCAGGACCACATTCAGGGCGAGGCCATCATCGGGAAAGCCCGAGGAGGAGCTCACCCTGGATTTAACGGTCGCCTTGCCGAGGCGCTCCGCCCTCGAGAGGGCCTCGTATTTTTCCAATCCGACTCTCAGGAAATCTGCGATCTCGTCTTCCTTGATGCTGTGCCCGGAGGACAGCAGGATCCCACTCGAGGTGACGAGGTAGGTGCCCTGGGTTGTGCGCAGGCCCCTCACGTGGGTCTTGGCGAACTTCCGGAAGAACCGCCCGGCGGCGGCGTCGCTCGACTGGAGTTTGTCGACTTCATCCGCGGCCGGAATGAAGGGCTCCGCCAGTGCGACGATCTCGGGATGAGTCCAGGCGAACTGCCTGTCTTTAACGCCGTTGAATCAGGTCATACCACAGGGATGGCCATTCATCATCCACAACAGAATCGGCCGGTCCTGCACCCGCGCTTCGTCAATCGCTTCTCCAAGATCCGGTCGCCACGGAATCTTGCTCCAACGGGTCTCGGAAGGGAGCAGGATCGCTTTGCGGACTTCCACAAAGTTCGCTTTGCTGAGCTTGGTCGAGGAAGAGATCTCTTCGCCGGCAAAACCAACGGCCAGGCCGGCCAACAGAAGCGAGGATCCTACCAGGGAGGTGCGGACTGGATGACTCATAAACTCATCTAACCTCCCAGAGACCGATCCGTTTCGGAACTGACAGGAACAAAGGAAGCGGCACGACACAATTTACAATGAACGCCTCAGGTTCCTACCGGCGCCTTCCTCGCCGTGGCGCGTCGATTTTCCCGTCACCATCGCGATCCTCGCCGTAAGGCACGGCACTCTCGATCCTGATCCCATCTCGACGACCCTTCGAGACGTGCTCGCGATAGACCTTTCGCTTCTCGCTCTTCGCGTAGGCGGCGTTGGCCTCCAGCAGCGCCTTCCTCACCTCGTCCGCCGTCGCCGTGATCGGGAGGGTCCGATGCAGGGTCCCCTCGAGGCCGAACGCGGCCGGAACGATGAGGTGAATTCCGGCGCCCTCTTCGAGCCCGGTCACGACCTTGGTCCAGTCCTTCCCGGGTGAGGAGTCGTAATGAAAGCGGCCGATCAGGTCTCCGGAGGCCGCGATCGAACGAAGGCGTTCCCGAGCTCCCGCCATCGCCTTCCCCTCGCCCTGCAGGACCACGAGGATTCGCTGATCGGCTGATGCCACGTTGAGAGCCTGCCCGAAACTGTGGAAGTCCTGCAGGACGGCCTCACCGGATTTGCCCTTTGCTTTGTATCGATCGGCAATCTTTCTCATCGCCTCGACCTTGCGGGGATACTGGGTGGGAGGACCGCCCAGGACCTGGTTCGGTCCACGGCCGGCAGTGGTGAGCCACTCCTTCCCGTCGGGAGCGATGATGACGAAGGCGCTGTTCTCAAAGCGCCCGTCGAGCAGGCTGCGAACGTGCTTCTGAGCTTCTTCACTCTCGTAGGAGTCGATGCGGACACAGACGAAGCGGCGGCTCACTTCAATGAACTTCTTGTCGCTGAACAGACCGTTCTGCGTGGCGGTGTAGCCCTGTCAGAAGACCCCCGGAATTCCGTTGCACTGGGTGGCGGCCGCCACGAACATGATGGGCCGGTTGGTTCGCTCCGCCTCCTTCACCCCGGATTCCCAGGTCGTATACCAGGCGATTCCCGGCTCCCCGATTCCGAGGGGAGAGACCTCGAATCCTCCGCGAATCATTGGCCCGCGCTGTGAGAACGACTGCCCGTACGAAGCGGCGAGCAGAATGATCGATAGTGAGAGTAGTTTCATGGGTCGGGTTGATTCTGTGAGTTTGTTGGAATGCCAAAGTTATTGCCTGAATCCCCCTGGGAGGTGGGGACTGCATGATTCAATCCCGGAATCCCGGTCTCCCAAAGGACATTGGTCTTTTTCTCCAAGCTCCAACTCGTTGGCACCACTCCACCATCCGAGAGGCCCCGCGCCCGGTATCCCCGAAACTGTCCCCACTCCTTCGCGGCCGGCTCCGCGCCTGCCCAAGCGCCCAGAGAACAGGTAGCCACCAACACTCCCGCGAGAACTCTTTTCATTGGGTGCGATCCTCTCCCTGTCCTGCCATTCTGCGAGCTCAAAACGTCCTTGGGTGCGGATGCCATTCCTCCAGGCGCCGCCCCCGATCCTCAGCGCGCGTCGATGCTACCCCATTCGGGTCCGCCCCGAATGGACGAAGGCCAGGCTGATCGTAGGTGCCATTCTTCCGTGAACATCTCTCGAGATGTTGCGCCAATCCAGGTTGATTCAATCGCGCAATTCACTCCTCCCCAGACGATCACACCTCGCCACACATGGGGCAACACGCTGGCAGGCCGTGTGACAATGTCAGGAAATCTCGCACCATGCGGCCCCTAATCGGCTGATTCCTCTCCGTGTGGAAAATTCGAATCGCACCTGTTTCCCACTTGGTCTCGAACCCACCGAGTCATAGCGTAGCCCATTAGGTTCTGGAAACTTTCCCCGCTATGAATCGTTGCATCACTTGTCTCGTGCTCCTCCTGGCCGTGCTCGCGTCGAGAGTCGCGGCCGAACCCGGATCGGCTCTCTGGCCCTGTCCGGTCTTTGTCCCCGATTCTCCGTACACCGACTATCCGACCGGACTGGAGGTCGAAGGTGACCGGGTCTATCTTGCGACCAATGGCACGATCGCAGCCTTCGATGTCTCCGATCCTGCGGCACCCGAGTTTCTTGGTGTCTCGTTGACTTCGGGCACCACTCAACGTCTCACGGTCTCAGGAGGACATGCCTTCCTGGTTGGCTACCACCGCGGACTCAACATCCACGATCTCAGCAACCCGGCGAAGGGTCTCCCGCGAGTGGGAGGCTATGAACTCGAGGGGTCCGCGAGTTTGCTTGGCGTCGGTGTTTCCGGCAATCGCGTCTTCGTTTCGGGACACGGGACGGGCCTCGTGGTCCTGGACGCCTCCTCGCCGAGGCAACCCCAGGTCGAAGGCAGCGCCGAACATGACCTGGGCAGCACCGACTATTTCGCGGGCGAGCACATCAGCGTGGTCGATGGCAAGATCTACATTGCGGGACACGACGACGACTGGGGAGGCTTTACGATCTATCAGGATGTCCCCGGCGGCGATCCCGAGTTTCTCGGTGATTTCAGCATGTACGACCTGCCCAACCTGGGAACCCTGGACAGGGTGGCAGTGAAAGACAACGTCGCCTATCTCTCCAGTGGCGGCGCAGGGTTCCTATTGCTCGACGTCAGCGATCCCACCGCTCCAAAACAACTGACCGATCCCGATGGCGAATCGACCGTGCTCGACTTCTCGGTCGCTGACTTCGAAATGAACGGCAACCTGATCGCAGCGGCCTCTGGTCGGCGATTCGGCATCATCGATGTCAGCGATGCCACCAAGCCGGTCTTGCGCGGCGAGCTTGATCTCAACGATCTCGACCTCGGCTACGGCATGAAAGTCGCTGCCTCGGGAAGCACGGCCTACCTTGCTGGCCACCAACGCCTCGCCGTGATCGATTTCTCCGATCCGGACTACCCGACCATCACCGGATCGATCGCCATCTCGGGGCACCGCGCCCAGGATGTCAAACTGGTCGGAGACCTCGCCTACGTCGTGGGCGACTCCGGACTCGGCGTCTTCGATCTAACCGATCCCGCGGTCCCGGTGGAAATTGGACGAAACGGATTCAGCGACTACCTCTCGCTGGTCGTCGACGGCAACCGGGTCGCGGCTCGATCCAGCAACATACCTGCCATCCACTTCTACGACCTGGGACCTGAGGGACGGACTCCCGTTCTTAAAGACACGATCCAGGAGAACCCCACCCGGGACTACGATCTCGAAGGAGATCGCTTTTACGTGAAGCGTCCGAACCAGGGAATCTTCACTTACGACGTGAGCGATTTGTCCCGGGTCTACCAAATCGGCCACTGGCATGACCCGGACCTGTATGTGAACTTCTTCAAAGTCGATGGGACCACCGTTTTCGCCGGCAGCTGGCGAGGAGGGTTCGTGATCCTGGATGCCAGCGATCCCAACCAGTTTTCTCTCCTTGGGGCTCTCGGCGGCCAGCAGGTCACGCGGTTTGTGATCGACGGCACCCTCGTCTACGCCACCCGGTGGGCACCTGATTCCAAGACCGAACTGCTCGTCATCGACATCAGTAACCTGTCCAATCCCCAAGTGCTCGGTTCGGTCGAATTTGAATTGAATACTGGCCACATCAACGACCTCTCGGTGGGCAATGGCTTCGTGTTCGCGGCCCTGAAATTCGATGACACGAACGCCTACATCTTCGATGTCAGCGACCCGGCCAATCCAGTCATCGTGCGAACGGGCCTCGCAGAGGGAGCGGGACAGATCGATCACCTCGAGGCTCGCGGCGACTATCTTTACCTCGCTCGTGGCTATCTCGGATTGCACGTGCTCGAGACCTCCCTCGAAGTGCCCAAACTCGCCTTCACCCCAACGCTCAAAACTCCCCGCCCGGTCAGTCTTGTGTGGGACGCTCCGCAGGGAGTGCTCTTCCCCATCGAAGGCAGCCGCAATCTTCAGGACTGGACACCGCTGGGACGATTCACGGGCGATTCCCTCGATGAGGCCATCGGCGCCATGTTTGACCCGGATCCGGATCTCCCCGCCTTCTTCCGAGCGACCGAGAGATAGCGGACGCTCCTACCGCTGCACCCGCGCGTTCCCCTTCCAGATGCTCCAGACCTGGTCCTCGTCCGCGGGTTGCCCATAGTCGGTGAGGAGGGTTGCAGCAAGGGCGCCGGTGGCCCAGCCAAACTGCGCACACTTCTCACCTTCCCAGCCGCGCAGAATGCCGTAGAGCAAGCCGCCTACGAATCCATCTCCGCCGCCAATGCGATCGAGGACCCCAATTTCGCGGGGCTCGATCACGTGCCAATCGTCGCCGTCGGCCACGATGCCGCCCCACTCGTGAAGATTCACGCTCACCGCTTCCCGCAAGGTGGTGCCGTAGACCGAGCCGTTCGGAAACTGCTTCTTCACGCGATTGATCATCTCCTTGAAGCTGTCGATCTTGCCCGAAATGTCTGAGCCGCCCGCTTCGGGTCCTTCCACCCCGAGGCAAAGCTGGAAGTCTTCCTCGTTACCCACCAGCACATCGGCCAGCATGCCGATCTCATGGAATGCGGCGCTCAGTTCCTCTTCGCGACCTTTCCAGAAGGTGGCGCGGTGATTGAGATCGAAGGATATCCTGGAGCCGTGCTCCTTCGCGATCCGCGCGACATCCAGGCAGAACTTGGTGGACTCCGGGGAGAGGGCTGCGATCAGTCCCGACATGTGCACGATCTGCGCGCCCTCTTCACCGAAGATGCGCTCGAGATCAAAGTCCTTGGCATTGAGTTGGCGGCCAACCTCGCCCGCACGATCATTCCAAACCCGTGGTCCCCGCGAACCAACACCGCTGTCCGCCATGTTGATCTGGTGACGATAGCCCCACGGCCCGCCCTGCTCGACTTCGGGACCTTCGTAGTCCATGTGACGACTTGCGAGGTTGTCCTTGATGAAGCGCGAAACCGGACTGCCCTTCACGAAGGAAGTGAGAATCTTGACTGGAAGTCCAAGGTAGGAGGAGACGCTCCCGACATTCGACTCCGCGCTGCTGGCCGTCATCTTGAAGGTGTCCGAGCAGTGAAAGGGCTGGCCGTTCACCGGGGTAAGGCGCGTTCCCATGCTGGTGGGAATTACCATCGCGTACTTGCAGTCACTCTTGAGTTCGATCATCGGTTCTCGTGGAAAATTCGAGCGGCAGGTAGCAGGATTGCCAGGTCGGGGCAAGTCCTACGCGGAATGGTTCGGTCTCATGGCGCGGGCGCACTGCCGCCAATCCTCCCCTGCTCCCACGGCAAGCGAGGGGGTCGCCCCACAATCCTTCGATTGCCCAAATCAATTCCCGCCCTCGGGCCGGAACTTCGCAGGCGAGCCGGAAACCGGAGCCAGTTCGACCCGCAATCCCGCTCCCTCCCGCTTGGAACGATCGATGAGGAAGGTCAACGTCCGGCGGCCCCGCTCGAGTTGGATGGGCGCAGCGAGATTGTTCGCCGCCAACTCATCGACCCACAGCCGCAGACCCCTGACATCATTGAGGAGAATCCTCACCGTGCCAGCCACCTGCACCTCGAGATATCCACGCGCAAAAACCGCGGGCCCCACCGCAAGATCGGTCGCAGGCAGCTCGCCACTCACCAGGCTGTAGGCCGGCGCCCACTCACCATCGTCGGGGGCCCCTGCCAACGTCGGATTCGGCTGGGCTGAGGGCAAGAGGCTCCACTTCCGAATCACCGGTCTCTCGTCGTTCGCATACGGCCCCGGTCGCCCGAGGACCGAAATGAACTTCGCGAGATCCAGGAACTCCTGCCGACTCCGCAACTGGCCGGCCAACCCCGCGGGCATGAGGGAGGGCATGGTCTGCGTTTTCTTGATGGTGACAGTGGGCATCCTGATCTCACTCCCAGGCTGGGTTGAATCTCGGATCACGACCTCCTTGTCGCTCTTGAAGGTGACCACTCCCACCCGCACTGAATTGTCACTGAGGGTGAACATCATGTTTTCATAGTGCTCCGCGATGGACTTGTTCGGTTCCAGAATGGACTCCACCATGTAAGCAGTGGTGGCGGCTGCTCCCACCGCTGCAAGATTCGGCCCGATCTCAGGTCCCACCGATCCAATCCCGTGGCAGCTCATACAGGCCAGTTCCTTGCGCCGATAGATCATCTCTCCGCGCGCTGGATCACCCAGGTTCTCGACATCAGTGATGAGGACCTTCCGCTTCTCCTTCAACAGGCGCGCCGCCAAGGTCGCCGAAGAAGCGCCTTGCAACCGTCTCACAATTCCTGAGGGAAGCCGTCCCGTTTTCCGGTGAAACTCAGCGAGGCTCTTCACCACCGCGGGGTGCAGCTTCACACTGCGGAGCGTTCCCACCAGGGCGCCCGTTCCCTTGGCTCGCTGCACGAAGGCCATCACCAACACTACGGGATCCCCGTCGCCGGGATCCTGCGCCAGCAACTTTGCGGCCACTGCCGCCGCCTCCTTCAATTCCAAGTTCACCAGTCCACCCACCGCCAGGTAGCGCTCGGCACTGGTGCCACTCGCCGCGAGCGTGCGAAGTTCCACCGCGAAGTCGTTCCCTCCCAAGGCACCCAGCGCCACTGCCGCGGCGCGACGTACAATCTCCGTCCGCTTGCGGTCTCGCAGAACCGCCAGGAGGGCCGGGCCCGCTTCCTGCACCTTCCATGCCCCGAGGGTGGCCGCCACCGCGGACGCGATGGCGTCGTCACTGCTCGAAAGTTTCGTCCGGAGCGGAGCAATCTTCTTCCCCAGCGACATCTCGCTAGCGCGGCCCACCTGTTCAAGGGCCTCCAGCATGGCGATCCAAACGTCCCGCGACCTTGGCCCGCCTCTCTTGGTCAAGGCATCCGCCACCATGCGGACTTGCTTCGCGTTTGCCCCGGCCACCAACTGGGCCTTGATGTTTGCAATCTCAGATTCCTGCGGAGCCTGGTTACGCAGGAAGGCCGCCAAGCGCTTGTCGAATCCGATTCCAGATTCCCGCCTCGCATAGTCACCGTGCTCCGCCTTCGCAAATGTCAGGCTCCCCGCCTCAAGCGCCGGTCGCCAGTAGGACTCCAAGGCTTTCACGGTCTGCGGGAGGGCCACCTCGATGAACTTGTCGCGCGGATGATCGAGGGCACGCAGCGCGGCGGGGAAGGCTTCTGCCTTCGGGACAAAGCCCGCGGAAAGCACTGCCTCCATCCGTGCCCGCGGAAACGGATCAGCCGCCGCTTTCGCTATCAGCGCGACGGGATCCGAAAGCTTTGCGTGCCAGTAGCGAATCATCCGTGCGCCAGCCGCCCGCGCATGGCCGTCCTTGGCTGCCAAGACACGTCTCAAAATCGTCTCACTCGGCCGCTCCACGTTTTGACCGGCCCACATCGCTTCCACGAGATGATGATCAATGTTCGGATCGTCGGCGCTCAGATTGGCAACCCACTCCTCCAGGGCCTTCGCCACTTCATCGCGATCGCGTTCACTCAACTCCAGCCTCGCCTGGTGCCGGGTCCACGATTCGGGACTCTTCAAGTGATCCAACAACTCCGTGACCGGCGCTCCCGCCAGCATTGGTTTCTTGACCAGCGGGCGCCCCTTGGCGGTGATCCGCCAGATGCGTCCATGATGGTGATCACGACGCGCATCGCGGAAGTCGTGCTGGGCGTGGTTGATGATGGAGTTGTACCAATCCGCCACGTAGACCGCGCCGTCCGGACCGATCTTGCAATCCACGGGCCGGAAGTTCGGGTGCTTGGAGGCGATGAGGGGCGGCAGGACGTTGGCGGTGAACCCTGCTCCATCCTCGAGAAGCTCATAGCGAATGATGGTGCGGCTCTTGAAGCGACAGGTGAGAAGCTGGCCGCGAATATCTTCCGGCAAGTGCGTTCCGGAGGCGAGATCACCGCCGCACTGTTTCTCCGTTTGAATCAATTTCGCGAGCGCCACTTTCTCTCCGCTGTTCCCGGTGGAGGACGAGAGGTAGCTGACCCGCGGGTTGTCGATGAAGAACGACTGCCCCCAACGGTCGAAGACGTGTCCCCAGGGGTTGCCCACCCCGATGCGCGCAAACATGCGCAGCTCCTGGGTGCGGGGGTTGAACTGGTAGACTCCGCCGTTGTAGTTGCGCACCATCCCGTGCTGGGTCTCGATCTGCGAGTGCAGGAAGATGCCTTCCTGGAAGTAGAGCCAGCCTCCCGGCCCCCGACGCCAGGCGCTGATGGAGTGGTGGCTGTCCTCGATCCCGAAGCCGGTCAGCGCCAACTCCTTCACGTCGGCCACGTCATCGCCGTCGGTGTCCTTCAGAAAAAAGACGTCCGGGGTCTGCGCCACGTAACAGCCGCCATTGGCGAGCTCGATCCCGGTGGGCATGTAAAGTCCCTCCGCAAACACGGTCGACTTGTCGGCCTTCCCGTCATCGTCGGTGTCTTCGAGAATGATGATCTTGTCGTTGGCAACCTCTCCCGGCACAAGTTGCGGATAGGCCCACGAACAGGCCACCCAAAGCCGCCCCCGCGAGTCCCATACCATGTGAATCGGATTCGCCAACATCGGCTCGGCCGCGAAGAGATTCACCTCGTATCCGGGAAGCAGGTCGAAGTTGGCCTGCTCGACTGCCGGGTCGTGATCCTTCATCAACTTCAAGTCCGCGCCCTTGAGGTTGGCGGTCTTGATACCACTCGTGTCCTGGCCCCACGCGCCACTCGCAACAAGAAGAACCAGGACTGTAAGAGAGAGGAATTGTCTCATGGTCGAGTCGGTTTCGGAGTCCTTATCAAGCGCCAGGTGCGTTTCTTGAGCTCGATCCCCGCAGCCAGGGCTTTGTCCTTCCGGATGGCCAGCTTGTTGAATTCGAGCACTTCGGCGGGGAGGGCGCGCCCGCTGTTGGACTGCTTGCGCTCTCCCACGATGTGCACCTGGTTGAGCGCCTTCCAACTGTAGGTGAACTGCAGGTTCTTGTCGTTCACCGCCATTCGGTAAGCTTCGAGACTCCGGTGGGCGGGCGTGGATCGCAGGACCAATCCCCGCGCCCATTGCTGGTGGGTGCCGGTCATGATTCGCTGACCGTCGATCATCAGGAGGTAGTCTCCGGGAGGGAGATTCTTCACCACCAGGGTGTCCTGACTTCCTGAGAGAGCTGCATGAGCGCCACCACTCACCGGAGAGGCCATGGTTGGCCAACTCTCTTCCTGCACGACGAAGCTGATGCCCTCTGCGTTCTTCATCACTGCTGAGATTGTTGCCCCGGACGCGAGCGCCGTTCCCGCCCTGGCTTCGACCTGGAAATGCCAGGGAGAGGCCCCGGGCAGGAGAGCCTCCGCCACCAGGCGACTGGTCGCCCAATAACCGTAGGCGTTGAGCCGAATCCCATTCACCGTCATTTTGGGTCCGGCGGGGTCATTCATCAAGTAGCGGGTCCGGTCAAAGAGATTCACGAAGGGAATCTGATTCTGCGAAGCCACCTCGCCCATCGCCTGCATGTAATCTCCCAGGATGCGATTTCGTTTCTCAGAATTCGGAGTGTGCTCACCAAGATTCTCACTCGCAATTGGTGAGACCAGGATGGTGCGGACTTCCGAGGTGCCGTTGTACTTCTTCCCCCGATGGGAGGCGAGCCAGGCCTCGAGGCTCTTGCGAAAGTCAGCCAGTCCCTCGTGCCCCGCAAATGATTCGCCCATCCCGAAACAGGCAATGATCACGTCTGTCTTGTGCGCGGTGAGGGTCGACTCTTCGCTTGGGAAGTTGGTGGGACGATCCCGCGCATGCAGCATGTCCCCCGCCCAGCCAAGATTGCGGATCGAGACCGGCTTCCCACTTGATCGTTGCAGGAGGAGGGTCTCGAGGTAGCCGTGGATGCGGAGTTGGTCCGCGTAGGTGTTGCCCACGATCGCGATGTGGTCGCCTTCGCGGATGGGAGTGTCTGCGCGGGCCGGTCCGAATGCGAAAGAGAGCAGGAAGAGAGAGACCGCTGATGATCGCTTATGAATGCTGAGTCGAAGGGTGTCCGAAAGCAACCTTCCTCCAATTCCCATAAGCGTCCCATGAGCGTCCATCAGCGGTTTCCCTTCCTCTTGTCCGCCCGCCCGATCTCCCACGTCGAGACCTTCTCGTCCGGACCTGGCACCGGCTTGTCCACCGCCCAACACACGCTGTTCACCAGCATCCTGGTGAACGACTCTTCCGCGAAGTCACCGGGATGTCCAAAAGAGGTCCCGAACACCTTTCCACCCCATTCATTCTCCCACGCCCACGCCACGATGTCGGCTTCGTGCTCGTTGACCTGGACCGTCCCCCAGTCCCGCTCCACCAGACGCAGCTTTCCCTTCCCTGTTCCCGTCACCAGGGGAAGGCAGTGACCTTCCAATCGCGTCAGGTAGAGCGTCCCCGGCGAGACCCAGCTCGTCTTGGTCACGTTGCTCATGATCGGGTGCTTCTTGTTTTTCGGAACGACCGCGATTTCGGTGGTTCCGCCCTGGTGCACAATGTAGGGCCCGCCGAGCGCGCGCCTTCCAAATCCGTCATTCCACTCGTAGCGCGCATGATCCCTGGGATACTTGAACGAGTGATTCGCCGTGCGCAACCCGATCACCGGCTTCCCTGACACGAGGTAGTCCTCGATCGGCTTCCACTCCGCGTCGGGCAACTTCAGGAAGCGCATGAAGAAGATGGCCACGTCGGCGTCCTTGAGGACCTCGATCCCCGGCAATACGTTCTCGGTCTTCTTCTCGGGATCGCCTTCTCCCATCACCACCGTGCTACGAAAGCCGTGCCGCTCGAGTTCCTTGGCAAGGAGCGGCATGGAGAGCTCCGGCGAGTAGTGGTGCGTGCCAACCACAAGCACAGCGTGCGGTTTCTGGTCGTCGGCCTCCGCCATCCCGCCCCAAGGGAGGGAGAGGCCGGAGATCAGAATGGTGAGGAGTCTTCGCATGAAAATTGGTGAAATGAAATACCGCGCCTTCGACCTGATGTTTCAGTTACATCGGGGCAATTCGCCGCGAGCCCAGGTCGGTGGTGAGTAGGACGTGGGCATCAAAGCTCTGGGCCAGCAAGCGGTTCTTCAGCTCGGCGTGGGCAGGATCGTTCCAGAGGTTATTGTGTTCCCAGGGATCCTCCTCAAGATCAAAGAGCTCTCCCACCCCTTTTCCATGGTAGACGCAGAGCTTGTAGCGGCGCGTGCGGTGCATGGTGGCGAGGGTGCCCGTGCCGCCAGTGAAGTGGGGATCAAGCGCGTCGTAGTACTCGCAGCGCACAAAGTCGCGATGTGTGCCCCCGGCTTCACCACGCAACCTCGGCACCAGGCTCTTGCCCTGCTGATAGTCCGGTTGCTCCACCCCGGCCAGATCCAGCAGGGTGGCGGTGAGATCGAGCAACTCGACCAGGGAGTCATCCTGCACGTTTGATCGGAATGCACCCGGCCAGGAAATGATCAAGGGCACCCGCACGAGTCCTTCGTAAAATCGGCAGCCCTTCCACATGAGCCCGTGGTCGCCCAGCGTTTCCCCGTGGTCGCTGGTGAAGATGATCACGGTGTTGTCGCGTTGTCCGGTCTCCTCCAGGGCCTGCAGGATCCGCGCAAACTGATTCATCGATCTGCGCGATCATGGCGTAGTAGTGCGCCTGCGCGATCTTCCTTGCGCGTTCGTCGAATCTCTTCCCCTTGTTCTGGAAATCGCAGTCCGCCAGTCGTTGCTGGGCGGCGAGGTCGCCATCCACGAGGTGCGGGCCGGGCATGTCATCCGGATTGAACTGCTCGGCGTAGGAGCGCGGCGGAGAAGAGGTTGATCAGCTCGGAGAGCTCGTCCGGGGTGGACTTGAAATAGAAATTCTCATTGCCGTTGACCCAGATCGAATAGACCCGCGAGTCGTGCTGGAGAATCTTGACGAGCCCCGCCGCCCAGCCGGGTTGGGGGTGGGTGGGATGCCTCTGCGCACGGTCGGCACCGATCCGGTCGGTAGCAAGGCCGAAGCCTGCCTGCGTGCAACAAGCCAACGCCGCGAGAGCAAGGAGAGTGCGATAGGTGTTCATTTCGTCTTCTTCACGTGATGAATGCCGGGCCCCGGTTTGAAGGGAAGGGCCAGCACGAGGACCACGGCAAGATTTAGAGCCTTCATCAAGAGGGCCGACCCTCCATCCTTGGCTTTCTTGGGTGTTTTTGGGGGAAGCTCACCTGATTTCTGGCTCTGAGATTTATCTGGAAATTGGCCCGTCGAAATTTTGCCGGAACCCATGAGACTCCCGCGCTCCCCCCCACGGTCGCATACGATCTCCCCTCCTAACCTAGTGGTGGTTGGACCTGACCTTCAATCACAGGGCGACCACCTACACCGACAACAATCCTCCCGCTGGCGAGCAGGTCTTTTACCGGGTCGTGCGCGACTGAACGAGCGATCCCCATCCTGCGGGCACTGTGACCGCTCGCCAAAGGAGGTCACCGCGACCGAAACTCCGCCCCGTGACAAATCGCGTTTTCGTCACGGCATTCCTGAAGGCTAGGATAGCCGACATTCCTGCACTCCCCCAATTCCCGTTTTCTATCACGGGTCCGGTCACCTCTTCGTGCCCTCCCAATGTGAACATTTGGAGCTTGTTTGACCCCGCCTCCTTGGATGTAGATCATCCATGAAACACAGAGCGAAGAACGCTCGATCTGCATTCGTATCAGCTGGAATTCCCAGCAGTTCGAAACCAGGCTCAATCCGGATTTAAACCAAACTCACGTAAACCATGGCAAAGAAAACGACCAATAAGGCAGCTACCAAGAAGCCCGCGCGCACGCGTTCCATGAATGTGGAAGCCGCCGAGCAACTCGCGCAGTCCGCGAAGCGTTCCATCACAAAGCCCGATTCCCAAGAGCACGTCAGCGATGTGGAAGCGGTTAAGAAACTCAACGACGCCCGCGAGGCCATCGTCCAGGAGCTCCGCAAGACCATCGTGGGGATGGACCAGGTCATCGACGAGGTCCTCATCGCGATTTTCTCCGGTGGTCACGGGCTCCTCGAAGGGGTTCCCGGGCTCGCCAAGACGCTCCTCGTGAGCTCGCTCGCGAAGACGCTCTCCCTCACCTTCAAGCGCATCCAGTTCACGCCCGACCTGATGCCCTCCGACATCACGGGCAGTGAGCTCCTGCAGGACGATCCCGCGACCGGAATCCGCCACTTCATGTTCAGCAAGGGACCCATTTTCTCGAATATCGTGCTTGCGGACGAAATCAATCGGACTCCGCCCAAGACCCAGGCAGCCCTCCTTGAGGCCATGCAGGAGAAGATGGTCTCGGCCGGTGGTGAGGATTTCGAACTCGAGCCCCCCTTCTTCGTGCTCGCCACCCAGAACCCGCTTGAGCAGGAAGGCACCTACAACCTCCCCGAAGCACAGCTCGACCGCTTCATGTTCAAGATCAACGTGGGCTATCCGAGTGAACAGGAGGAGATCGACATCATGCGCAGCGTGACGGGCAGCACCCAGGCCGAGCTCGGTGAGGTCCTCGACAAGAAGGACATCATCGCCCTGCAGAACCTGGTGGCCCGCGTCCCGGTGGCTGATCACATCTTCCAGTACGTCTCAACCCTCGTCCGCGCCACGCGCCCGGATCAGGAAAACGCACCCGGCTTCATTGGCGACTTCGTCTCCTGGGGTTGTGGTCCGCGTGCCTGCATCTACCTGATCACCGGGGCAAAAGCCCGCGCCATCCTGCGGGGTCGCTTCAACGCTTCCCTCGAAGACGTTCAGGCTCTCGCTCTCCCCGTCATGCGTCACCGCATGGGACTCAACTTCGCGGCACAGTCGGAGGGCGTGGACACCGATCACGTCATCGGACGCCTGCTTGAAGAGATTCCCAGCGACAAGGCGCTTTACGAAAAGGAAGCAGCCACTGCCTGATCGGTGTGCAGCTTAAATCAATTTCTGCTCGTCCTCGCACCCGGCCATCGTCCTCCTCCCCGAGTGGGACAAGGATCACTGGCCAGGGTGATGTCCTCGGCCATGCCGTGGGCGCAGGACGAGTAGCAGAACAAGGACAATCTTGTCATGGATCCTGAACAGACCACCACTTCCTCGGAGTCTTCACTCTCTACCCCTCAGGCCCCGAAGCCCCGCGTTGCGAAGTATCTCGATCCGGAGACCCTCTCCCAGATCGGTTCTCTCGACGTGGTGGCGCGCCAGGTGGTGGAAGGCCTGCGCATCGGCCAGCACAAGAGCCCGGTGCGCGGCATCAGTTCCGAGTTTTCCGCCTACCGGCAGTATGTGCAGGGCGACGAGACACGCCACATCGACTGGAAGGCCTACGCGCGCTGCGACCGCTACTACATCAAGCTCTTCGACGCGGAAACCAACTTCATCGCGAACCTGCTGCTCGATGCCAGCCAGTCGATGACCTACTCCTCGGGGAAGATCTCGAAGCTCGAGTACGCCAAGTATCTGGCTGCCAGCCTGGCCTACCTCGTGGTCGACCAGGGCGACTCGGCGGGGCTGGGCATCTTCGACGGGAAGTTGCAGAACTACATCGCGCCCAAGAGCAACATGCAGATCCTGCACGACATCTCGAGCGAGCTCGAGAAGGTCGACCCGCAGCCGCGCACCAACGTGGGGGCGGTCCTCCACGACTTCGCACATCGCATGAACCGCCGCGGCTTCGTGATGCTCTTCTCTGATCTCTTCGACAACACCGAGGAATTCATCCAGGGGCTCAGCCACCTGCGCTTCGGCGGTCACAACGTGATCCTCTTCCACGTTCTGGACCCCTACGAGATCGAGTTCCCGCTCAACGGGATGTGGAAGTTCATGGGCCTGGAAGGCGAAGGCGAAGTGATCACCCAACCGGGCCGCGTGCGCGCGAACTACCTCAAGGAGCTCGAAGAATTTGTGGGTGGGATTCGCAAGGCCTGCGCCAAGGCCCAGGTCGACTACGTTCTCGTCAACACGCGCGATCCCGTCGAGCAGACCATCACCAACTACCTTCTTCAACGCACCGCCCTCGCGAAAACCCGTTGACCTGAAGCGCAATGCCCCTCCGTCCCACCATCTCCGCCCTCGCCCTCGCTGCCCTTGCAGTGGCGGCGCTCCCGGGGCATGGCGAGATCACCTCGGAGAACCATGCGGTGCTCAAGCGCGCGCTCACCGAGAATCCCGACGCCGACAAGGACGCGAACGGCTCGCTCTCGCTGGAGGAATACAAGGTCCTCCAACCCACCAGGCAGAAGCAAACCAAGAAGGAGGATTCCGCCCCGCTCCTGCCCGTCCTTCCGAATGGCGAAGTCATCGTGGCGGATTTCGAGGACAACAACTACCGCAACAGGAATGGCTGGAAGGCCATCGGCACAGCCTTCCAACGTGACCTCAATACCAGCACGCTCATAATGAAGCGCCGCGTCGGTCCCTACCACGGCAAGTACCTCCTCACCACCATCACCAGCTCCGATGTCGACACGGGCCAGCTCGAGTCCTCCCCCTTCAAACTCGAACTGGACTACTTCGTGGTCACCATGAGCGGCGGCAATTTTCCGCAGCGCGTGTGCGTCAACCTCTGGGTCGACGACGAACTGGTTCGCACTGCCACCGGCACCAATGACGACTACTTTGAAGAGGTCGCCTTCGACGTGCGCGAGTATCGCGATCGCATCGCAAAGGTGGAAGTCCGCGACGACCACCGCGGATTGTGGGGCCACCTCAATCTCGACCGCATGATTCTGAAATCCGAGGCCGGCGATGCCCGCGTGATCAGGGGCAAGCCGGGCCAGATCGTTTCTCCCGACGGCGTCACGGTCACCACCAACATCCGCCGGCAGGGAGCGCTCAAGGTGGAGAACGGCCAACTCACCATCGGAAACAATGCGCTCACCGACGAAGTGATCCTCACCATCAATCCCCGGCAACCGCTCGCGGACGTCTTGCCGGGCGCGGTGCACCTGGTTGATGGCGAAATCTGGCAGGCCGAGGTTCGCAACATCGAAGGCAAGCTCCTTTCCATCCGGAGCAAGTTCCTCGGCGAACGCAAAGTGCCGCTCGCCCGCCTCGCCAGCGTCGAGTTTATCGCGGGCGAACCCGACGATCCGCGTGAACCGGGACACCTCTACCGCTCCGACGGCGAGCCCATCCCGGGCAAGCTGGTCTGGGTGCGCGACAAGGACATCGCGATCAGATGCCCGCTGGGCGTGATCCCCATCCCCCGACCGGTCGTCCAGCGCTTCGTCCTGGTGGAGCCAACTCCGCCCCCCGAGCGCAACACCGATGAAATCGGCCTGATGGATGGCACCCTCATCTTCGGGAAATCCCGCTTCGAGGGCAGCCAACTGGTGGTCGCCCACGAAATCCTCGGCGAACTGAAGTTCGACTGGAGTTCGGTGCGCTACCTGCGCCGCAACCTGGCCGGGCTCACCTGGCTCGATACCCTCAAGCGCACGGTCGTGGAATCGATCGGCCCCGCCCTGCCCCCGCCTCCGCCTCAGCTGCTGGACTCCACCTCCGACCATCACCTCCGCAGCCTGCGCATCATGCCACACACCGTGGTTCGCATGCGCCTCCCGAGCGGGCCTCACACCGGCGCAACCTTCCGGGCCCAACTTGCCACCGTTCCCGGCTGCCGCGCGGACCTGAAGGTCTCCATCCTCGCGGGCTCCGCCACTGTCTGGAAGCAAACGCTCCCAGCCGGGAGCAATCCCATTCCCCTCTCCGTCAATCTCTCCAACGCCGAAGAACTCACCATTGTGGTCGCGTTTTCCGGACCGCTGGCCTTCCCCTGTGGGATCGACTTGCGCGATGCCCATATCCTGACCATATCAAATCTCGGAACTGAACCCCTACCCAAGCAACCGAACTGATGGGCGCACTCAATTCATTCGCACTCTGGGGAACGCTGGGCCTGTTGGGCATCGCGGTGCCCATCATCATTCACCTTCTCTACCGCAAGCATCGCCGGCAGACCGACTGGGCCGCGATGGAACTTCTGCGCCGCGCGCTCGTCATCCGCTCCGGCCAGGTGAAGCTCGAGGACTACCTCATTCTCGCCCTGCGCTGTCTCGCCCTCCTCCTCCTCGCCCTTGCCCTCCTTCGCCCCACCATGAACACCGGCTCCTCGGCCTGGTTGCTGGAAAAGAAGGTGGGCATGGTTGTCGCCATTGACGCCTCCTTCAGCATGAATCACGGCGATCACTCCCGCTATGAACGCGCCGTCGAGAAGGCCCGGGAGATCGTCAACACCGCCAAACCGGGCGACGCGATGAGCGTGGTCCTGATGAGCAGTCGCCCCGAAGTTCTCCTGCGCGGCGCCAGCTATGTCCCCGGACAGGTGGCCGACTTGCTCGACCAGCAAAAGATTCCGACTTCCTATCGCCTCAGCCTCGAGCGCAACATCGAGCTCCTCGACGAACTCGTGGGCGAACTGAAGACGCCAGGCAAGGAGTGCTTTCTCATCACTGACTCGCAGGAACTGGACTGGGCCAACCTCTCCGAGACCGCCCTTGCCGCCCTCGAGCGCCTCACCAGCGATGCCAACGTCTTCGTGGTCCCGGTCGGGATCGAGGGCGAGGAGAACCTCAGTGTGGAGCGCTTGAGTTACACTTCGGGATCGCTTCGGCAATCGGGCGAGGCCCGCTTCTCTGCCCAAGTGCGCAACGAGGGCCGGCGCGCGACCGACGGCGGCACCCTGGAGTTCTACGTCGATGGAGGATTGACCAAGCGGATCACAGTAGGCTCCCTCGAGCCGGGCGAAGCACGCGCCCTCGAGTTTGTCACCCTCTTTGACAATCCCGGCGACGTTCGAATCAAGGCCCAACTCAGTGCGGACAGCCTGCTTGACGACAACGTGCGGCACGCGGTGGCACGCATCCGGTCCGGCATCAGCGTGCTCTCGGTGGAGGGTGGCCCCTCGGGCGGCGCGGGCGAAACCCGCAGTGGATCCTACTATGCCAAGGTGGCCCTGCGCCCCAAGGACAGCGATGCGGAGGGAGGGATCCTCGTCAGCGAAATCGAAGCGCCTGACCTCGCGCTCGAACAACTTGGGGACTACGACATCATTCTCCTGAGCAACGTGCTCTCGCTCTCTTCTGAAATGGTGCAGCGCTTGAAGAATTTCGTCGCTCGCGGCGGCGGGATGATCGTCTTCGCCGGGGATCTGGTGGATGCTTCGGAGTACAACAAGCACCTCGGCGGCGAAGAAGGAATCCTGCCCGCCGTTCTCAGCGAAGTCGCCTCCTGCGAGGACGTGCAGGGATGGACCATCGCCCCGCCGAAATCTGATCACCTCCTCGCCGGGGTGGTGAGCCGCTATCCGGAGAAGCTGCTGAACGCCATCCGCGTGAAGAAGCTGATGTTGGTCGAGCCCACCGAAGGCGCCGAGACCATTCTCTCGCTCGAAACTGGTGCTCCCCTTCTCCTCTCCCGCGACATCGGCACCGGGTCCGTCCTCTTCTTCACGACCTCCGGCAACAAGCTCTGGAACAACCTCCCCCGCGAACCACTCTACACCATCCTCCTGCAACAAGCGGTCACCAACCTGACCAGCGACCCGGACAGCCTGCAACTCACCGTCGGCAATGACGTCGACCTCGCGGTGACCGGCCGGGAGATTGGCGACTTCGTTTCCCTCCTCAATCCCTCCGGCGGCAAATCCGATATCCGCGTCACCCAGGACCAGGATCAAACGGTGGCGGCCGTCGAGATTGAAGACCTTGGAGTCTACGAAATCACGGCCGAGGGTGACAGCCCCGCCGTGGTGGTGGCCGCCAATATCGACGCCACCGAGTCCAACGTGCGCGTGATCGACGGAAGCGTGCTGGCAAGTCAACTCGATGGAGTGGGGGTCAAGGTTCTCAACCCTGAGCGCTCGGTAAAGGATACCATCGAAAAGAGCCGGCGCGGCCACGAACTGGCCCATCTCCTTCTCTGGCTTGCCATTATCATCTTCGTCTTGCAAAGCGTGCTCGCGCGCCACTTCACCAACAAGATGGATCGGGATGACGCCCCCGGTCTCTCCGCCACCCTGCAGATGAGCCAGGTCGCCGCTGCCCGCCGAAGCTAACCCAACTCTCACTCGCCCACACCATGCTCAAGAAACTGCTGGGACTCGATTCCTCGCAAGAGATCGACAAGGTCGAACTCGCCTTTCGAGGCCACTGGATCTTTGCCCTCTTGTTGATCGCCGGCGCAATCGCCTTCGCGATCTATCTCTACCGCTCAGAGCGCAGCGTTCCGAAGAACCGCCGCATCGCCATGACGGTCCTGCAGGCCGCTGCCCTGCTCACCCTCATCGTGGTGATCCTGCAGCCCTTCGCCAAGGTCCGCATGACGAAGGAGTTCAAACGATCCATGCTCGTTCTCCTCGACACCTCGCGAAGCATGGCGATCGAGGATCCCCGCAACACCGCCGCCGAGGTGGAAGAGGCCGCCAAGGCCCTCAACAAGTTTCCCCTGGAGCGAACCCTGCGCGGCGATGAGGCCGATGGCATCAAGCAGACCCTCCAGTCCGCGCGCCGAATCGACCTCGCCCGCGGCGCCCTGAGCCATCCTGAAATTCAACTCATCGACCAGCTTGAGAAGAAGTTCGACGTGCGCTTCTTCACCTTCGACAGCCAGGTCCGTCCCGAGTCCGGCCAGGTCGACCAAGATGACGAGAATGCGGCCGCCAGGCTCAAGGCGGAGGGAGAATCCTCCCAGGTAGGATCCGCCATCGAGGAAGCAGTGGGCCGCTTTTCGGGCCAACCCCTGGCCGGCGCGGTGGTGATCAGCGATTTCGCCTGGGTGGAGGGCAAGGATCCTCTGCGCGTGGCACGCCAACTGAAAGAGCGCGACATTCCTCTCTACACCGTTCCGGTCGGTCTGCCCGCCCCGCCCGACATTCACGTGCGCAGCGTGGTGGCCCCCGAGGTGGTCTTCAAGGGCGACCGTGTCCCCCTCCGCGTGAAGCTGGAGTCGCGCGGCTTCGCCGGCCGCAACGTGGAACTCGTCTTCGAGGTGGACGGCGAGCGCACGATGAGCCAGCAGGTGGAACTCAAGGACGGCGTGCAGTTCGAGGAATTCATGTTCATTCCCGAACAGGCATCGGGCACCCTCAACCTCGGCTTCGAAATCGGCGTCCTCGCCGGCGAGACCACCGACGTCAACAACAGCACCAGCCACAAGGTCCGCATCCTCGATGAAAAGATCAAGGTCCTCTACATCGAGGGAATGCCGCGTTGGGAATACCGCTACCTGCGCTGGGTTCTTCTCCGCGATCCCCGCCTCGAGGTGAACTTCCTCATGACCCAGGGCGACCCCGCGCTCGCCGGATCCTCACCGCATCACATCGGGCGCTTCCCGGAAGATCCCAAGGAGGCCCTCAAGTATGACCTCATCATCCTCGGGGACGTGCCCGCTTCCTACTTCAACACCGCGCAGACTGACCTCATCAACAAGCTGGTGAAGGAGCGTGGGGGCTCGCTCCTCATGTTGGCGGGACCGATGGCGGCTCCCGCCACCTACCGCGACACCCCTATCGGCGACATCCTTCCAGTCAACATCGGGACCGGAGGTTATCTCTCGGTGAACCCGAACGACTCGCCGGAGGTGACCGAAGACGGCCAGGCCAGCTTGGCGACTTCGCTTTCACTGGCACCCGACACCAGCGCACGCATCTGGTCCCACGTCCGGCCGATGTATGGTCTTCCCCAGCTCGGCGGCGCCAAGTCCGGTGCGACCGTGCTCCTCCGCCTTCCCAAGGCGAACGAACAACTCCCCGACTACCCCCTGGTAGCCTGGCACCGCTACGGAACGGGCAAGAGTCTCTTCGTCGCCACCGAAGATCTCTGGCGCATGCGCCTCGAGGTCGGCGATCGCTACCACGCCCGCTTCTGGGGACAGACCATCCAATTCCTCACTCTCTCGCGCCTCCTCGGTCAGAACAAGCAGATCACCATCGAGACCGACCGGGCTACCTACAGCGCGGGCGACCAGATTCGCATCTTCGCCAACGTCCTGACCGAGTCCTTTGAACCGGTGGAAGGGCAGACCTACGAGGTCTTGCTGGAGCCCAAGGGCGATCCCGACTCGAGGGCCATCATCGAACTCACTTCGGTAAAGGGCACCCTCGGTCTCTACTCCGGATCCTATTCCGCCAGCAAGGACGGCACCTACATCCTGCGCACTCACGATCGGGATGCGGAAATCTCGAACCGCTCCGAGTTTTCAGTGGACACCGTTCCCATTGAGGACCGCGAGACCGCCATGCAACCGGACATCGCCCGCCAGGTCGCGGAACTCTCCGGTGGGCGCCAACTGACTCTCGCCGGCCTCGGCGACTTCGCCGGCAGCCTTCCGCCTGAAGAAACACTCACCAACGTTGTGCGCATCGAAAGGGACCTGTGGGACACCCCGATCTGGTTCCTTCTCATTGTTGCATTCGCAGGGGGGGAATGGTACCTCCGCCGCAAAGATAACCTCGTGTAATGATTTGAACCGATGGACGAAGGAACTGAAATGAGCCCAAGTCAAAGTTCGGCCCCTGAAGGGCCTGTTCTCACCATTGAGAGTAAACTGCGCCATGCCTGGCAGCAGGAACGACGCTACTACAATGTGCGCGGTGCTTCGCGCTTCGTGGTCTGGCTCGTGGCTCTCCTCGCTCTCGACTTCCTGATCGACTGGGGCCTCTTCGCCAAGTCCGGCATGTCGGGCAATATCGGCGTGTTTCTCCTCCTCATCAACATCAGCGTGCTCGCTTGGATTCTCTGGCACGAGTGGTTGCGCTTCCTGAAGCCCTACGACCCGGTGATCACCTCCCTCGAGGTCGAAAAGCGGCACCCTGGCCTCACTTCTCTCCTCGTCTCCTACACCCAGCTCAATGAACCCGCCGAGGATCAACCGAACATCTCCGCGGAGTTGATCGGAGCAATGCGCGAACAGGCCATCGCGCAAAGCCGCTCGCTCGACTTCCGCGAGATCGTCGACTTCGCACAGCTCAAGAAGCTCTTCACGGTCGCCGCCTGTGTGCTCCTGGTCTTCGGAGTCCTCAGCATGCGATGGAGCGACCACTTCGGCGTGCTGCTCAGGCGCCTCGCCGGGGCCGATGCCCGCTACCCGACCAAGACCCAGGTGATGAGCGTGAATTCGCCCGACACGGTGCGCATCGGCGATCCGGCCCCCATCACCGCCACAGCCGGCGGGGTCCTCCCGGACGCGGGCCGCCTCTTCATCAGGGCGGCCGACTCGGATGATCGGTGGAAGGAGCTCCCCATGAAGGTGGGGAGCGAAAACGACACCTTCGTGCGCGAGCTCAAGGGCCTCTCCAAGGATCTTCTCTTCTACGTCCGCCTGGGAGACGATCGCACCGAAGAGCGCCGCATCCGCGTCATCGACTCCCCCCAGGTGGTCGGCGTCGATCTCGTCCTCGAGTATCCCAAGTATATGAACCGCGAGCCGGGCAAGAGCGATCAGCTCAACCTGGAGGTCCCCGAGGGAACCCTGGTCAAGTGGGCTGTGAAGTGCGACCCGCCCGTCGAGCGCTGCCAGGTCAAGGTTGGCGAAAAGACCTTCGCTGCCGAGGTCGACGAAAGCGGCACCACCGTCAGTTTCGAACTAACCGCCAACGAAGCCCTCAGGTACACCTTCCGCTGGACTGAGCGGGAGAAGAGTTTCGAGTACGAAGACGTGCTCTACGCGGTGAAGGTCACCACCGACGGCCTTCCCGACATCGATCTCCTGAGCCCGAGGTCGAACGGTCTGGCCACCGTGAAGAAGACCCTGAAACTCACCGCCCGCGCCAGCGACGACATCGGTCTCTCCAAGGCCTGGCTGGTCTATTCAGTCGACGGGAGCGAAGAAAAGCGGATCGCAATCCAGGAATTCGCGGGCGCGACCAAGAAGGATCTCACCTATCCTTGGAAATTGGCGGATACCATCGACGACCTCAAGCCGGGCTCCCAGGTCACCTTCGCGCTGGAAGTGGCCGACCACCACCCGGATCGGGAGGCTCACTTGCGCCGCTCCGCGACCCGACAATTGACTGTCGTTGAGCCCGAAAGGTATTTAGAGTGGTACCGAACAGAGCTCGCCGCCCAAAACGACGAACTCAAGCGCTCCCGCGACCTGGAGAACGCCGCTTCCAAGGTCGTCAAACAGATCAAAGCCGAAGAAGAAACTCCGGACCAAGAATGAGAACGAACCTACTTACAGCCCTGCTCGCCGTCTCCGTCCTCCTGCCCACTGCCATGCGGGCCCAGGAGGAAAGCCGCGCCAAGGAAGCTCCCAAACAGGAAATCACGGAGACCATTCTCCTCACCGGCGAGCGGCTCCTCAATGAAGAGCAACGGCAGAACGGGGTGGGCCGCCGCATGACCTCGGTTGTCCGACGGATGAGCTGGCTTCTCGAGGACCTGCAGTCCAACGAACTTGGCGAAGAAGGGGGAGCGCCCACCCTGGCCAAAACCCGCACTCAACTCGGCGGCCTCCGCTCCAACAATGTCAAGGCCGCGCGGGATTTCCTGAGGGCCGCCCGCGAACACCTGGACAAGCCCCATCCGCATCTCGATGGAGCCGACAAGGAGATCATCGAAATCATCGAGGAGCTCAACAAGATCATCGAGGGAGCCAGCACGATCCTGGTGGACGACCTCCTCCTCAAGCAAATCCGCGAGATCATCAAGAACGAGGAGTTCATGCAACGCCAGACCAGGCAGTGGGGCAAGGATGCCATCCGGAACAAGGAAGCCGCCAAGGTCGACCAGGGCCGGCTCTCCCGCGCGCAGCAAGCGGTCATTGATCGCTACGGTCAGTTTTTCAAAATGCTGGTCAAGGCCCGCAAGGAAGCGGTGGACGAAGCAACGCTGAGCCGCTTCGGCCGGACAGAGTTGTCCCTCCTCGAAAGCAAGCCGGTGGCCAGTATGGCGCGCGCCATCGATCAGATTGCCCAGTATAAGGGGAGCGACGCAGTGAATGATCAGGAGGAAGCGCTCAAAGCCCTCCGCGCAGCCGAGAACATTCTCGCCGCTGAGGAAGACGGTCTCTCCGATCTCGTGGCCGAGATCGCCCAGATCCTCGCTGACGAAAAGGACCTGCAGCAGGACGTCCTCGAAGCAGAGACGGACGCTTTCAAGATCGAGCAGTCGCAGTTCGAAGCACGACAACTGGAGATCGGCTTCAAGATTGAAGAAGTCGCCAATGCCTTCGTGCCCAACTTGGCCGAGAATTCGGTGAGCGATCCCAGCGCGCAGCCAAGCGATCCATCTTCGGGCGATCCGCTGGCCGCGGCCCTCAGTGAGGCCGGGGAAGCTTCCACCACCGCTGCCTCGGAACTGAGTGCCGGCGATCAGCCAGGTGCAGTAGCGGCGCAATCGGATACCATCGCGGCCCTCGAAGCCGCCCTCGCAGCAGCGGAAGCCGGAGCGGAAGCGGCCGAAGGAGCCGAGGAAGGCTTTGGCGAAGAAGGTTTCGGCGAAGAAGGTTTCGGCGAAGAAGGTTTCGGTGAAGAAGGCTTTGGTGAGGAAGGATTTGGCGAAGAGGGATTTGGCGAAGAAGGCGCTGGTGAAGGCGCTGGTGAAGGTGCTGGTGAAGGCGCTGGTGAAGGCGCTGGTGAAGGCGCTGGTGAAGGCGCTGGTGAAGGTCAGGGGCAAGGACAAGGCCAGGGACAAGGCCAGGGACAAGGACAAGGACAAGGACAAGGCCAGGGACAGGGACAAGGGCAGGGACAGCCCACTCCCTTCGCAGGCAATCCGCTCGATCTCGAGGAGAGCTACGCTGCCGGAACTACTTCCACCGTGGCGCGCGGCGACAAAGTTGCGCGCACCCGCCAATCGCGAAACGCTCTCACGCGGCGCCGACGCTCCGCCGCCATTCAGAACTACGTGCAACAACTGCCCCCGGAGTTCCGGAAGCAGGTTGCCGAATACTACGAAGCTCTCGACGAATGAATCCCCGCCCGCTCCGGACAACCTTGGTTGCAGCCCTCGCTGCCGCCTCCCTGCTGACCACTTCAGTTCCTTTCGCCCAGGCCCAGGAAGAACGCGCCGGCCAGTCCGTTGGCGTCGCGCGCCTCACTCCGGAAGTCCGCGCCTCCATCACCAAGGGTCTGGAGTACCTCGCCAAGGATGGGGTGCAGAATCCGAACGGCAGCTGGGGCAGCTCCAGTAATCCGGTCGCGGAAACCTCCGTCGGCTTGATGGCCTTCATGCTGAAAGGCTACGTCCCCGGCCGCGGCCGCTACGGGCGCATCATGGATAAGGCGATCTCCTATCTCATCACCAAGGGCCGCGAACAGCGCGGGTTCCTCGGCACTCCGAACAACCACGCTGGCATGTACGAACACGGTTTGGCCGTGCTCGCGCTCTCCGAAGCGTGGGGTCAGAGCAAGAATCCCCGCCTCAAGACAACCTTGCGCCGCGCGGTCGACATCATCCTGCGCTCGCAGAATTCCGCAGGTGGTTGGCGCTACAACCCGGAACCCCGCGACGCCGACCTCTCCATGACGGTCATGCAGCTTGTGGCCCTGAACTCCGCCCGCGAAGCAGGCATCTCGGTGCCGGACGCCACCATCGAGCAGGCCACCAAATACGTGCTATCCTGCCAGGACGAATCGAGCGGAGGTTTCCGCTACATGCCCAACAGCGGGGAGCCCGGATTTGCCCGGACCGCCGCCGGAGTGATGTCGCTCATCATGTGCGGCCAGCGCCGCCACAAGGCAACCCAGCGCGGACTCGCTTTCCTCAAGGCCTACCCCGATCGAAAGTTCGACAAGAACTACCCCCGCTTTCACTACTCGCACTACTATGCCGTGCAGGCCATGTACCAAGCGGGCGAGACCGACTTTCAAGCGTGGTACCCCAAGATTGCCGCCACCATTCTCTCCAAGCAGGAACAGGACGGCAGCTGGAAAGGCGCCCACGGTCAAGTCTACGGCACCGGGTTCTCCATTCTCATCCTCGGCGTCCCCTATCGCTACCTCCCGATTTACCAACGCTAGTTTCTGTTAGTCGGCTCCTTTCCTGGAGCAGTAGTTGCCAATGTTGCTCCGCTCTCCGCTTAGGTTGCTCGCCGCGTTCCTGGTGTGCAGTTCGCTGACGTCCGCCGCCCCGGCGGGAGCGGGACGAATGTTGCAACAGCTCGAAGCCGACGGCTGGATCCAACGCGCTGAGGCCCTGCACTACCTTGGCGAGCATCGCGTGGCGCAAGCCTCCGAAGCGGTCCAGGCCCTCCGCGATGACGAGGGCGCCAGCCCGTGGATCCGCGGCCGCGCCCTGCTGGCCCTCTCTCAAATCGAAGGCGGCGTCACCACCGGTGAGTTTGGCAAGTGGGTCGCCCACGATCACGCTCCCCTCCGCGCGGCCGCTGCTGAAGTCCTCGAATTGCACGGTGGAAACTCCGCAGAAACCTGGATCAAGATCCTCCTCAAGGACAATGATGACGCGGTGCGCTACCAGGCCGCCGCGGCTCACGCTCGCCGCATGAAGGAGGCCGCCTGGACCCTCATTGACCCACTCACCCGCACGCCGGGTCCTCATCAGGCGCGCGCCCGCGCCCGGGCCCTCGCCTTCGTCGGAACGGAGGAGTCGTTGCAGCGCCTCGCCAACCAGCTGGCGGTGCCGGGCCGCGTGCGGGAGTCCCTCCGCGGAATTACCGACATCCAGGATTCGGCCCTCATCCCACTCCTCTTCAACCTCCTCCCGGAGCTCACCGACGACGAGCCCACCTACGGCGCAGTCCTCACCGCCCTGCAGAACCAGGAGTGGCGGGGTGTGATCGCGGGACTGGCGACCTTTCTCAAAAGCGGAGATGAAACGGGCGTCCGCACCGGCGCGAGGATCATGACCGTCCTCACGCGCTCCCCTGAACTTGGCAAACCGCTCCGCGAAGCTCTCGCCGACGCCAAGGAAGTCGAAACCATCGAAGCCGGATTGATTGCCCTGGGTTCCTCGGTGATGCAGCCCGATCAACACCACAAGTTCTTCACCAAGCACCTCAACCATGCGGATCCCGAGATTCGCGCCCTTGCCATTCGCTGCCTCGCACACTGCAAGAGCATCAATCACTACGAAGCGCTCCATGCGAGCCTCGGCGACGAGAAATCTGAAGTGGTGCGGGCCGCCCTCGGTGCCTTGATGCGCCAACCCGTGATCAACGCTCCGCAGGGCCGCCTCGTGCATTACCTGCAGCAACCGTTCTCCAGTCCCGACGAATTGGTGCGCAACCTCGCCTACGAATTGTTGGGGCATGCCGGCAGCGAAGCGGACTTCCGGCCCGCCATGGCCGCCCTCTCAGCTTTGCTCCGTGGAACTGACCCTGAGCTTCGCGCCGCCGCGGCCAAGGCGCTGGGAGCCATCGCCCCTGCCGAGCAAGTGGGCGAAGTCGTCGAAGCCCAGGGATACCTCGCGAAGTGGATGGTAATCGGCACCTTTCTCAACGATGAAAAGCACACCGCCTTCCATGTGATTCACGAGCCGGAGAAGAACATCGACTTTGAAGCCACCTACCTCGCCAAGTACATCTGGGTGGTGGAAGGCCACCGGAGGAAGGAGGACGAACCGATCGAGCGGGAAGTGAAGTGGGCGGAGGGCATGGTCGACAAAACCGACGGACGCCTCGTCATGTCCGCCCAACTCCCGCCGCCCGGGTCGCTGGCGGTGGGCTATGCGGTGGCCGATATCCAGATGGATCAGGAGCGCGAAGTCACTCTCGACATTGACGGCGACGACGCCTTTCGGGTCTGGCACAATGGCAAGCAGATCGCCGAACAAATCGCCCCCTACGAACGCCGCAAGGACTGCATCGCACAGCAGAAGGACATCAAGCTCACTCTCAAGGCGGGCGCCCATCGCTTCCTAGTCAAATCCGCAAATATCGATTACCAGTGGTGGATACGGCTCCGCCTGACCGACTCCAACGGAAGTCCCATCCACTTCACCGCGCCATGAGGAAGCTCGTCTCTTTGCTCCTCCTTCTGAGTGTCGCCCCTCTTTCGGCGGACGACGCACCCACCGAGGATCCCCGCTGGGCCGAAGCAATGGCGTCCTACCTTGCTGGTCGGGACGACGAAGGACACAACTCCCTCGTCGCCCTGGTCGAAGACCACCCCGGCGATCTCGATCTCGCGGCCACCTGCTATCGCACCATCATTCGCGAGGAGGGCACAATCGCCAACACCAACCCGTGGATCAATTTCGCCTCCGAGCAGCTTCTCGCGCTCGAGCGCCTGGGAGCCCTCTCCGCCAACAGTTTCACCATCCGCTCCGCCTTCCACAACGTTGTCGAAGTTGGACTCAGCGAAGGGCGCCAGCTCGAAGTGCGCGAATCGGTCGATCGCATCCGCGAAGAGAATCAGCACGACCTCTTCTGGCGCATGCTGCAGGCCCAGACCTATCGCCAACTCGATCTCGCGGAGGCCCGTCCCCTCTACCTGAGTCTCCAAAAGGATTTTGACCCCGATCACCCCGACGCCATCACGCGCGACCGCTGGCAATCGATCGAGAGTGAGCTCCAGTCCATCGACAGACTGGCCAAGCCGATCTTTCCCGTGCCTAAGGGCAGCCCGCTGCTGCTCATGGAACCTGATGACCCTGATGGCCGTTGGCGAAACGTGCTCGATCGATCGCCAGCCGACATCGCGATCGACATTGATCGCCTGGCCGCGCAGGCCTTTGCCAGCGACCAGATTGTCTTGTGGCAGGACCTGAGCGGACTCACCGATCCTCCGCGCGCCCTCGACCTGCACCTTCTCAGCAAACCTGCTCCGGAGCTCAGGGCCTTCCGCGCGGCGCAGGCTGAAACCTTTGAGCGTGAAACCCTGCCGCGCGCTCCCTCCGAAGCGGAGATCCTCGCTCTCAGCCGCCGCTTCGCCTGGGCCACCGGTGCACAAAACCTGCTCCTCAAACTCGGCAACGATGCCCTGTGGGACGGCCGCACGGAATCCGCCTTGCGCAGCTTCCAGGAGTTGCTCTTGCACACCACCGATCCCGACCTGAGGGACGCCGCCCAGGTCGGCTTCTGGACCGCCCTCAAACTGTCCGGTGGCATCGAGGAACTTCGCGCCACGGCCGGCGAAATCGATCCCGGAAAAGACTATCCGTGGATGGGTAAAACGGCGAAGGGTGCTGAGATCCGGGCAGCGCTCATGGAGGGCACCTCTCCGCCCCCGCCCATCGTCGCCCCGTCCCTCAAAGACGTCGTGCAACACGTCCTCCACCTCCCGCCGGTTTCTCCGTGGCCCACCGACATGCCGGCCGTTGGGTTTGGGATCGACCTGCAAGTCGCCGGTCAACAAGTCATCGCGAGCGGGCGCAATGTGCTTGTCAGCTACGACAGCACCAATCCGGGTGCCCCTCTCTGGTCCCAACTGCAACGCCACCCCGTTGAGCAGAACCGCAAGACCGGCTATCATCCCGGCTACTTCCGCCCGCTCATCAAGGACGGGACGCTCTACACTCGTTGGGGGCTCACCTCCCTCCCCAGCGGGATCGCCGCTTTCGATCTCGCAGGGGGACGCCCGCTCTGGTCGAACATTGTCACGGAACCCACCGGAGCCCGGGGGCGCCGGAGCCGCTTTCGTTACGCGGTCCCCACTGGTGATCCCGTCCACGCAGACGGCCTGCTCTTCTACCTGCAATGGGGCACTCCTCACGATGTCAACGACCGGCGCGAACGAAACATCAGCCTCGTCTGCTTCGATCCACGCCAACGCAAACCCCGCTGGACCACGACCATCGCGACCGCCGGCCAGACGGTCGACTTCGTGGCCAACCTTGAGAACGCCACCCCGCAGAGTGCCATCTACGGCAACGGGGTCACCGTCCACCGTGGCGCGGTCTACAGCAATTCGAACGCCGGACTGGTTGCGCGCTCCGATGTGCGCGACGGCCGCGTCGACTGGATTCACTATTACCGCCGCACTCGCCCCGGACTGGCAGCCGAAAACCTCGGCTGCGCGCCCATTATCGCAGGCGAGACCGTCATTTGCATGCCCCGCGATGCCGGACGCATCTTCGCCCTCGACCAGCGCACCGGGCGGCTCCTCTGGGACAATCCGATGGTGCTCGCCACCGAGGCACTCGGAATTTTCAAAGACACCCTGGTGGTCCGCGGCGTAGCGGTGGTGGCCGGGCTCGATCTCAAGACCGGCAAGGCACGCTGGTTCCGCCCGCTGCCTGAACGCGTCCTGGGACGGTGCCAGATGATCGGTGATTCCATCTACCTCGGCGCAATCGATGAGCTTCGCCGACTCGAAGCAGAAACCGGAAAGCTCCTTGAGAGTTTGTCGTGGAATCTCGGGGAAGAGCGCCCGCTGGCCTTCGCCATTTCGGACAAGAATCTCTACGTGGTCTCCGACAACCCCGCCGCGGGCAAACGCCAGAAAGTCGGCCAGCCACTGGCCAATGTCACCTCCCCGCCGAAACCACTTTCCCTGCCGCTGAAGCGCACCTGGACCCTCTCACGCAGTGACGCCCGGATCGCGCTGCCCCCAGCCGAGTCTGGGATCACCGACACCGCCTTCCTGCTCTCGGGCGGCATCCTCGAATGCCTCGACCTCACCCCCAGCGGCTCAATTCGCTGGCGCCGCTTTGTCGACGCTCACAACGCAACGCTCTCCTTCTCCGGAGACAAGCTGCTCCTTGTTGAACACAACCGCTCCAGACACACCGCCAGCCGCGCCATCGCACTCAGTGCCCGCGACGGGAAGTTCCTCTGGGAAACCTCCGTCCCCGCCAATCTCGGCAATTCTTATTTCTTCGGATCGCGCCTGCTCTACCACGATCGGCAAGGCAAGATGGTCGCCTTCAATCTGGAAACCGGTCAACGGGCCTGGGAGCGCAAGTTCGGCGAAGCAAACATCACCGATCCGTTTTGGGACGGCGAGAAGTTGCACATCTTCCATGCCTCCCTCTGGCACGGACTGCATCATCTCGTGCTCGATCCGGCCACCGGCCGAACGTTGCACCGCCAGTCCATCGTGGTAACTCACGCCAAGAAGTCGACGGTTCATGGTCGGCCCATCGATGATGGTTGGTACGAGGTCCGCTTTCCGCCGACCGCCGCCCAGTTTGTGAAGTTCACCAGCATCTCCGACGTCGGCGGACGCGGCTGGGCCTCCGCCGCTGAGATTCATTTTCTCGGCTCAGATGGCAAACGACTGGACCGCGAAAACTGGACGGTGGAGGGAGAATACGAACGAAAATCCGCCCGCCGACCTCTCCCCGCCAAGCTCATCGACGGAGATCCCGATTCCTGGTGGCACAGCCAATGGCTCGATGGCATTCCGCCACACCCGCACGACCTGTTCTTCGATCTCGGCTCCCCGCAGACCGTCACCGGTTTCCACTACCTCCCCGCCAAGATCGTCAATAACAACGGGATGATTCACGACTACGAGTTGTCCCTCCGGGAAGACAAGCAGGATTGGGGTGAGCCCACCGCCAAGGGAATCCTCGTCGAGGAGACGCTCCGTGTCGAACGCGCCTACATCGGTCCCCAGGCTCTCTTCTTCGAAGCGCGCAACTACCCTCAAAACGACCGCGCGGTGTTCCGCTACGGATTTGAAGGACGACCCGCTGTCCGCGTTGAAGAACGCTCCCGGCTGCTCAGCATGCACGGGCGCTACGCCCTCATCTCTGCGCGCAACGCGGCCGATAAGGAGATCCTCGTGTTGCGCCGTTCGGACGATCCCAACTACCGCTTTGATCTCTCCTCCCGGATCGAGCACGGCCACCACGGCGAGATCGTGATTGAAGGCGATCGCCTCATCACAGGACGCCAGAAGATTACGATCGCTGACCTCAACAGCCGGCAGTTCGTCAACGTCCCTGAAGACAAGGATTCGCCCCGCAACCAACAGGGTCCCCTCGTCCGCCTCGGCAACGACCACTTCTTGAAAATCGTCCATCACAACAACGGGCAAGCCCTCGCCATGGTCAATATGATCACCGGTCAGATCACGGAAGGCAGGCTCGAAACCCAGCTCGAGCAATTCAAGGAAGACCGCTTTCTCCGCCCTCCGGGAAAGCGCTTGCTCACCTTCGATCGGACGTTGCTGTTCTATGACAACTCCACCTTGAGTGCGTGGGTGGCGGCGCAGTAGGGCCGGCCACGGCTGTATCCGGAAGGATCTCTTGGTTCGCACACTTCGGGCTGAAGGATCTCCCGGCTCCCAACGTAACCTCACTCGCCATGCGCAATCTCCTCCTCATCCTCGCTGCTTGCCCCTGCTTCCCCGCATCTGCCGCACCCGCGGCACCCCCCAACATCGTCTACATCATGTCCGACGAGCTCGCCTACTACGAGCTCGAGCACATGGGAAATCCCTACCTCAAGACGCCGCGCATCGATCAGATGGCGAAGGATGGGATTCGCTTTACCCATGCCCTGGCGGCCTCACCGGTTTGTGCGCCCCTGCGATGCAACCTGATGACCGGAAAACACGCGGGGCACGCCTCGGTTCGAGCGAACGATGGAGGCACTGCCTTGCGCGCGGAGGAGGAAACCATCGCCTCCCTCCTGAAGGAACGCGGCTACGCCACCGGCGGCTTTGGCAAGTGGGGCGCAGGCGGACGTGACTCGACCGGTGTACCGGAGAAACACGGATTTGATGTTTTTTACGGCTACTACGACCAAGTCCACGCCCACACCTTCTATCCGCCCTTCCTCATCCGGAATAGCGAGGAGGTGAAGCTGGATGGCAATGAAGGGGGCCGCGCCGGCAAAACCTACTCGCACTACACCATCATGGAAGAGGGCCTGAAGTTCATTCGCGAGAACAAGGACAAGCCCTTTTTCTGCTACTTCCCCATCACGCCGCCTCACGGGATGTACGACATTCCCGCCGACGATCCGGCGTGGGAGCACTACAAGGACTCTGCGTGGATGGCTGACGAAAAGATCTCGCAGGACGTGAAAAGCTACGCAGCCATGGTAACAATGGTGGACAACAACCTTGGACAGGTCCTCGACCTGTTGAAGGAACTCAAGCTCGAGGAGAACACCATCGTCTTCTTCACCGGTGACAACGGTGGCCAGGATCGCTTTCGCAACAACGCACACCCACGCGGGTTCTTCAGTCCGAACAAGGATCCCAAGACCGGGGTCGAATTCCGCGGAGGCAAGGGAAACCTCTACGAAGGTGGATTGCGCATTCCCTTCCTCGCGCAGTGGCCGGGCAAGATCAGGCCGAACCAGGTAAGCGACCTCCGGTTCTACCAGGTCGATGTGCTCGCAACCCTGAGCGAGCTGACCGGCGCCAGGATCCCCGAGGACACCGATGGCATTTCCATCGTCCCCACCCTGCTCGGTGAAAAGGCCGCCGGGCACAAGCAGGTGCAGCATCCCTACTTTTACTGGGAGTACGGAAACATGGTGGCCGTGCGCGTGAACGATTGGAAGGCAGTCCAGATCCGCAACAAGAACACCTGGGAACTCTACGACCTGAATAAGGACATCAGCGAAACCACCAACGTGGCGGATCAACATCCCGAGTTGCTCGCGAAGCTGCAGAAGATCGCAGCCGACTCCCACACCCCCGCCAAGCCTGGCACCTTCACCACGCGCGAGCGCCACGAGCGTGATCGCTGGGCGAAGTGGGGAACGTCCCGTCCACAAGCTCCGCAGAACACCGCCAAAATGAATCGGATCAAGGCCAGGAACCTCATTCCCGCCGACAAAATGAAGTTGTTGAGCTTCAGTAGCGAGAACCAGAGCAACAACCGCAACGCCATCTTTGCAATCGATGGCAGGCCAGACACTCTCTGGCACTCCAATTGGACCGAGAAGCTGGCGAAACATCCGCACGAACTCGTCATCGACCTGGGCGCCCGTTACAAGATCACCGGCTTCCGCTACCTGGCGCGACAGGACAGCGGCTGGAACGGCACATTCGCGGAGACCAAGTTTTACGTGAGCGATTCGCCTGACAAATTCGACGCTCCGGCCGCCGTGGCCACCTTCAAGAAGGAAAAAAAGGCCCAGGCCGCCGACTGCGAAAAATCCGTCCAGGGCCGCTATCTCAAGGTCCGCGTCCTCTCCGAAGTGAACGGCAAGCATTGGGGCACCGCCGCTGAAATTGGCGTGATCGGGACCCCCGTCTCCAAGTAGCGCACAGGTTCTCGAAAGGCCCGGCAGAACTCGCGCTTATACTTCCCTGGAGGTAATAGCCGATGTCCCGCAATTTCTGTTTTCTCACATTCATCCTCGCGCAGGCCACGTTCGCAGTCCCGGAGCACGGTCCGGAATCTCCCGCCGATTTCGATCGCTTGCATGCCCTCATCAAACCGCAGCCGGGCGAGAGTCCCTGGCGCGAGATCAACTGGCTCACCAACGTCACCGAGGCCCGGAAACGCTCCATCGCGGAGAACAAGCCGATCGTGATTTTCACCGCCGCGGACGGGAGTCCGCTCGGTCGCACCTGAGGAGCCTGCACCGGAAATCGCTCCCGCCGGTTCACAGGCGCTCAGGTTGAGCCCGACTATATCAACAAGCACTTCATCCCGCTCGGACTCGACACTTACTTCCGCGGGAACTCACAGGAAGTCGCCTTCTGCAAGAGTGCCGGGTCCGGAGGCAATCGGGTGGTGGTTACCACCGCCGGGGGCAAGAGCCTGGCCAGGGGCGGAACGCTCGCTCTACGGGAAAAGGAGCTCGCTCCCATCCTCATGGAATTCCGCGCCCTCTCCGGCAACGAGCGCAAGCCAACGCTCGAGGATCCCGCCGAGGCGACGCCTGCCAAGCGCCCAATTCCCGATCCCCCCGCCGGCGGACTGATCCTCCGCGGCTACTGCACCTACCTCGAACAGCCTGAGAAGGGGAAGATCCGACGGAAGAAGCAAATGTACTACTCCGAAAACCCCGACGCCTGGGCCGCTGAAACACAGAACGACATGTTGTGGCTCACCAGGACCGAATGGATGTCCCTCGTTCCCCAGGATGTTCAAGCGGGACAGACGGTGGAGGTGTCCCCCACCATTCGCCAGCGCTTCTTCAGTACCATTGGCATCGACTACATGGAGGGCAGCGTGAACGCTCTGCCGACCAGGGAGAGCACTCTGACGATCAAGATCGAGGAGGCAAACGAGGCGCAGGTGCGCATGAGCCTCACCGGATACGGCCAGATGGGAGTGCCCTTCGCAGAACATGATAAAACCAAGGAGCGCAGTCGCGGCTGCGAGATCTGCGTCACCGGCAATCTCCTTCTCGATCGCAAGAGCGGCAGTTTCACACGCTTCGACGTGGTTGGAATCGGCAAGGCCTGGGGCAACAAGATGAATTACATCAAGCGCGCGATCCGGATCGAAGAGTATCCCTGGATGTACGGAATCACCTGCGAACTCGTCCCCACCCGCAAACCGGTCGACCTCATTCCACCCTACAATCTCGTGCACTACGGCAGCGGGATTCCCTACTTCGCGAAGCCGTAGCGGTGGCGTCCCGCCGCACCCCCGTAACTACTCCACCGGGGTCAAGTAGACCGCCTGCAAATCCATCAGGAAGTTTTTCACCGGGCCCTCGGATCGCACCACGATTTCCTGTCGCCCTTCCCGGAGTTCGAGGATTCCGTACTCCTTGCGTTGAAAGTCGGCCCAGCTCTTGGTTTGAGGTACCACTGCGGAAACCCTGCCCTGCGGTCCAATCACCTGGAAGCGATTCTCCACCCGTGTTTCGCACGCGATGTCCGCTTCCACCCTGTAATTTCCTGCCTTCCTGCACTCGAGGGACCACACCGCGAAATCCTGCTCGCTCTCCCACCACTCGAGCATCTTGAACTGCAGCCCATAGGTCAGGCGGGGTCCGTAGATCGCAGCGCTTGCCGCGCGTAGCGCCAACGATCCGTCGCGGGCGGCTTTGACCAGCTGCGGATCATTACCGGCGATCTCCTTCGGTGGCGGTCGGACAGTCTGCAGGTAGCGAATCAGATCCGCGATATCCTGGGGCTTGAGCGAGGCTCCAAATCCTTCCGCCATCAGGGAGCGGCCCATCGATTTGATTTCGCGCAGATCCTTCTTGAGGAGAATTCGCTGGCTCCCGTCCGCCAGCTTCAAAAAGATCGCGGTGCTGGTTTCCGAACTGATGCACCCCACCACCGCCAGGCCCTTCCTGGGTGTCACCGTGTGCATGACGAACTTGTCCTCCACCGCGGCATTGGGATCGACAATCGCGGTGAGGAGAGAGACGAAGGAAAGCTCGGTGAGCGCAGTCAGGTCCGGTCCCACTTGGATGCCCTCTCCCTGCAAGCGATGACACGCGATGCAGTGCGTTCCAAAGAGGGCCCGCCCCTTGCCCGCTTGCCCGGTGAGCTTCTCCGCGGCTGCGTGCATCACAAGTTGTGCTGCAATCGCCTTGGGAGGCGGTCCTCCCCCGCGCTCGCTCTCCGCAACCACGCGCACAACCTGCACCGGATCGATCGCCTCGTCGTTCCCTTTCGCGGTTGCCGTCAAGTCACGCACCAGTTCCCCGGGCAAACCGTCCTGCCCCGCGGCCAGAATTCGCGCTGCCAGGGACGGTCGCACGGAACTGAGGAGACCCGCGCGAATCCATCCGTGCGGATCGCTCGCCACCTCATACTTCCGGCAAGCCAACTCAAGAAGGGCCTCGGCCTCCGGTGAATCCACATTCCCCAGGCTCGTGTAGAGCTGGTGCCGCACGCGGACATCCGGATCGTCGAGCAGCTTGGCGAGCGCTTGCAGAAGCGCGGGAGTGGCGGGAATCCTCTCCGCGATGCGCACCGCCTGCCTCCGGACGTCCGGATGAGGATCCTCCAAGCGATGCAGAAAGCCGGGCTCCATGATCCCTCCCATCCCATCCAGGGCCGCAAGCGCCTGGATCCGGACCGCGGGCGATTCGGCAACTGCCGAGACCGAACGCAGGCTGAAGGACAATCCGTCGCGGTCCGCCCGTTGCATCATCTCGATGTGCACCATGTCCCGGAGTTCGCCATTCGAGCTCCCAATCTCGTAAACCAGCTTGCCGGTTTCCAGTTTGTCGAGGCGCGGGATCGTCCCTCGTTTCACTCCCGGCCGCACGAGGCGATAGATCCGCCCCTTGTCCTCGCCCGCCCGGAGATTGAGGCGTGCCTGCCATCGTTTCGGGATCCACTCCGGGTGTTCGATGACATGTCGATACATGTCGACGATGTAGAGCGCGCCATCGGGGCCTGTCTTCGCCGTCACGGGCCGGAACCAATTGTCGCTCGAGGAGAGAAACTCGCGGCGCTCTTCTCCCGATCCGCGCCGGCTGGAGAAGGTGAGTCCATTCGCGGAGAGCACCTGCCTGATCACGAGATTGTGCACCGGTTCGCAGATGAAGGCGTTGCCGTAAAACTCCTCGCCCAGCCAGGTGTCGCGGTAAATCCCGGTCCCGCAGGTGGAAGTCACCCGGTTCGCGGTATTGAAATCATTGAATCGCTCCACGGTGACACTGGTGGGGTAGAGCTGCAGCCGGCCCTGTTCTTCGGGAACCATGTGGTATGTGCGCGGCGAAGCGACATGCGGATTGCGGCGCAGGTAGTGGTCACGCAGAACGTAGTGCCAGAGCGCGTTGCTGTTGTTGTTGCCAAACCAATTGCCCCAGTCGTCGCGGCAGCGTCCGAATTGTGTTTCGCCACTCTGCGCTTCGAGCAATCCTTCATCCGGACGAATGCGCAAGTCGCGGCCGCTGATGTTGATGGTCTTGCCCGTTTTCACCGAACGGATGGTCCCATCGCTGTCTCCATTCGCGATGTGAATCCAGTTGTCCAGGCCCCAGCGCAACCCGTTCACCCGGTGTTGCGGATTGCCCACCCGGAAGCCGTCGTAGAGCACTTTTTTCTCGTCCGCCTTCCCGTCTCCATCGGTATCCCTGGCCCACAAAATCTCGGGCGCGGCCGTGATGAGCACCCCGCCCCGCCAAGGCAGCACCCCGGTGGGATAGTTGAGGCCTTCGAGAAAGAGGGTCGACTTGTCGTACTCGCCATCGCCGTCGGTGTCTTCGAGAAAACGCACGCGCCCGCCCGACTTGCCCTTGCCATCCATCCCCCTCGGATAGTCCGCCATCTCGACCACCCATAGTTTCCCGTCCGGCCCCCACGCAATCTCCACCGGGTCTTTCACGAGGGGTTCCGCAGCCACCAGTTCTATCTCCAACGCGGGATGGGTCCGCATCGATTGCAGGGACTCCCGGGGACTCCTGGGCTTGAGCTTCTGCAAGTCCTTCCGGGCCGGAAGGGGCTGCAGAAAGTCTTCCAGGATGCGGCGTTCGACTTGCCCCGGCTTGTTGCCAGTGTGCTCGTTCTGGATGTACATCCATCCCTTCGCAAACCACGCACCGTTGTCGGAACCGTCCTTCCGCACGATCATCGGGATTTCATTGACGGGATCACGATCACCCCGCTTTCCACTCAGGCCGTCCTTCCACGACTTGTCCGCCTGCTGGATCTTCACCCAAAACTCATCCACGTCGGAGAACACCTTGTCCTGGTCCCCATCCCCGTCGAGGTCCACCAGGCGTAACGCGGCGGGGTGGGCGGCCTGCTCCGGCACCCGGTCGCCCGGGCGGGGGAAACGGTGAACCATCCACTCCCCGGTCTTTTTATTCCAGCGGCGCGCCTTACCGACCTTGGGGTTCCATACATCGATGAACCCATCCTGATCCAGATCCCTGACCTGAATCCCAGTGCTGTCCCCTGCATCATCCCGCAGCGTCCAGCCTCCCAGCGCATTGTCCCGCAATCGTTGGTAAGTCTCGCGCAAGGTGAGAAACTTCACTTTCTTTCCGTGCTTCGCCACGCAGTGATCAATCAGTTCCACCACCTGCGCGGGATCGACCCAGCCGTGGGGATGAAACACGAGAGCGAAGACCCCCTGCTTGATCACGGTGCAATCAATTCCCGCCTTCCAGTCCTCGACCGTCTTGGGATTCCTGGAGCCGTGGTGATGCTGCCCGGCCCAGTCCGAAGGAACCGCACCGGGAATCTGCCAACTCATGTTCCCGATCACGTAAGGATAAGGATAGTTTTCGATCACGTTCACGAATCCACGATCGAGCGGCAGATACTTCGCAAGACGTCCCTTTTTCGCTCCTTCGGGCGCAATCAGCTCCCTGGGCAAGGCCGTGTCCTCCGGGGTGAAGAGATTGAAGACCGATGAGTCCGCACGCAGGAAGTTCCCCGCCTCCGTCGTCCTGTGCATGATTTCCGCGAAAAAGCGCGGACTGACCGAGTTCTGCGAGTCACAACAGGGCATGCGGAAGGCGACCGGCTCGGTGTTCGGAATGGTGAAGAGCAGATCGATGTTCCGGTTCACCGTGCTCTTCGCCTTGGCAAAGTCCCCTCCCGCGAGCAGGGGACAGGGATGACTCATGGTGTGCGACTCGATGCTCACGCCCTCTTTGAGCCACGACTGCACCTGCTGATCCATGGGATCGATTCCCATCGTGGTGATGCTCACCGGCGCCCGCCCGTCGATTTTCTTCAGGCGATCGAGGATGGGACGGAGAAAGCGTTCGTACTTTCCCGTGTCGGACATGTCGTCGATCGACAGAATCACGACCGCCTTCACCCCCTCTTCGCCGATCCACTGCGGGGTGATCAACTTGGGTTGATCCAAGCCGGGCCAGTAGGGATCAGCGGGGACGTGTTGCGCGGTGCCTGGTTGAGTCGCCAGGGCGAGGGCAACCGGGAACAAGGAGACGACGCGATTCATCCCCAAAAGCTAGCCACATTTCCCGCAGAGCTGAAGTACCCAATTACTCAATCACCACTCCACCACTCCGCACCCCCATCCATCACTCCTCACTTCCGCAGGTACAACCAGACGTAGCCGGTGCGTTCCTCGGTCATGAACTTGCTGCGAGATTTGTAGAGCTCCCGATACTTGGTCATGAGCTCCTCCGGAGGACGGCCCTCCTTGGAGGCGGAGGCCTTGTTCATCTCAGCCATCGTGGCGTCGACTTCCTTTTGCCACTCCTTCTTCTTCACCGCCATTTCCTCCTCGGTGAGACCCTTGGCGGGATGATTGATGATGGCATTGTCGCCAAGCAGAAGGTCGAGCTTTCCATCCCCGTTGACGTCCTCAATCCAGACTCGAGTGGAATTCGAGGGTGCGCCCTTTTCCGCGGCCCCATAACCGGGCGCAGCGAGCAGACGCTGAAACGAACACAATGCGGGCTCCTCGCCCTTGGCGGCGGTGTTCTCCGCCCACTCCACCCCGCCCTGCGCGCTACCGGAGACGAGATCGAGATCACCATCGCCATCCCAGTCCACCATGAAAGGATCGCTGTGTCCCCCACTGACCCGCAGTTCACGCTCCCCACACTTCAGGAGTTCCGGCTTGGGTGCGAACTTGCCCCTGCCCTGGCCGCGGAAGAGATAAAAGGTTCCCTCGAAGTTTCCGACCACCAGGTCGAGGTCACCATCGTGGTCCCAGTCGACCGCGGTGGGACGGGTGCAAATCGCCTTCGTGATCTTGTCCTTCCCGTCTTTGATCGGAATGAGGAGAGGCCTGTCATCGGTTCCCTTCAAGGGGACCGCCTTCGAAAAGCCCTCGTCGCTCCCGTAGATGACCTGGAAGAGGCCCGCCATCGTCTCGGCACCCATGCGTGAGTACGATCCCGAAAGGATGTCCATCTTGCCGTCGCCATTGAGATCCACAACCTGTGGAGTCGACGAAGTGCATCACCAAACACCTGGGATCTCGGCCACCTTTCCGCCGGCCTCAAGCCATTCCCCCTTGGCGTACTTGCCATTCCCCTCGCTGTGAAAGACGCGGATCTTGCCCTTGTAGAATTGTCCCACCAACAAGTCCTTTTTCCCGTCCCCGTTCAGGTCCGCCAGGCAGGGCGCGGCATAGCCGGGACTCTCGACCTTGATGACCTCACCGCCTGCCTTCAGGCGTACCGGCTTTCCAAATTCCGCCGCTCCCACCACTCCGAAGCCGCCGAGCAAACCGAAAACCAGGATCCTCTTCATAACTACTACTATGCTAACGCCAACCGACGGGCAACTCGTCTCTTTTACCTCCGTTCGCCAGCCCGGCAGTCGTCCGGAACTTGAGTCCCGAATTTCTTGGATCAAGAATTCTCTGCCGTCCCGGTCTTCGTGCCCAGCGAGAAATCCACGGGTTCAGAGCGTGGCCGTTATGCAGACTCTTGTCAGCCCGGAATTCCAAACTTACATCATCGCCGCATAGTCGATGGGCTTGTGACGATCCAGGGCCGCAGTGACGGGCGGCATGTCGTACTTCAGCCCGGTCGCGCAATTGAAGAGTACCACCGATTCCTCTGCGCTCAGCCGTCCGCTCGCCAACTCCTTTTGATAAGCCGCGTAGGTCGCGGCGCCTTCGGGGCACAGCAGGATGCCTTCGAGATCGGCCATCTCGACCCGCGCTGCCTCGATCGCATCATCGTCCACCGCAGTCGCAAATCCGTTGGTCGAGCGCACCCCTCGCAGGATCAGGAAGTCCCCTATTGCGGCCGGCACCCGGATGCCGGCGGCGACAGTGTGTGCATTTTCCCAAACCTCGGCGTGCTCCGCGCCTTCCTCCCACGCTTTCACAATCGGCGCACATCCGCTGGCCTGCACCGCCACCATGCGGGGTCGCTTGGATCCGATCCAGCCCATCGTTTCCAACTCGTCGAAGGCCTTCACCATTCCGATCAAGCCAGTTCCGCCCCCGGTCGGATAAAAGATCACATCGGGCAGTTCCCACCCGAACTGCTCGGCGAGTTCCAGTCCCATCGTCTTCTTGCCTTCGATTCGGTAGGGCTCCTTCAAGGTCGAGAAGTCGAACCACCCCGTGGCCTCCACCCCCTCGCGCACGATCTTTCCACAGTCGTGAATCAGCCCATTCACGCGCCAGACTTTCGCCCCCTGCATCGCGATCTCGCGCAGGTTGGTCTCCGGGGTGTCCTCGGGACAAAACACGAACACCTCCATGCCCGCCCGCCGCGCATAGGCCGCCATCGCGGCCCCCGCATTGCCGTTGGTGGGAATCGCGAGCTTCTGCAAGCCGAGCTCCTTCGCCATCGAAACTGCGATGCCCAGCCCGCGGGCCTTGAACGAGCCCGTCGGGAGGCGCCCCTCGTCCTTCACGAACAACGGCCCGCCTCCCAACTTCGCCTGAACGCGGGTGGCAGGCTGGATCGGGGTGAGTGGTTCCCCCAGGCTCACAATATTCTCCGTCTTGCGCACCGGCAAAAACTCCCGGTAGCGCCACAAGTCCTCGGGGCGCTCCGCCAGTTCCTCCTTCGAGACTGCCGCGGCGAGAGCGTCCAGGTCGTAGCGGACCAACAGGGGCCGTCCCTCTCGCGAGAGCCCCTGCACCACCTCCGCCTCGTAGCGTTCGCCCGTCATCGAACATTCCAGGTGAGTCACAAAATTCGGCCGCTCGGCCTTGGTATTATCCATCGCGGCCATTCTCTTCCGACTGCTCCGCCCGGAAAGCGGAAAGAACTCGCTCGTCTACTTTTCCTTGACCCGCGACGCCTCCGCGCCACGTTCTCGGAGCTCACCCCATGCCCACCCCTCGCCCAGTTCCACTGCTTCGATGGTGCGCGATGCTCCTCCTTCTCGGCAGCGGCCCGATCCACGCCCAGCTCATCAACGTGCTCGGCAACAACACCACGATCCCGGCGAACGACACCACTCCCAGTTTTACAGACCACACCAATTTTGGCGGCGTCGCGGTGCTGGGCGGATTCATCGACCGCATCTTCACGATTCGAAACGTCGGAGCCAGCCCGCTTTCCATCCTGGGCATCCAGCGCATCGGGGGGCAACGCCTTGAATTCACGATTCCCATTGCCCCCGCCGTCCTCCTCCCTGGCGAGCGCGAGACTGACTTCGTGGTTCGCTTCAATCCCGGTCTCGACGGCGAGCGGTCGACCATCCTGAGGATCCACAGCAACTCCTCGAGCAATCCCACCTTTGACTTCAAAATCCAGGGAGAGGGCCTTGTTCCCGCCCCCGAGATCAACGTGCAGGGCAACGGGCTCGACATCATGGACGGTGATCCCGTCCCGAGAGTCGAGGATCACACCGACTTTGAATCGGTTGATGTCGGCGCCGGTGGAATCACCCGCACATTCACGATCCAAAACCTCGGCCAGGAGAGACTGACCATTCCCACCCTTGAATTCATCGGCGGCAGCAGTGACCAGTTTGCCTTCACCAGACTGCAAGCCACCACTGTAGATCCCGGCCAGGAGACGTCCTTTGAGGTGACCTTCAATCCCTCCATCACCGGCCTCCATCTCACCACCATCCGCATCAACAACACGGATGTGTCCGAGAGCACGTATGACTTTGCGATTCGTGGGGACGCCACCACCACCTCGCCGAAACTCACCCTGCTTGGCAACAACATGGTGATCGCGGCCGGGGATGACACCCCTTCTTCCGACGATCACACCAAGTTTGAAAGCACCAACCTCAATGCCATCTCGACCCGCACCTTCACCATTCAAAACACGGGGACAGCCCCACTTTCCATCGCCACCATCGTGATGGTCGGCGGCCACGCGGCAGACTTTTCCAGCTCTCCACCGCCCACCAATTCGATCGCCCCCGGGGGCAGCGCCACCGTGCAGGTCACCTTCAGTCCCTCGGCCCTTGGTGTGCGCACCACAACCCTGCGCCTCAACAGCAATGACTCCGCCACCCCCGTGTTCGAAGTCGATCTCCTTGGCACCGGCGGGAGCTTCGAGCTCCTCCGTATCGAGCGCAACGGCAACGACGCGATCATTGTTTTCAACTCCAATCCCGACACCGCGGTCACCACATACATTTACAGCATCCGCTATGGGACTGATCTCGACACTTGGAACACCATCGGTTCCTTCCTCTCACCCGGGGGGCGAACCGAGCAGTTCCGGCACGTCGGCGGTTTCATCGGTGAGTCGGGATTCTGGTACGTCGCGGAGACCGTGATCCCGTAAGTTGCAGGACGGGTGCACCCCAACGGCGTCCTGCCGCGCAGCGATCCCCATTCCTACCGGACCATCCTGACAACACTCTCCAGGAATCTGAGGTGGGCCCGCACGCGGCGGTAGAGGGAAAACTCAGAGGGCGTCTCGAAGGTCAAGGCGGTGCGCGCGTGGTGGAGATAGAGATAGATCGATTCGGGCATTCCCTCGATCTCGCGGGAGATTCGTTCCAGGCCCTTCGAGCGCCGCATCACGCCGTTCCTCGTCCGCCGGCCTTCCACCGTCCCCTCATGCCGCGGCAATTCCTTCTCCACCTGCCCCAACAACTCCTCTCCCCAGTTCTCCCCGCGCTGGGCCAACTCATAGAGGTAGATCCCATTCGCGTCGTAGTCCTCGTGCAGACTCACCGCCACTGCAAACTCGCGCCCCTCGATAAAGTCGAGCATGGCACAAATCGGACTGGCGCAGCTCCGATCAAAGGCCCTGTTCAAGTCGCGCCCGGCATGATCCTCGCGCGAGTTGTTGAGCAGTCCCCACGGATTCACGCAGGGAAAAATCGCGACGGGATGCGACTTGAGGACCTCGACATTCTCCTCCGCCCATTCCAGCAACCCGACCACTGAAGCAGGCTCGTCGCCATGAATCCCCGTGCTCAGGTAGAGCCCCGGGCCATCCACCGATTTCCGATTTCTCAGTCCGAGCACCGGAGAGTCCCCCTCCTCCGCGAGGGTCACGATCTGCAATCCAGCCGCGCGCGCCACTGCTCGCCAGCGCTGGTGGATGTGCGGGACATCGTGACTGCGGTGGTTTCTTTGGTACTCCTCCTCGATGGACTCCACGTCCACGGATTCTCACACCGCAGTCCGCCCGTCGATCCCGCAGGTCAACATTGTGTCTGCGAACAACGACCAACAGTCGCGCGACCTGGGACGTCGCCGAATTTTCTCACACCGGTGCGAGAGTAGGTGCGGGCACTTCGTAGTTAGGCGGTCCGTCCCCACAGGACCTCCCTCTCGGTAGTGGTTTTCTTGCCAATCCGGTTCACTCCCCTAGCTTCGCCAAAAGTCATGAATTGCCTTCGACTCGTCCTCACCGCCCTGGTCACCACTGCACTCGTCGCCACCAGCCCCCCGGCTCTCGCCCAGAAGAAAAAGAAGAAGCAGGTCCAGGAAGAGAAAACGCCGTGGTGGGATGCTCCCCAGCCGCGCTTTTCGAAATCGGAACTGGGAGGGGTCTTCACCGGCACCATCGACATGCGTGGCGATGCGAAGGTAAAAGACAAGACCACTTACAAGGCCATCGCGGTGCGACTGGGAGAAGGAGGCAAGGACGCCACCGTGATCTTCGACACCGAGATGATGCGCATGGCCTGCGCGGTGCCCGACAATCCCGTCATGTTCAACACCTACCGCGATGGGTTGGGCGGCGCCGGACACTGGGTGAGCTCACCCTACATTTTCACCACAGAGAGCGGGCCCGGCTGGGCGAACGAAGGTGGGAATTTTGGTGATCCGCGCACCGACAAGGCGGGGCCTCTCCCCCGGGCGTGGGCACAGTATCGTGGGCTCTACCGCTACAATGGCAGGGTGGTGTTTTCCTACACCGTGAACGGGGTGGGGATCCTCGACGCGCCCTGGGTAGCCAAACTGGGCGGGGCCAAGGGGATCACCCGCGACCTGGAAGTTGCTCCCGCGGAGTCACAACTGGTCCTGAGGGTGTGCCAGGCGATCGAAGGAGAGGCAGGGGCCACCATGGTCGTGGTCAATGCGAGTGCACAGGGTCCCAAGCCCGTGCTCAAACGCGCCGACGGTCACTACTTCCTCGCCATTCCCCCGCATCAGAAAACGCTCCGCTTGCGCCTGGTCATCGCCAGCGTGCCGAAAGGCGCGGAGAAAGAATACACGACGGCCGCAGGGCGCCTCGCCGCGCCCGACAACTTTTCCGCCCACCTGGAGAGAGGCGGACCCGCCCAGTGGCCTGACAGTTGGTCAACCGTGGGGTCCGTCGGCAAGGAGAAGGGTCCCTACGTGGTCGACACCATTACCCCGCCCTTCGACAATCCGGAGAAAGTTCTCTTCCGTTTCGGCGGGCACGACTTCTTTTCCAATGGCGACATCGCGGTCTGCACCATCGACGGCGATGTCTGGCGGGTGTCAGGGATCGACGACAAGTTGCGCAAGATCGAGTGGAAGCGATATGCCGCCGGTCTCTTCCAACCGCTCGGTCTGCGCATCGTTGACAACAAGGTCTACGTGCTGGGCCGCGACCAGATCACGCGCCTCCATGACTACAATGGCGACAACGAGGCGGACTACTACGAGTGCTTCAACAACCAGTGCAAGATCGGGAAACACGTGCACGAATTCGCCACCGGGCTGGAGACCGATCCGCAGGGGAACTTCTACTTCGTGAAGGGTCACGGCGCGAGGAACAGCCACGCCGGCACCCTCCTCAAGGTTTACAAGGATGGCGCGACCATGGACGTGGTGGCCACCGGATTCCGCTGGCCCAATGGATCGAGCGCGGGACCGAATGGCGAGCTCACCGTTGCTGATCAGCAGGGCACCTGGGTTCCCGCTTCGCGCATCGACCTCGTGAAACCCGGTGGGTTTTATGGGTTCATGAATGCCCACCATCGCGCGACTCCGCCCACGACCTACGACGGCCCGCTCTGCTGGATTCCTCACAATGTCGACAACTCCTGCGGCGGACAGGCCTGGAACACGAGTGACAAGTGGGGCCCCTTCAATGGTCACATGGTGCACTGCTCCTATGGCAAGTGTCTCCTCTTCCTCGTCCTGCGCGAAAAGGTCGACGGCGTGGACCAGGCCGGGGTCTACCAGTTCCCCTTCAAGTTCCAGTCGGGGGCGATGCGTGCGCGCTTCAGTCCCAACGACGGGCAGCTCTACGTGAGCGGCCTGAAGGGATGGCAGACCAGTGGCGCCAAGGACGGCTGCCTCCAACGCGTGCGCTACACCGGCGCTCCGGTGGCCCTGCCCAAGAGCATCAACATCCACCAAAACGGGATCCGCGTCGGCTTCACCCAGGAACTCGACAAGGAACTCGCCGAGGACCTCGACAGCTGGAAGCTCGAACAGTGGAACTACCGTTGGACCAAGGCCTACGGTTCCAAGGAATACAAGGTCTCAAATCCCGAGCAGACGGGACACGATCCCGTGGAAGTGACTTCAGCCAGGCTCCTCAAAAATCGCAGGGAGGTTTTCCTCACCATTCCCAACCTCGCGCCCGTCATGCAGATGAAGATCCACTTCGATCTCGAGACCACCAAGGGTGAGGAGCTGATCGGAGATTTGCACAGCACCATCCACGCTCTCGCCAGGCCGTTCTAGATCCAACGATGGGCATTTGGCAGTCGACGAAAACTCGACCATCCAATTTCCAAATAGGCTTCAGGATCAAGTCCCACTTCCCAAATCGGAGCTACCCAACAACGTTTGGATCCTGAATTCTGGCTCTGCGATTTCTATGGAAATTGGCCCGTCGAATTTTGGCCGGAACCCAGGCGCCTCTCGTCCTCCTACTCGCCAAGTGCCGCCCCAATCACGGCAACCGCACGCTCCACGTCCTCGCGCGAAACATCCAGGTGGGTGACCAGTCGCAGTGGATTCCCCGGGTAGACCAGGATCGCATTCTCCGCGAGGTGGGCGATCAAGCCCTCCACACGATCGGCAGGGAGTCCGACGTAAATCATATTGGTCTGCACCGCACCGGGATCAACCTCGCATCCGTCAATGGCGGCAAGGCCCTCGGCCAGGCGCATTGCATTATCGTGATCTTCGGCGAGACGCTCCACGTGATGCTCGAGAACGTAGATTCCAGCCGCCGCGAGGATTCCAGCCTGGCGCATGCCACCGCCCACCACCTTGCGCCAGCGTCGCGCTTCCGCAATGAACTCCGCGCCGCCGGTCAGCACGGACCCCACTGGCGCGCCAAGTCCCTTGGAGAGGCAAATCGAAACGCTGTCGAAGGGCGCTGTGAGTTCGGCCGCGGAACGTCCGGACTTCACGGCCGCATTGAAGAGCCGGGCACCGTCGAGATGAAGAAGGAGACCATGGCGATCGACAAATTCCCGGGCCTGCTCCGCGTAGCCGGTGGGCAGGACCCTGCCATTGGTGGTGTTCTCCAGGCACAGCAAGCGCGTGCGGGCGAAATGATAGTCGTCCGGCTTGATCAACTTCTCCACCTTGTCCAGATCGAGCGTCCCGTCCTCTTCCAGGTTGAGCGGCTGCGGCTGAATTCCTCCCAGCGCTGCCCCGCCGCCCCCTTCGTAGATGTAGGTGTGCGCCTCTTGTCCCACGATGTATTCGTCAGCGCGCCCGCAGTGGGTGAGCAAGGCACAGAGATTGCTCTGCGTCCCACTCGGCACATAGAGCGCGGCCTCCTTGCCCAGACGCTCCGCCACCATGGCCTCCAACCGGTCTACGGTGGGATCATCCCGAAAAACGTCATCGCCCACCTCGGCATCGGCCATCACCTGGCGCATTTCCGGCCCGGGCCTCGTCACGGTGTCGCTGCGTAGATCAATGGATTTCATGGGCGGGAGGGGCAAGGCTACAGGGCAGCTCGCGCTTGCCAAGGGCAGCTTCGATTCTTGCTGATTGCCGCGAGGTGGGATTCGCGTTTAAAGAGTCGCCGCCTTCCGAGATGTCCCGCCTCCTCCCTGCCCTATTCGCCGTGCTCCTCTTGGCCCCGTCGGCGCCGGCCCAGGAGGTGCAATTCAATCGCGACATCCGGCCCATCCTCTCCAACAAGTGCTTCTTCTGTCACGGTCCCGACGAGAAGAAGCGCAAGGCCGGCCTGCGTCTCGATCTGCGCGAGGGTGCGCTGGCCGACTTGGGGGACTACGCCGCCATCGTTCCCGGCAAGCCGGAGGAGAGCGAAATCCTTTCCCGGGTGGCTCATCGCGATCCCGATGAAGTGATGCCCCCTCCCAAGTCCAAGCGCAGCCGGCTCACCGAGAGCGAGGTTGCTCTCCTTCGGCAATGGATTGTGCAGGGCGCGAAATACCAGGGCCACTGGTCCTTCGAACCGATTGCCAAGATCGCCCTCCCCAAGACGTGGTTGGGAAATCCCATCGATGCCTTCATCGATGCCGAGCTCCAGAACGCGGGCATCAAGGCCTCTCCCCGTGCCGATCGCGCGACCCTGATCCGCCGTCTCGCTCTCGACCTCACCGGACTCCTGCCCACTCCGGAGGAGACCCGGGCCTTCCTCAGCGACAATCAACCCAAGGCCTGGGAACGCCTCGTTGATCGCCTCCTCGCCAGCCCGCACTACGGCGAACGCTGGGGCCGTCACTGGCTCGACCAGGCACGCTATGCGGACTCGCACGGCTACTCCATCGACGGAGATCGCGACATGTGGCCCTTTCGCGACTGGGTGATCAAGGCGCTCAACGATGACATGCCCTTCGATCAATTCACGATCGAGCAACTGGCGGGCGACCTTCTCCCAAACCGCACCAAGTCGCAGCTGGTCGCCTCGGCCTTTCACCGCAATACCCTGATCAACCAGGAAGGGGGCTCGGACCGCGAACAATTTCGGGTGGAGTCCGTGATCGATCGCGTCAACACCACGGGCGCAGTCTGGCTCGGCCTCACGGTCGGTTGTGCGCAATGCCACACCCACAAGTTCGATCCCATCACGCAGCGGGAATACTACCAACTCTTCGCCTTCTTCAACAACACGGAGGATGCCAATGGAACCGGGCCCACGGTGGAGGTCGCAGAATACGAGATCCTCAACAACGCACCCAAGCCTCCCTCCCCGCCCGAGTCCGAGTCGAGGGAGCCTGCCAAGTGGAATCCGGTCCGCTACCTGGAACACCGCACCGCCTCCGGTGCACCACTCCGGCTCCTCGATGACAACTCCCTCCTCGTCGACAAGTCGGCCAAGCCCAAGGACGCCTACGAGCTCACCGCAATCACCTACCTCGACAAGGTTGCCGCCCTCCGACTCCGCGTTCTCACCGACCCCTCGCTCCCCAGGAACGGCCCGGGAAACGCTGCCAACGGAAACTTCGTCCTCACCAGGCTTCAGAGCACGGTGAATGGCAACCCGGTGCGCCTCACCCGTGCCACCGCCGACCACGAACAGCCCGGCTATCCGGTGGCCGCCGTCATCGACGCCGATAAGAACTCGGGCTGGGCCATCAATGTGGGCAAGGACCAGAAGGCCACCCTCAATGCCAGGCACGAGGCGGTCTTCCACTTTGATAAACCGGTCGAGACCAAGGGCGAGCCCATCCGGATCCGCATGGAGCACGACCTGAACGAGAACTATCTCGTCGGCCGCTTTGCGATCGACCTTTCCTCCACCACCCCGCCCGCTCCGAAAACGAAGGAGCCCCCCACCCCGAAGCAACGCAAGGGCAAGCTCATGGTGATGAAGGAGCTCAACAAGCATCGCCCCACCTTCATTCTCACCCGTGGTGACTTCACGCGACCCAACAAGGAGGCCGGCGAAGTGAACCCCGGCGTCCTCTCCCAGGTCCAACCCGCCTTCCCGAAAACCGAGCACCGACCAACACGCCACGATCTCGCCAGGTGGATCGTCGACCCCGCCAATCCACTCACCCCACGCGTCACCGTCAACCGGATCTGGCTGCATTATTTCGGGCGCGGATTGGTCGCGACCGAAGAAGATTTCGGAACCCAGGGTACGCCGCCCACCCATCCCAGGCTCCTCGACTATCTGAGCCGCCGCTTCGTCGAGGACGGATGGTCGATGAAGAAGATCCATCGGCTCATCGTAACGAGCCAAGCCTACCAGCGTTCCTCGGTGGCCCGTCCGGATCTAGCCAGCAAAGATGCGAGTAATCTCCTCCTCGCCCGCCAAGGCCGCATCCGTCTCGATGCCGAAATCATCCGCGATGCTGCGCTCACCGCGAGCGGACTGCTCACCCGCAAGATTGGCGGGCCCGGGGTCTATCCCCCACAGCCGGCTGGCATCTACGCGTTCACCCAGAACCGCAAGAACTGGAAGACGAGCACCGGACCCGACCGCTATCGTCGCGCGATGTACACCTTTTTCTATCGCAGTGCGCCCTATCCCCTCCTCTCCACCTTCGATGCGCCGGATTTCCAGACCACCTGCACCCGGCGCCTGCGCTCCAACACCCCGCTGCAAGCCCTCACCATCGCAAATGATCCCGCCTTCCTCGAGATCGCCCAGGGCCTTGCCGCGCGACTCATTCACGAGGTCCCCGGTGACATCGAAAAGCGGATCCGGCGTGCCTTCCTGCTGACCCTCTGCCGTGAGCCCGAGCGCGAGGAGCTCAAGATCCTGCTCGAGTACTATCACACCCAGGCCACCGACTTTGCGACCGATGCCGCGAGTGCACGCCTCCTGGTCACCGATGAATTGCGGGCGACCCAGGAATCCTACACTGACGCCGCGGCCCTGGTGGGTGTGGCGAGGGCAATTATCAACACCGACAACTTCATCACGCGCGAATGAACGATCACGAACAACGCGGGCTGGCCGAGCGCACTCGTCGTCACTTTTTTCGCGACTGCGGAGTGGGGCTGGGAACGATTGCGCTCAACTCCCTGCTCGGTCAATTGCACGCCCGGCACCTCCCTGCCATCGATCCCGCGAGACCGATGGGCGCGCGCACCCCTCCCTTCCCCGCCAAGGCGAAAAATGTCATCTTCCTGCACATGGCCGGCGCCCCGAGCCAGCTCGAACTCTTTGAGGACAAACCGAAGCTACGGGAGTTCCACGGCAAGACCCCGCCCAAGAGCCTCATGGAAGGGAAGCGCTTCGCCTTCCTCAAGGGCAACGAAACGCTCCTGGGAAACTCGCGGCCATTTGAGAAATACGGACAATGCGGAATGACCCTCAGCGACCAGGTTCCGCACCACCGCAAGATTGTCGACGAAGTGTGCTGGCTGCGCGGAATGACCACCGACGTCTTCAACCACGGTCCCGCCAAGCTCTTCATGAACACCGGCTTCCAGGCACCCGGACGACCGAGCATGGGGTCGTGGGTCACCTACGGACTCGGTAGCGAGTCGGATAACCTGCCCGGCTTCGTCGTGCTGCAAAGTGGACCCCGCGGACCGCGGGCGGGCAATTCCCTCTGGGCCAGCGGCTTCCTGCCGACTTCGTTTCAAGGGGTGCCATTTCGCGGAAAGGGCGATCCCATTCTCCACCTGCGCAGTCCGGAGGGGATCACGCGCGAACGGGAGCGCAAGTTTTACGACACGGTCGGCGCGCTCAATCGCGCCCGTCTCGAAGCGACCGGTGACCCCGAGATCCTCACCCGCCTCAACGCCTACGAGATGGCCTACCGCATGCAAACCAGTGCACCCGAGTTGATGGACCTCGGCAGCGAGAAGCAGCACACTCTCGACAGCTACGGAGTGAAGCCCGGCGAGGCCTCTTTTGGTTCCAACTGTCTCCTTGCCCGTCGTCTCATCGAACGCGGAGTGCGCTTCGTGCAACTCTACCACACGAACTGGGACAGCCACGGTGGTCCCGGCGAAAACCTCAACTCCGACTTCGAGAAGGTCTGCAGGCAAACCGACCAAGCCAGCGCCGCCCTCCTCCTCGACCTCAAGGAACGCGGGATGTTGGAGGACACCCTCGTCATTTGGGGTGGCGAATTCGGACGCACCCCGATGGGTGAAAACCGCAAGACGGTCGGCCGGGATCACCACATTGACGCCTTCACGATGTGGCTGGCGGGCGCAGGAGTGAAGAAGGGCCACATTCACGGCGAGACCGACGAGTTGGGATTCGGCGTCGTCAATGGAAAGGTCCACGTCCACGATTTGCACGCAACTCTCCTCCATCTCCTCGGCTTCGATCACGAACAACTGACCTACCGTTTCCAGGGCCGGGACTTTAGATTGACCGATGTGCACGGGAATGTGGTGAAGGAAATTCTGGCCTGACCGCCGTTTTCGTTCAGTGTCGGACGCCCCTTCATTCGCTCAGTTCAACGATCATGAATTGCCTTCGCATCACATCCTGGGCCGCGGTCGCTGCGGCACTTCTGATTTTCCTCGCTGGGTCCGTTCCGGCATCCGCTGATTCGGTCCTCATCCGCGAGACCGAGCCGCTCACCCCGGAGCAGGAACAGAAGGCTCTCAAGGTTCCCGCCGGCTTCGAGATCCAGCTCTTCGCCTCGGAGCCCATGATCAACAAGCCCATCAACCTCGCTTACGACAAGCGCGGGCGGCTCTGGGTCTCGTCGACCATGGAGTATCCCTATCCTGCCAAGAAGGAGCGCTGGGCCGATGCGCGGGGCACGAGGGTTCGCGACAGCCGTGATGCCATCAAGATTCTCGAGGACACCGATGGTGACGGGGTGGCGGACAAGGTCATCGACTTTGCGGACGGGCTGAATGTTCCCACCGGCGTCCTGCCGTGGCACAAACCGGAGCACAAGGATGGCTGTATCGCGTGGAGCATCCCGAACATCTGGTACTTCGCCGACACCACCGGCGACGGCCGCTGCGATCACCGCGAGGTGCTCTTCGGACCGCTCGGATGGGAGAAGGACACGCACGGGATGCTCTCCAGCTTCCGCCTCGGACCGGACGGCTGGATCTACGCCACCCATGGGTTCAACAACACCAGCCACTTCAAGGCCCGCGACGGCTCCACCCTCGATCTCAATTCCGGAAACGTCTTTCGATTTCAGCCCGACGGCTCGCGAGTCGAGATCTGGAGCCGTGGACAAGTGAATCCCTTCGGTCTCTGCTTCGACCGCCGCGGCAATCTCTACAGTGCCGATTGCCACAGCTCGCCGATCTACCAGCTTCTGCGCGGTGCGTTCTATCCCAGCTTTGGGAAGCCCCATGATGGGATCGGCTTCGGACCCGCCATGATCCAGCACACCCACGGGTCCACCGGGATCTGCGGGATCGTCTATTTCGACCGCGGGGTGTGGGGGACCAAGTGGAACGATCACATTCTCATCGGAAATCCGGTCACCTCCCGCGTCAATCGCGACCGCATCGAGTTCGTGGGAAGCACTCCGCTGGCCGTCGAGCAGCCGGACTTCGTCACCAGCGACGATCCGTGGTTCCGCCCGGTCGACCTCTGCCTTGGCGGCGACGGGGCACTCTACGTCGCGGACTTTTACAACCGCATTATCGGACACTACGAAGTGCCTCTCGATCATCCGGGGCGCGATCGCAAACGGGGACGCATCTGGCGGATCGTGAAGAAGGACGGCGTCTCCTCACGGAGACCGATCGAGCTGCCCACCCTCTCACCAAACCCGGTCGCGGACCTGCGCTCCAAGTCCCCCTTCATCCGCCGGGCCGCCGCCTCATATTTTCAAGCCTCGCCAATCCTCGAAGCGCTGCCCTCCCTCCTAAATCTGTTAGAGAACACCCCGTCCGCTGACACGCATCTCGGCCACGTGGTGCGCATGGCGGTTCGCGAGCAGTTGAAACTTCCCGGTGCATTCAACGCAGATCCCGCGACGTCCATTCCCATCGACTTGGCCGTTGCGGTACCATCGCCGGAGGCCGCCGCCTTCCTCCTCCGGCACCTCAATTCGACGTCGCTACTCCAGCCCGAAACTCACCGCCGGTTCCTGACCCACATCGCAAGACATGGGTCTCCCAAGTCGCTCACCGATGCCATCGCTCTCGAGCGCGCCCGGGTCACTCTCCTCGCCGTTCCGCGAGGCCTTCTTCTCGATGCCTTCGCCCGTGGACTGGCCGAACGCGGGGAGCTCAGACCAAATCCCGAATTGCTCGGCTGGGCGCAGGCCCTTGCTCCGCAGATCCTCGGTGAACAGGATGGCAAGTCATGGATCATCGCAGCGCACCCCTCCGCCCCGAAGAGCGCCTCGCCCTGGGGCTTCCGAACCAGGCAATGTAGCGATGGCGCCACCGCACCCACTCTCACCAGCCTTCCACGTGGAGGATCGAGGACCGAACGGCTCACTGGCATTCTGCGCAGCAAGGTTTTTCCCGCTCCCAAGAAACTTTCCTTCTGGGTCTGCGGCCATCGCGGACCACCGGACGGACCAGCCCACGACAAGCTTCTCGTCCGCCTTGTTGGCAGCAAGTCAGGAGAGGAACTTCGCAAAGCCTTCCCCCCGCGCAGCAACGTCTGTCAACGGGTCGACTGGGATCTCTCCGATCTTGCGGGACAGCCCGTCCGACTCGAGATCGTCGACGGTGACGCGGGCAAGGCTTACGCGTGGATTGGCGTGACCCGCATCGAACCGAGGGTGGTGAGCGTGGACGCCTTCCCGGGCTCCGCAGCCCGCTCCAAGGCCTTGCGGCAACTTGCCATTCTCCTGCAGATAACCGCTCCCGCCGACCTGCGGGATCAGCTGCGTCCCTATCTTCCACCCTCCTCCGCCCCTGCGCCCATTGCCGTTTCCAAGGAGGAACGCGAGCGCCTCGACAAATTGATCCGCACCCGCACCACCGCCTTTGCAAAGGCCAAGCCCAACTCGAAAAACGGCCAGGTTGTCTTCGAAACGCATTGCGCGGTGTGCCATCAAGTCGGAGGGAAAGGCGCCCTCCTGGGACCACAGTTGGACGGGATCGGATCACGCGGGGTGGCGAGGCTGTGTGAGGACATCCTCGATCCCAACCGCAACGTCGATGCCCACTTTTATCTCACCACCTTCAAACTGAAGGATGGCACGACCTCGGCCGGATTCGTGCGCGGAGAATCGGGGGCCGTGACGGTCATGGTCGATCCGGCAGGCGCCGAACACCGCCTGCAAAAGAGCGCCATCGCCGGCAAAACCACCATGCCGCTCTCCCTCATGCCCCCGAGCTTTGACAAGGTCCTCTCCGAAGCAGAGTTCAATGATCTCCTTGGGTGGCTGCTGCAACAGTAGGCGGAGGGAGAGCGAGTGTTCAGTAATCCGTGTCTAGTGTTCAGACGGAGGAGGGCTCGGCAGGTGACTTTCGACTCCCTTCCGGTCGGAAGTCGTCTCCGGAATCCAGCCTACCACTTTGCGCCCTTGGGTTTGGCGCCCTTGGCGAGAGTCACAACCGAGTAGAGTGACTTCCGCGCGGTGATGAAGAGAGTGTCGTAGTTCTCACCACCAAAGCAGACGTTCGCTGGATGCTCTGGAGTCTCGATCACTCCGAGCTTCTTGCCGTCCTTGTCGAAGACGTGAATCCCTCCCGACGAAGTGGTGTAGAGATTACCCTTGGTGTCGATGCACATTCCGTCGCAGCGCACATCGATCTCGAAGAGCGGATCGCCGAGGAGGCCCTTCTCGACCACCTTGAAGGCACGGATCTTGCCCACTTTGCCGGTGTCCGCGATGTAGACGCGCTTCTCATCAGGAGAGAAGGCAATGCCGTTCGGCATGTCGTGGCCCTTGTAGAGCACCGAGACTTTGCCGCTCTTGGGCTCAAGTTTGTAGACCCACTTCCCGGACACCTCGGCGGGCCGGCCGCGGAGACCGTAGCTCGGATCGGTGAACCAGATCGTGCCATCGGCGCGGATGGCGAGATCGTTGGGCGAATTGAATTTCTTTCCCTCAAACTTGTCGGCGAGGACGGTGACGGACCCTCTCGGATTCATACTGACGATGTTGCGCCCGCCGTGCTGGCAGGAGAGCAGGTTTCCTTCCAGATCGAGGAGATTGCCATTGCTCTGCTCCACCTTGCGGTACTCCTTGAGACCACCCTCCTTGGTCCATTTCATCTGCCGGCTGTTTGGGATGTCGCTGAAGACCACCATCTTCTGCGCCGGAATCCAGACTGGTCCCTCGGTGAAGACCATGTCCCCTCCAAGCTTTTCGACCTTGGTGCCGGGTGCCACGATTTTCTCAAGAGCCTTGTGGTGATCGGCAAGGGTGGTGGAGAGGCAGGAGGCGGCGGCAACAAGCGAGAGGACGAGTTTCATGCCGGATTCTGGTGCCAAATCCAGGGAGAGGGCAAGGATTCAGTGTCCGCACCACCCTCTTCCTGCACGCCGCCGCTTGCAGGCCTCAGGGCCACGGCCGCTCGTTCTTGTCCTGGCACCACAAGAGAATTTGCGTGGCGCGGCGGGAGTCGCTTACGATATACGCGATCTCTTTCTCAAGATCGACCGCATCCAGCTTCGCATTCTCCGCAACGCGCTTCACCGCTTCGACGAGGTAATAGCGGAACTGAAGCATCTCGCGCTCAATGCGAAGAAGGTGCGTTTGCATCATGGCGTCCGGCCCCGCTCTGCCGGGTCCGGACCGCGGTCCGTCCAGGGCCTTGGGATCCACCGCGGTCTCGCGCCGCGGATCATCCTCGAGGCGGGGCGCCTGCTTTGGCCAACCGTGGGAGAGATCGAATTGCGTGCACATCATGAGTCCGCGGATGTAATCGGGAAGGGCCGCCCGACGCCGCTCCTGCTGTTCAAGGGCATTGCCCCGCCAGAGCAGGACCCGCGTGCGCGTGGTGGGGGGGAGATCGTGGTTGAGCGCCTTCGTGAAGTGCGGCACCGCTTTCACCGGATCGCGAAGGCCGGTGCGCTGACCGTAGATCACTCCGAGAGTCAATTCGATCTCGGCGACCTCTTCCGGCTTCACGAATTCTTCCCGCATGGCGTTGAGTTTCCCGATGCACTTCGCATTGGTTTGATCCACAGTGGCCGCAGCGTAGGCGTGGCGAAACTTCTCTGAGAAGGTAACTCCACGTCCCTCCCCGGTCATGCCGGTGGTGTGGAGGGCAACTACCGCCGGGGCGAGGATGAGTGACAAGAGAATCTGCCAGGATTTCACATTCACCCAGACACGGGGGAGGGAGAATCCTTGGAATTCTATGGCATCCTCACGCCAGGATTCCCCGCACGATCTTACCATACTGGTCATTCAGCCGGTAATGCCGCCCACCTTGGTGACAGGTGAGCTGTCGATGGTCGATTCCGAGCAGGTGCAGAATGGTGGGTGAAATGTTGCTGATTATCCGGACCGACCGGTCCTACGCGCTACTTTTTGGGATAACCCGTTAGGAGAAAGAGGCTTGGCAGCATCGTGAGGGTCGCCAATTGACTCATCAGCATGGCGGCTGCGGTGAAAATTCCGAACCAGAAGGTCGGGAAAAACCGGGAGAGGACCAGGATCGCGAACCCCGCCACAATGATGGTCGTTGCGGTCCAGATCGCCCGCCCAATGGTCGCGTGGGCACGGGAAACCGCTGCGCGGTGGTCCCCGGTGGCGGCCAGCTCTTCGCGAAAGCGCATGGTGTACTGAATGGCGGCATCGATCCCCACTCCGATCGCGATGGCAGCGATCATCACGGTCACGAGATCAAGGGGGATCCCGACCCAGCCCATGATTCCGAGGAGGACCGCGACAGGGAGAGCCTGCGGAAGGAGAACGAGGAGCGCCAGGATCGGGGAACGAAAGAGAAGAAGCAGCATGAGGAAAACTGCGAGCGGCACCACGATGATCGACTGCTTCTGACCTTCCAGGAGCTGGGTCAGCATGTCGGCGTACACCGGGAAGACCCCCGTGATTTCCACCTCGAGATTCGCGAAGGCCTCCTTGTGATCGGCAAGATGCTTGTTCAATCCGTCCAGGACGACCCTGCGCTTCAGGGTCGGCGCGGTCTCCTTCATCCGAATGGTCGCGCGACTGCTGCTGAAGGAGCTGTTGGTGGTCTGGCTGACGAGATCGGGCGAAGAAATGTTGACCAGGGTGAGCAGTGCGGCGTCGCTCATGAGCGGAAACCACTCCGGCTTGAAGGTCTTGCGCATCTCGTTGCGCAGGCTGTTCAGCGAGAGGATGTTCCCGGTTTCCGGAAGGTCTTGGAAGTAGGCTTCCACCACTTCGAGGGCCTTGATGCCCTCCGCTTTCTTGAAGAATCCCGGCTCGTCGGAGTCTAGGAGCACTTCGATCCAAGTCGTTCCGCCAACCTCCTGATCGATGAACTCAAGCCCCTGGTAGGCCTCGCTGCTAGGCCAGAAGTAGTTTGTGAATTTGCTTTCCGCGCTGATGCGCCGAGCGCCGTCGATGGAAACGGCAAGAACCACCACGCCAATGATCACGATCCAACCCGGGCGCGCGAGGGTGATCTTCTGCAGTAATTTCACGAATCCCGAGGATGGACGGGAGATCCCGGTCGCGCTTCGTTCCACGCGGGAGCCACGCAATCGTCTCATGGCGGCAGGAAGAAAAAGGAAGACCACTGCGAATCCCACCAGCATTCCAACCGTCATGGTTCTCCCGAAATCACGGATGGGAATCACCTTGCTCGTAGCGAGCGCAACGAATCCCGCCAAGGTGGTGGCGCAGGAAAAGAAGCAGGGCACCACGATGGTGCGCAGGGCGGAGAGCGTGCTCGCCAATCCGTCTTCCTCCGGGTGGAACGCACGGCGCTCGCGATAGCGTTCGATGAAGTAGACGTTGTAGGGCAACATCAGCACGAAGAGGAGAACCGGCATGTTCGAGGTGACGAGCGCGATTGGAATCCCGAGAATACTCATGGCCCCGAGCATCCCGGCAGCCGGGAGGAGGCAGCACACGATCGGGATGACCACGAATCGCGGCATCCGGTAGACGACGAAGAGGGCGAGAGAGAAGAGCGCGAGAGCCGCGATGCCAAAGACAATCAGGTCGTGCCTGATGTTATCGTGGAGGGCTCGCTGGATGATCGGGATACCGGAGATGCGGACGGGCTCGGGAAGTTCCTTGTTCCACTTGTCAGCGAGGGCGCGCACCCCTTTCGCCAACTTTTCGCGGCGCACGCAGATTCCGGGAACGAGTTTTCCGTCGGTTTTCGACCAGTCGAGGTAAGCAAGGATGCTGATGCTGCGACCGTTGGCGGAGATCAGGTTTCCCTTGGCGAGCTCGTGTTCGCGCAGTTCCACTCCGGCCTGGGCGAGGTCGACTCCCTCATCTCGCAAGTCCACCATGCTTTTCTTGATGCGGAACAGGTTGGGCTTCTGATCCGGATTCTGACGAAGCAGGGGGACGTCGAAGATGGACATGGTGGAGGCCACAAAGGGCACCTCCTTCACCTCGGCCTCGATCGCCTTGAGTCGCGCCATCCCCTCGGGGGTAAACCAATCGTCCGCGGTGACGCAGAAGATCGCAAACTCATCGGTCCCCCATTCCTCGCGAACCTCGTAGTAGGTGGTGATTCCGGTGTCTTCTTCCTCGAGAAAGGCGTCCGTGGTGGCATTGATTTCAAGGGACGGGATCGAGGTGGCAAGCCACCCCGCCCCTCCCACCAGTGCGAGCAGGATCAACCACCACCCGCGCTCAATGATCGAACGAAAGATTGCGATGGGCGGATCCTGCCACGGATTTCGGCCCACGTCCCGCCCCGATCTGAGGAATACGGCCCAACCAGCACCGGGAGCTCCCAGTCGAACACGCAGATGATCGAAATAGTGTTAGGATGCCTCTTTCCCTTTACACCATCTACATCTTCCACTCATAAGGGAGACCTACTGATCATTGTCTCTGTTCCAACAACATCATGGAGAGGAGATCACCCTTATGTGCGACTGACCAACCGCACAAGCAAAGCCCAATTACAAGCTTACGACCTCCCGCGGGGTATTCATCGGCCTTCTGATAGCTACCGCGCTCACCGGAGTCCTGGTGGCGAAGAGCAATCCGCTGGCGGCCTGGGTTCTGACCATGGCCCTGATCGCCTCCCTCGTCATTGCAGCCGGCTACAACATCAAGAGCCTCTGACCTGCTTCCAGTTTGTGGCCCACTCAGCGTGAGAAGATCAGGCTCAATATCTGGCATCGGCTGAGCGGTTGGCAAGATCCTACGCGGCCCTTCGCTTCCGTGCTGGCGGTTGCCGCCCAAAAAGACTACCGCCCATCCTGAATATGAAATTCTTCATCCTGTTCCTTTTCTCCTCGCTCAGCCTTTTTGCCGAAGAGTTTAAGGCAGCCGAAGCGACGGCCTCCGACCATGGGAAACGTGCGCTCGCGGCCTCGGATCCTGCGATCGTGGAAGCCGACCTGCGACGCTATGTGACCCGGCTCGCTTCGGAGGAATACGAAGGACGCGGCACCGGCGACAAGGGCGAGCGCATGGCTACCGCCTACCTTGCGGCCTTCTTTGAAGAGCTTGGACTGCAGAAGGCCGGCGAGGAAGGATCCTACTATCAGAATTTCAGTTTTCCGGCCGGAATGGAATTGAAGGGAGAGAACTCACTGAGTTTTCCCGCCGAAGCCCCTCCCGGAGTGAAGCCACACCTCACGCCCGGTGAGCACTATCAACCGCTTTCCTTGAGTAGCACAGCCGAGGTCGAGGCCGACGCGGTCTTTGCAGGATTTGGAATCGCCTCGAAGAACTACGACAGCTTCGAGGGTCTTGAGGTGAAGGGAAAGTGGATCGTTGTCTTTCGCGGCCATCCCGAGAAGCGAAAGGACCTGGCGCGCTTCGGTCCCCTGGTCGCCAAGGCAACCATTGCCAAGTCGAAAGGCGCGGCGGGCATCATCTATGTGAAGGGAACCAATCCCGCAATTTCTTCCGAGCTCATTCCACCCAACGCAATGGTGGGCGGACAGGGCCAAATCCTGCCGGCCATCACGATCACCGATCAGTTGGCTGCGTCGCTGCTCACTGGAGAGGTCGAG
>JAYGGC010000025.1:0-17474 GCA_046581525.1 Roseibacillus sp. | reverse complement strand
GGACGATGAGCATTGGATCGAGCCCCAAATGGATCGCGCCCGCGCAATCCCCGACCTCGAGCCAAAGGGGGCCAAGCGTGGGATGCGGCCGTTCTGGTGTGTGGTGAAGAAGGAAAACACCGCGATCATTCGGATTGCGAGCAAGCCGGCAGGCGCGGACATCTACATCCAACGCATGCTCCCCGAAGGGCCGGTTTCGGTTCATCTGGGGACCACTCCTCCGCTGCCTCCTCCACCGGAGGAAGGGGAGGAGCCGAAGCCCATCGTGGGACTTGAGAAGAAGGTCAAGCTGGGGGCCAGGGGAAACGTGACGCTGATTGTGGAACTGCCAAAGTTCAAGCGACGTGAAATCCATTTGACACTGCAGCCTGATGCGGTGTGGAAGGATGCGATGATCGTGGAACTGGAGCGCGAGAACATCTTCGATTACGATCGGGATGCCTTGGAGAACAGCTTGAAGATGAAGTTCGTTCCAGTGCGGGAGGACCTGGAAATTCTGGTGGGAGTATGGGAGACCCGGATCCAGGACTACCAGAGCTTCGTGCACGAGTTGCGGAAGAAGATCCCGCTTCCCAAGGATCGAAAAAAGGGAGTGGAAGCCGACTACGCCAAGTTTGTAAACGCGCAGACGGGCAAGGTCTTCGCGCCGCCTCCCTGCGGATTTGTTCAGCAGGCCGCTCACCCGGTGGTGAATGTCACGCGCGAGGACGCGGAGCTCTTCTGTCGCTGGCTCACTTTGTTCGAGCGCAGGAACAAGGAGATCGGGGCGGGGCACGAATACCGTCTGCCGACCGACTCGGAGTGGAGTGCCCTGGTAGGGCTCGATGTCGAAGTGGGGGTGACTCCCATGCACAAGCACGGCAAGATTGATGGCTTTCTGTGGGGCCGCCCCGATCTGCCCCCCCCGGCGGGAGCAGGGAATTTTGCAGACCTGGCGGCAATGGTAGCGGCCGCGGTTCTCCCCGGAGAGCGCATCCAGGAGTACGATGACAAGGTTCCCTACACCGCGCCAGTGGGACAATTCAATGGAAGGGTAGTGGGCCAGCTCAAGGTCTATGATCTCGAGGGCAACGTGCACGAATGGGTCTCGGACGACTACGGCGTGCTCGGGGAATACAGTGTTGCGCGGGGAGCCAGCTGGAAAACGCATTCGGAAAAGCACCTGAAGGCCTCGGCGCGCAAGCCGGTGCGTAAGCCCGATGGGGCCGCCGAGGTCGACAGCTCCGGCATCTATGGGTTCCGGGTCGTTCTTGCCAAAGTTCCAGTGATCACCGAAAAGGAGGCCGAGGACGCACCCAAGAAATGATCGAGATCAGCATCGACTACGAAGGCCAGCTTCACTGCGCCGCCGTTCACAGCCCCTCCGGCGCTACCCTGGGAACGGATGCTCCGGTGGACAACAACGGCAGGGGAGAGGCCTTTTCCCCAACCGACCTGGTGGCTACCGCCCTGGGAACCTGCATGGCGACCGTGATGGGAATCGCGGCGCAGCGGAAGAAGGTCCCGATCGAGGGGATGAAGATCAAGGTGCGCAAGCACATGTCGGAGGACCTGCCCCGCCGGATTTCCAAACTGGAGGTCGAAATCGAGATGCCCATCCCGGAGGAGCACCCCGAGAAGAAGCTCCTGCAAAGCACCGTGCTGGGTTGTCCCGTCCACCACAGCATTCATCCCGAGATCGAAGTGCCGATCACTTGGCGCTGGAAGACGGTCGCGGCAGAGGGCGCCCTGCTCTAGGTCCCGAGGACCCGACGTTCCCGGAATGCTGACCGACTGAGTCGGGATTCGGGTGCGCAGGATTCAGGATTTCCCGTTGCATTCGCCTGAAAATAGCGGATGATCCCCGTATCACAATTTACTTGATCAAGTAACTAATGATTCAGATCCCCGAGCATGCTCCGTTCACTGAGGCGGAGCGGGAGGCCTTGTCCAAGATGGCGGCAGGGTGCAGCGCCGAGCAGCGGCTTTGGCTGAGTACTTTCCTTGCCGGTGCAGTGCCGTCGGCAGGGGGCGGTGCCCTGCAGTCGAATGGCTCTGCGTCGCTGGTGGTTCTCTACGGGACGGAGTCGGGCAATTCGGAGGCTCTCGCGGAGCGCACGGCCAAGTTCGCCGAGGCGCGGGGCTTTAACGCGCGCACCCGCAACATGGCGGAGAGCACGCCGGTGGAGTTGAGCAAGGCGGAGAATCTGCTAGTGGTGGTGAGCATCTGGGGCGAGGGCGATCCTCCCGAGACTGCCGAGGAGTACTACCAGACCTTCATGGCAGGCAGCGTGAAGATGGATGGCGTCAAGTTCTCGGTCTGCGCTCTGGGCGACACGAGCTACGAGCAGTTCTGCCAGATCGGGATAGAGTTCGATGAGCAGCTTGAGAAACTCGGAGCAAAGAGAGTGGCGCCGCGGGTGGACTGCGATATCGACTTTGAAGAGTCCTACCTCGCCTGGGTGGAGAATGCCCTCGCGGCTTTCGGGGAAGGGACCGCTCCCGCTTCGGTAGCGGTTGCCGAAGTAGCCGCCTTGGTCGTGGAGTATGGGAAGAGGAACCCCTTCCCGGCAACCCTGCTGGAAAAGGTGCTCCTGAGCGCGCCGGGTTCCAAGAAGGAGACCTGGCACTTTGAGCTGAGCCTGGAGGGCTCGGGCTTGCACTATGAACCGGGCGACTCCCTGGCGGTGGTGCCCAGGAATGCGAATGATGTGGTCGCCGCGATGCTGGCGGCCGCCGGGCTTGCGGGTGACGAGGAAGTGGAGACCAAGGCCGCCGGCCAGAAGTCGGTGCGGGAGGCCTTGATCGCCGACTACGACATGACAGCCCTCTCACGCAAGGTGGCCAGGGCCTGGCAGGCTCATTCGGGCTCGGCGGAGCTCGCGGATCTGCTTGGCGATGATCACAAGGAGCAATTCAAGGAGTGGACTTACGGTCGGCAGATCGTCGACCTGCTCACGGAGTTTCCCTCGAAGGAATTGGCCGCCCAGGAACTGGTCAACATGTTCCGGCCGCTCCCGCCGCGCCTCTACTCGATCGCGTCGAGCCCGAACGAACACAAGGGGGAAGTCCATCTCACGGTGGCCGCGGTGCGCTACGAGGGGCGCGGCTTCTCGCGCAAGGGCGTGGCCTCGACCTGCCTCGCGGACATGGTGGAGGTGGATGACCTGGTCCCGGTCTTCATTGCGCCCAACAAGCGATTCCGGCTGCCGGAGAACGACGAGGCGCCCATCATCATGGTGGGGCCCGGAACGGGGATTGCTCCCTTCCGAGCCTTCGTGGAAGAACGCGCGGCCCGCGGGACGACTGGAGCAAGTTGGCTCATCTTCGGGGACCAGTGCTACACCTACGACTTTCTCTATCAACTCGAGTGGCAGGAGCACCTCAAGTCGGGCGCTCTTTCGCGACTCGATGTGGCCTTTTCGCGCGACCAACCGGAGAAGGTCTACGTGCAGGATCGCATTCGCGAGAAAGCGGTCGAGATGTGGAAGTGGCTTGAAGAAGGCGCGCACTTCTACGTGTGCGGGGACTCCACGCGAATGGCCCCCGACGTGCATGCCGCGCTCCTCGACGTCATCTCCGATCAGGGAGGTCGCAGCGCGGAGGACGCGGAAAGCTATCTCGGTGAGCTCAAGAAAAACGGCCGCTACCAGCGCGACGTGTACTAGGAACAGTTTCCCACCATCATGAGTAAGGACGGAAAACCATCGGCCAACGAAGGCATCAAGGATCGCAGCAACTATCTGCGGGGAACGATTGAAGAGGGCTTGCAGGATCTCTCCACCGGTGGCCTGTCGAAGGACGACCAGCAACTCATCAAGTTTCACGGCAGCTATCAGCAGGACGACCGTGATCTCCGCGCGGAACGGCGCAAACACAAGCTTGAGAAAGCTTTCTCGTTCATGATTCGCATCCGCGTGCCTGGTGGAGTGTCGACGCCCCGGCAGTGGATCGAGATGGATCGCATGGCGAGCCAGTTTGGCAACGAGACCTTCAAGCTGACCACCCGGCAGGCGTTTCAACTGCACGGGGTGATCAAGACCAACCTCAAGCGGACCATCAGGGAGATCAACGACACCGCGTTGGACACGATCGCAGCTTGCGGCGATGTGAACCGGAACGTGATGTGCAACGCCAACCCGGATGCCTCCTCCTTGCATTCCGAGGTGCTCAGGATTTCGCAGGAGCTCAGCAACCATCTCACCCCTCAGACCGGGGCTTACCACGAGATCTGGCTCGAGGGGGAGAAGGTGGATTCGAGCGAGGAAGAGGAGGAGCCGATCTACGGGAAGTTCTACCTGCCGCGAAAGTTCAAGATCGCGGTGGCGATTCCGCCCAACAATGACGTCGACGTCTACGCCAGCGATCTCGCCTTCATCGCCATCGCGAACGGGAGTGGTCTCCAAGGCTTCAATGTGGCGGTCGGGGGCGGCATGGGCATGACCCATGGGCAGGAGGATACCTATCCGCGGGTCGCGGATGTGATTGGATTCGTGCCCGTTGACAAGGTGGTGGAGGTCGCCGAGAAAGTGGTCCTGGTGCAGCGTGACCACGGCGACCGGAGCAACCGCAAGCATGCCCGTCTGAAGTACACCATCGACGATCACGGGGTGGACTGGTTTCGCGAGCAGGTCGAGGAGCGGCTCGGATTCAAGATGGAGGAGGCCCGCGAGTTCTCCTTCAGCGAGAATGGCGATCGCTACGGGTGGTTCGAGAACGAGGACGGGACTTTCAACTTCACCTTCTATGTGCCCGGTGGGCGGGTGCAGGACACCGCGGGGTCGAAGCAGCGCACGGGATTTCTCGAGATCGCAAGGATTCTCGATGGTGAATTCCGCCTGACCGGGAATCAGAACCTGACCATCGCGAAGATCAGCGTGGAGCAGCGGCCCCAAGTGGAAGGTCTCATCGCGGAGCATGGATTGAACAGCCTGGAGAATCTTACCGGCCTGCGGCTCAACTCAATCTCGTGCGTGGCCCTGCCGACCTGCGGCCTGGCCCTTGCGGAAGCGGAGCGCTTTCTCCCGGATGTGATCACCGAGCTGGACGAGGTGATCGAAGCGGTGGGGCTGCGTCACGATGCCATCACCATTCGCATGACCGGTTGCCCCAATGGCTGCGCGCGACCGTACATCGCGGAGATCGCCTTCGTGGGGCGGTCTCCCGGAAAGTACAACGTCTACCTGGGGGGGGGATTCGTCGGGGACCGGCTCAGCAAGCTTTGGCGCGTCCGCGTGAAGAGCGAAGAGATCAAGGATCTCCTGGAGCCCGTGATCGAGGACTACGCCAAGTCCCGGGAAGAGGGAGAGCGTTTTGGCGATTTCGTCATCCGCAAGGGATACGTGAAAGCCACCAGTAACGGGCTCGACTTTCACTCCGATGTCGTGCTGCCCGAACCCGCCGCCAAAAAATGAATCAAGTCATGAACAGGTCTGCAAAACCATCGGTCGAAATCGACGTGGAGGCATTCAATGCGCAACTTGAGGGGCTGGACGCCGAGGGGCGGCTCGCCTTGCTCGCAAAACAGTTCGAAGGCCGGTTGATGGCGACCACCAGCTTCGGGCTGCAGGCCTCGGTGATGCTGAAGCTGCTCAAGGACAATGCGCCGGATATCCCCATCGTGTTCATCGATACCGGCTATCTCTTCAGGGAAACCTATCGCCACGCCGCCTTGCTGGAGGAGCAGCTGGGCTTCGAGGCCAAGGTCTATCAGCCCGCGGTCACCGCCGCGCGGCAGGAAGCCCTCTTCGGAAAGCAGTGGGAAGAGGGATCGGAGGAGATGGAACAATACGCGCGAATTCACAAGATTGAACCGATGAACCGGGCCCTCCAGGAGCTGGGCGCGGATGTCTGGATCAGTGGGTTGCGCCGCGCGCAGTCGAGCACACGCTCGGGAAGGGCGGTTGCCGAGAGACAATCAAAGACCCTGAAGATCTATCCCATCATTGACTGGGACGACGAGCAGGTGGAGCGCTACATTCGCGATCACTCGTTGCCGAGACATCCCCTGGCTGCAGCGGGTTATGTCACGATGGGGGACTGGCACTCGACCAAACCGGGACAGAAGTCATCACAGGAATCCACGCGCTTCAACGGCGAGAAGTATGAATGTGGATTGCACCTCTCTTCGGGCGAACAGGATTTTCAGATATAATTCATTGATGCTCCAAGCATCACCCGTTAGACAACAAACAAATCAACCCAAGGAAGAATGAGCGGAGTTGCAGAAAACATGGTCGAGATGGTCGGGAATACCCCGATGGTTCGTTTGAATAGCATTGCGAATGGTTGCAAGGCGGAGGTGGTCATCAAGGCGGAGGGCTACAACCCGCTGCTGAGCGTGAAGGACCGCATTGGCAAAGCCATGATCGAAACGGCGGAGCAGGATGGTTCGCTGAAACCCGGTGGGACAATCATTGAACCGACCTCCGGGAACACGGGAATCTCCCTTGCCTTCGTGGCGCGGGCGAAAGGGTATCGCTGCATCCTGACCATGCCCGAGACGATGTCGATCGAGCGTCGTGTCCTGCTGAAGATGCTCGGGGCGGAGATCGTGCTCACCCCTGGTCCCAAGGGGATGGGCGGTGCGATCGCGAAGTCGAAGCAGCTCCTGGAAGAAGATCCCGAGGCCTTCGGGCCCGGACAGTTCGACAATCCGGCCAACCCGGAAGTTCACCGCAAGACCACCGCGGAAGAGATCTGGCGCGACACCAATGGTGAGATCGACGTCTTTGTGGCAGGAGTGGGGACCGGGGGAACGATCACCGGGGTCTCCGAAGTGATCAAGGCGCGCCGTGACCTGCACACCGTGGCGGTCGAGCCCGTCGCCAGCCCGGTCATCTCCGGTGGAGATCCGGGACCGCACAAAATTCAGGGCATCGGGGCCGGCTTCATTCCCGCCAACCTCAACATGGACATCGTCGATGAGGTCCTCAAGGTCTCCAATGAGGACGCATTTGAAACCGCCCGGCAGCTTTGCCTGTTGGAAGGATTCCCGGCAGGAATATCCAGCGGTGCGACCGTCTGGTGTGCGCTCGAGATTGCCAAGCGGCCCGAGATGGAGGGCAAGCGCGTGGTGGTCATCGCGGCCAGCACAACCGAGCGCTACCTCAGCACCCCGCTCGCGGAAAGCGTGCGGGAGGAGGTGGCCAATCTTCCAGTTTCGGAAATCTGATCCTCAGATGAAGTACATCGGAGCTCCCGCTTCGGAGGCCATCGTTTCGAGGCTGACCGATTCCAAGCGCTCTGCGACGATTTTCGAGAGCTCGTGCCAAACGCTGCTCACGGCGGGGCCGGACGCTCCTGAGCTGTCCTCAGGGGTGGCCAGCAGGCCGGGTTCCACCGCTTGCACAACCTCGCGGAGGGTGACGCTGGCAGGGGGACGGGCCAATACGTATCCGCCCGCCTTGCCTCGTTTGCTGCTCACGATATCTGATCGCTTCAACTCATTCAGAATCTGGACGAGGAAGCTGGAGGAGATATCTTCCCGTTGGGCAATGTCTTCGAGCTTTACCACCGTGCTACCATCATAGTGCTTCGAAAGGCAAACCGCAGCTCGACAGGCATATTCAAGTTTTTGGGAAACTCTCACCGATGGAAAGTAAGCACAGGCCTGAAACAGGCGCTAGTCCGCAATCAGCACATCTTTGCGCGGAGCATGAGGTGGATGTGCCCAAGATCTGGGAAGGGCTGCGTAAGCAGGCAACGGAGATTTCGGCGTCGGAGCCTGAACTGCAGTCCCTTCTCACTGAAGTGGTGTTAGATCAGCCCTGTCTTGGCTCGGCGCTGGGGATGCGGCTGGCCCGAAAACTGGCGCGGGAGGACATGCCCCGGGCGGAGCTGGCGCCACTGCTCATGGGAGTACTGCGGGACCATCCGGTCCTCGTCATGAGCGCCGCAGCGGACATGAGCGCGATCCTGGAACGAGACCCGGCCTGCAGCTCCGCTCTTGAACCGCTGCTCTACTTCAAGGGGTTCCTCGCGATTACGACCTACCGGATCTCTCATTTCCTGTGGCATCATGAGCGACGTCCGCTTGCGCGCTACTTCCAGAGCCTCGCCAATGAAGTCTTCGGGGTGGACATCCACCCTGCGGCCCGGATTGGCTGCGGCATTCTCCTCGACCATGCCACGAGCTTTGTGGTGGGGGAGACCGCCATTATCGAGGACGACGTCTCGATCCTGCACGAGGTGACTCTTGGGGGAACGGGCAAGGATACGGGAGCCCGTCATCCAATTGTGCGCACCGGAGTTCTCATTGGAGCGGGCGCGAAGATCCTTGGCCGCGTGGAAATCGGCGAAGGAGCGAAGATTGGCGCGGGTAGCGTGGTCCTCAAGGACGTCCCGCCGCATACCACCGTGGCTGGAGTGCCGGCCGAAGTGGTGGGCACGAGCAAGGAAGCCAACCCGGCGCTCACGATGATCCAGAGCCTTGAGTGCGACGCGAGCCTGGAGTCGTCGGGATTGTAGGGGACCCCTGAAGGATCAATGGTCCACGCTGCAAGACCTTGAAACGGCGGTCGCGCCCGATCTGGGATTATTCAACCACCCGACCGGCTTAGCGCCGGCGCTTGGCTCGATCGAAACGTGAGGTGCGTTGCCCTGGATCTTCGTCGGCTTCAGGTGGCGCGGTGGACGAGGGTTGGGGCTGGGTTGGTTGGCTGGGCTCCGGTGTGCCGTCCGTCTTCCCGGGCTCCGGGCCGAGATCGGCAGCCGCTTTTGCGCGCTTGGCTTTGCGCACCTGTGCTTTTGCGTGGCGCCTTACCTTGCGGCCGGCCGCGTTTGCCGGCACGAGGATGGGAATGCGCCAGCCCATGCGGGTGATGAGGGCGTCGAACAACATCAGGAGGAACGCGGCCAGAAGAAGAGGAAGCCGAAGGTTTGTGGAGTGAGTGGCGGGGGGCCTGATCCAGGCTTTGGAGAGATCGATGAGTTCGCGGCCGCCACTGAGTCTGGAGACTTCGCGAAGTTCCGCGAGACGCTCGGGATCGAAGGCCCACTCCGCGGAACTCCCTACCACCACCGGACCGAAGGCGAGGGCGTGGGTGCCGGCCTGCACCGCACCGCGAATGACGACGCCTTCTTCCAATTCCCGGGTGAACGAAAAGTGTCCGGGGGCCACCCGCTTCCAGGCGATCTCGTAAGGGGTCCCCCCGCCTTCGCCCTCGAGCAATTTGATCCGGGGCGGGGTTTTCGCGAAGCGCTGGGTCCACTCGGCGGTGTCGTAGATGAGGTCGACCGTGAGGCGGGTTCCTTCGAGGCGATGTCGCAGGCCCAGGCCGGGGGGAAGTTCAAAGCCCATGAGCCAGCGCCCCAGGGTCTGCACGAAGTCGCCGTATTGCGGCCAAGCCCGGATCTTTTCCGAGTAGTCGCCGCCGAGCGGGAAGCAGACCGCAACGCTGCGCCCAATCCCCCGGTGGGCGTGGGAGACGAGGGGTCCGAGGTATTCGTCCTTCGCGACGAGAGAGGTGGTCGCCTTGTCGCGGAGATACGAGAGGTTGTAACCATCCACTTCGGCGGGGAACTCGAAGGGCTTGGGGGAGATCTCCGACCAGTGTCCGGTTGCCTTGGCGCCCACCGGTTCCTTGATGAAGGCCGAGCGTGCCACCGTGACAGTTTCCTGGGCGAAGAGTTTCGGAATCTCGAGCGGCTTGTTGGTGAAGAAAATGCGTCCGTTGCCCCGCTTGGCGATGTCTTCGAGAAGAGCCGCATCCGCATCCTTGCGGGTCCCCAGTCCGATCACCGAGATGGTTCCGCTGTTGCTGGTCATCTCCTTGATGAGTCGCTTGTAGTCGCCTGGTTGCTCCGAATCCGCAGCATCCGAAAAGAGAATGATGTGCCGCGTTCCGATGTCGGCCTTCTTCAACTCGTCCCACGCGGCCTTCAATCCGCGGTAGACATAAATGCCTCCGCCCATGGAGCGCACCTTACGCACCTTGGTCATCAACTTTTTCTTGTTGCTTCCAACGGCGGTGAGCTTGATCACGGCGTGCGGTTCACTGTCGACCGCGTAGACGCAAATCTTGTCCTGGGCGCCGAGGAGTTCGATCGCCTTGGCCGCACCCGTGTTGGCGAGTTGCATCTTGGTCACGTTTTTGCCGCCGGCGGGAACGGTCATGCCCATCGAGCCGGAACGATCCATCACGATCGCCATCGCCACCGCCAGTTTTCGATGCTCGGACTTGAGTTCCATCGAGACCGGAAGCAGGGGGTCGACTGCGGAGTGAAAGTAGCCCCCCGATCCAAAGGATTGTTTCCCTCCCACCATCATCAGGCCGCCACCTTGTTCGCGGACGAAGAAGTCGAGGGCATTCAGGAAATCGCCCGGCATCTCAAAGGCGGGGACGTTGTTGAGGATGACTGCGCGGGTGCCTGAGAGTTGACCCACGCGCAGGCTCAGGGAGTTTTCCACCGTCTCCACCGTGAATCCCTGCTTCTTCAGGACTTCGGCCACCGGATCGTCGGTGTACTTGGTGACGAGGAGAATCCGGGGACCGCCCGTGATCTCGATCCAGCGTTCGGCCTTGTTGTTGCCGGGGTGGGCGTCGTTCAGCGGCACGATTTCGGCGGAGTAGTTATAGGAGCCGACCCGGGAGATGCGGTCTGTGAACTCCACCTTCCCGACTCCCTCGATGATCGAGACGGTGGTCTCTTCCGCGATGGCCTGGCCATCGCGATAAATGCGGAGCGGAACGTCAATGTCCTGAAATCCCCGCACCGTGATTGCGAGAACGAACGGTTCGCCTACCTGGGCACGGACGGGTGTGTGAATGCGCGCAATGCTGAAATCATCGGTGGTCTCCTCCCGAATGAGACGGAAGTCGAGCGGGATGCCGCGGGCCTTGAGCTTGGCAGCGGCTTCGACCAGCGGTTCGGTGGCGTAGCCATCGGTGAAGGCGAGGATGCGGGTGGGCCGATCGGAGTCGGAAAGCGCGAGGGCGTTTTGAATCGCGAGATTGGTGCGAGTGAGCTTGCGATTCCCGGAAAATACCGCCGAGTCGCCGCTCCCCTGCTCGAGAACCTCCGCGGCGAAGTCGATGAAGAACAGTTGGTCCTTGCGGGTCGGCTTTGAGCGCCGCAGGAGCTCCTGCCATTCCGGGAGCCCCTTGTCGACGAGGTCTTCAGTCGATTCGGATCGGTCGAGGAGGACCCAGAGGTCGAGGTTGTTCTGGTTGCGTTCGAGCTGGGGAGCGGTGAGCAGGACGACCAGGACGAGAAGGGCGAGGACGCGAAGGGGGCGCCAGAGTTGCAGGCGCGGCCAGAACCATCCTGCGAAGAGGAGGACGGTGAGGAGGAAAAACCACTCTGGAGATTCGAAGGTCAAGTCGGAGATTCGTTATTGGTTGCCTGGGAGGGCGGGGACGGGGGACGGGGAGGAGTGTTCAGATTGGGGGGAGGGGAGCTGAATGCCGATTGTTGGGGTGTTGGAGGGGTGGTGGCGTGGAGAGGGGGTCACGGAGTTGCGGGTTCGGCGTCGGGTTCTTCTTCGTCGCGGGGGCGGTCCTTGGTGAAATACCAGGCGAGGAGCAAGGCTGACAATACGAGGAGGACCCAGAGACGCCAGAAGTGGTCTTCACGGGTGTTCCGTTCGATTGCCTCGCCTGTCACCGAGGTGACCTGGTCCTCCGACTCGCATTCGCGGAGGTCGGCTTCGCGGGTGTCGGCGAAGTGGCAGCCGGAGTCGAGGAGAAGTTCATCGCCCTGCCGGATGCGGAAGAAACCCGGTTCCGAGGGGGCGCGAAGGTAGCGGGCGTGGGTGATCGGAATGGTTTCGCTCTTGATCACCTCGCCGTCGGAGCCAAAGCAATTGAGTTGCAGCGGTTTCGCGTCCGGCCCCGTGCGGGTGGAGATCGAGATCTTTTGCCCGGCCTCGGTGTTGCGCGCCTCGGGGGCGATCTTGCGGTCGCGCAGGTCTTCGCTGAATCGGTGCAGCAGGACCACGGTGGCCGGAAGCTTGAGCGCATTGGAAAGGGTGGGATCAAAGTTGAAGATGAGCTGGCGGACGCGCCGGGGGGATGCGGCCGACTCGCCTTCGGCGGGAGGACTCCCATCGGGAGTGTCGAAGATCGTGGAGGTGCGCAGGGCGATGAGCGGGCGGTCTCCCTGCCAGAGAAGGACGTCATCGGACTTGCTGAGCTGAATCTGGATCGACTCGCGGACGAGCATGGACTGCCAGTTTAGGCCGTCCATGAGGGCATGCTTTTCTGCCACGATCCCTCCGCGCAGGTACTTGCGGCTCTGCGTGGTCTCGTCGACCACCACGATGCTGTCTCCGGGCGGGAGGACGGGAAGGAGTGGGTCGTAGGAAGCGAAGGTGAGGTCGGCCTCGGAGGCATCGTTGACCTCCTCGATGTTTGGGAAGGAGTCCACAAAGCGACTGGCGAAGTCGGTGAACTTGGGGGAGGTTTGCGCGAAGAACTTGAGGGTCTTGGGCGCGGGGACGACGAGGGGGAGTTGGTCGTCGAGGACGAAGTGGTCGGGGGTCAGGACCACCCGAAGGCTCTTGCTCCCCGACGGGAAGGAGGCCGCCACCGTGCTCATGCTGTTCTTCTTCAAGGTGATGGCCTTAGGCTGGCTTTCGCTGCCATCTTCGAAGACGACATGCCAAGTGCGCTTCTGTTCACTGTCCGAATAGTTCCGGATGAGCGCCTTCCATGTGACCCCGTCGCTTGTTTGTTCGAAGGCAATTCCTGTGAAGCCGACATTCGACCTTGGTTCGCCCACTGCGAGGGTCTGGGCGTTGAAGGGGAGATTGGATGATCCGGGAGATCGCGCGCCGCCTGACTTGGGGTCGGAGGTTGGAGTGTCGGTAACGTAAATGAGGATCCCTTCGCGATTGACCCGGCTTCGTGCCAGGCGCAGGGCGTTGTTGGGATCGATCGCGCCCGCGGCCGGATTCCAATTCCCGACGGCTTCCATGGCCTCCTCGACATCATCACCTGCGTAGATGATGGGCTTGTCGGCTTCGCTTTCGAAGATGTAGAGCTGCAATCGCGAGGCGCTCCCTTGCAGTCCAGGGAGCTTCGAGCGGAGAGAGTTCATCAGCTTCTCCTTGAAGACGCCCATGGAAGCCGAACTGTCGAGGACTACCGCAACCTGCTGGGTGGAGGCCGGCTTGATGTAGCGAGGTTCTACCAGCAGCCAGGTAAGAAGGAGGACCATGAGCAGTTGCAGCCAGAGCGGAATGGAATTGGTGAGCCGGTCAAAGCGGCGCCCGCTGACGGATTCCCGATGGGTCTGGGCGAGCAGGAAGAGGGTGCTGATGGGAACCACCTTGGCCTGCCGCTGCAGGAAGTGGATGAGGATCACCGCAGGGAGTCCGAGGAGCGCAAAAAAGCCGGCGGGATTAGTCAGGACTACGTTCATGCGGGGCGTCAGAGCGCTCAGGGAAACAACTTAGGCAAGATTCCCGACATATCAACCTCTCGTGCCATGGAATGATCTCGATAGGGAGGTGCCGGGGGCCGAGCTTGATTGTGCGAGCGCTCAACGACGGATTGAGATCAGCACCACGCCGATCGCGTCGGTATCAGTTTGCCAAGGTCCAGGGCAGCTTGTTTGACAGCAGCCAGCTCCGGCTGGGTGAGGCCGCTGAGAAGCGGCAGGTGCGGACCGGGATCTGCGATTCCAGCCAATCTGAGCGCCTCGTGCAGAACCCGGACCGGGTTAATCGCATTACGCAGGTCTTCGAGGGGACGAAAGATACCGCGAATGGCATCCGCACGGTTGAGGTCGCCGGTGTTGAGGGCTTCGAGCATGTCCTGGGAGAGTGCGGGGTTCAGGCACACGCAGCCCGAAGTGAAGCCGGCGAGCTTGAACTGTTCGCGGTGGACGATGGCAGGTTGCTCGCCGATGCCGCTCACGATGAGCTTGGAGTCGACCACCTGAACAAGGCGATCGAGGTAGGGATCTTCGCTCGGGTCATCTCGCACGATGGCATACTTGATGAAGCTCACGTGTCCGGATTTGACGAGTCGGGCGGCATCTTCCGGCTCGATGTAGCCGGGGTTCTTGATGTAGAGGACAATGGGCCTGCCAAACGCCCGCGCAAATTGGGTGAGACCGTCGACCACTCCCTTGCTGGTGGTGAGCCCTTGCATGGGAAGTACCATCGCGGTTGGGAACGCCGATGCCTTCAGGGCCGGGGCCTGGTCCATCATGGTGCCGTAGGCCGGGCCCACCGCAGGAATCACGAGGGTATCTTCTCCGGCCTCTCCCGCGATGATTTTCAGGAGGGACTCGTACTCGCTGGGCCGGATATGGTAGAGGTTTGCATTGCCGCCATAAAGCAAGGTCTTGATGCCACCGGCCTCGATGTGGGAGATGATCTTGCGATTCTCTTCGTCCGATATCTGGTAGTCGGCCTCACGGGCGAGCGGGGGAACGGCGATGACGGAGGAGCGAAGGAGTGAGGGAGTGACGGGGTCGGCAAGCACGGGTGGATGAAATACCCAAATATCGAGATACCCAAGCACCCAATTCACCCCTCGTCCCAAGCGATCTCAGCTGGTTGTCGGGTGGTCCCCCGCTGCCGGCCCGAACCACACAGGAGGCCCTTCGTTTGAACACCGTGACCGTTGACCTTCCGACCTGGGAGTTGGACTCTCTCAGTGAATCCCGGGGTCGGGAGTGGTGGAGCCGTCGTTCTCGAGAAAGCGAAAGTCGCAGCCTTCGTTGGCCTGGGTGACTTCATCCTGGCAGAGCTTGCCGTAGCCCCGGGAGAAGCGGGGCTCGGGCGGGGTCCAGGCCTCCCTGCGCTGGGCCAGTTCCTTGTCGCTGACATCGAGGTGGAGCCGACGCCGGGCGACGTCGAGTTCGATGAGATCGCCGTCCTGCACCAGGGCGAGAGGGCCTCCCAGATGGGACTCGGGGGCGATGTGGAGAATGCAGGTTCCGTAGCTGGTGCCGCTCATGCGGGCGTCGGAAAGGCGGACCATGTCGCGCACTCCCTGTTCGAGGAGGTAATTGGGAATGGGGAGCATTCCCGACTCGGGCATCCCCGGTGCACCGAGGGGCCCGCCGCTTTTCATCACGAGGACGTGCTCCGCAGTGATGCCGAGGGAGGGATCGTGGATCCGATCATGGAGATCCGCGAGATCCTTGAAAACAATCGCGGGACCACTGTGGGTGAGAAGGTTTGGATCCGCGGCCGCAGGTTTGATGACCGCGCCGTCGGGGGCGAGGTTGCCTCTCAGGACGACGGTCCCTCCCTCGGCGGTGAGCGGGTTCTCGCGGGGACGAATCACGTCCTCGTTGAATACTTCCGCGCCTTCGATCGCCTCCCCGAGGGTGATCCCGGCCACGGTCGGGCAGTCGAGGTGCAGTAGGTCGCGGATCCGGTGGAGCAGGGCGGGCAGACCGCCGGCGTCGAAGAAGTCGGCCATGACGTGTTCACCCGCGGGCTTGATGTTGGCGAGGACCGGGGTGCGGGACGAGATCTCGTCGAAGCGATCGAGCGGAAGGTCGATCCCGGCGCGTCTGGCGAGGGCGGTGAGATGCACGATGGCGTTGGTGCTCCCGCCGATCGCCATGTCCGCGGTGATCGCGTTGTCGAACGCTTCCACGCTCAGGATCTCACTGGGCTTGAGATCCTCCCACGCCATCTCGACGATGCGTTCCCCGCACCGGGCCGCCATGCGGGAGTGCGCGGCGTGCACCGCGGGAATGGAAGCAGAGCCGGGGAGGGTGAGTCCGAGGGTCTCCGCAATCGAGGTCATGGTGGAGGCCGTGCCCATCGTCATGCAGTGACCCGGACTGCGCACGATGCAGTCCTGCAGGTCGGACCAGTCGTCCTCCGTGATGTTGCCCGCCCTGAGCTCCTGCTGATAGCGGCGGCAGTCGGTGCAGGAGCCCAGTTCCTCGCCGCGCCAGTTGCCCTTCAGCTGCGGCCCGCCCGTGACCACTATGGCCGGGACGTCCGCGCTGGCGGCGCCCATCAGCATCGCCGGCGTCGTCTTGTCGCATCCGGCCAGGAGCACGACGCCGTCCAACGGGTTGGCGGTGATCGACTCCTCGACGTCCATGCTCATCAGGTTGCGGTAGAGCATGGTGATGGGTCGCATGTTGTACTCGCCCAGCGACATGACGGGGAACTCCAGCGGGAATCCCCCGGCCTGCCAGACTCCGCGCTTCACGGCTTCCGCCAGCAGACGAAGATGGGAGTTGCAGTGGGTCAGCTCGCTCCACGAGTTGCAGATGCCGATGATGGGCCGGCCCTCGTAGGCCGCCTCGCCGAACCCCTGGGCCTTGAAGGCGGCTTGCCTCAGCCAGCCGTATAGCTCCGGCGTGTCGAACCAGGCGCGGCTACGTAGCGGCTTGTCTGCGGGCATAGGTTACCTCCCTTCCCGAACTGAAAGACCATTCCGCCTTCGGTTCCACTCGACTCGTTTCAGATGACAAGGCTCGGCTCCCATCGAGTGGCACAGGTGCCTGGCGGCATCTACCCGCCCACGAGAGCACGGCGCAACACCTTGGCATGGTGGATGATAGTGGCACCCCCACAAGGGGTCAAACTCCGCGCCGACAGGTCAAATGCCTGAGGTCGGAGTCAAGGGCCGCCTTTGCAAATGGGAATCGGGTTGGGTGACCCGGTTTAGGTCAGCGGGTATCCGGGGCTGGGTCCTCGGGTCCCTGAGGCTCAGCCGAGGGCTGATCGGGTCCCTGCCCGGACCCCTCAGCCTCAGGCTCGGCGGGAGACGCTTCCTGGCTATCGGATTCGCGAGGCTCCTGCTGCTGGACGGGCTGCGGCATGGCGCGCACCTGGTCGTCGATCCACCTCTTGAGGGCGTCGAGGGCCGGTGGCGCCACATAGAACACCTGGATGTCGCTGGGAAACTGGACGCGGTGGTCCTCGCGAATAAACAGCGCCCCAGCGTCTCCCTCTCCCAGGGTTTCGTCTATCTTTGAGGCGATCCGCTCGTAGCGGCTCGTGGTCGCCTCCTGCAGACTCTCCCACGCCAGGTTGATTACCTTCTGGCTGACAAGCCCGATGGACACGCACCGCTGCCAGTCGGAGCTCTCCTCCACCAGCGCTCTGTCCTCGGTGGCCTCCAGCTTTGCGGTCGACTGGCATAGGGCCTGGACGAACGAGTGAGCCTTGGGATTGAGCCCTCCGAGCATCTGGAGGCCCTCGTCGCCCCCGCTGTAAAGGGTCTCGTAGTAGACGTGCGAGACTGCTCCCAGCGACCTTTCCAGGCTGCCGATGTTGTCGCGGACCTCGGTCCAGTAGCGGTCCAGCAGGGTCTGGCCCTCATCCGGCACGCCCGGCGCAAAGGCGAATGTCGGCACCAGGAAGAGCTTCCGCTTTTGCTGGTACTGCTCAGCCTGTGGCTTTGGGAACTGGCCTAGGGGGGTTGTCATGTCTTTTCGCTTCAGTCGGCTCGGCCGGGCTGCGCGCTGTCTCGGCTGGCTTGGCGATCGCTCGGTAGGGAGCCCCACCCCTCTCCAGATTCTTCCCCCCGGTCAGAATGACATTCATCTGCTCGTTGTCCAATGAC
>JAYGGC010000014.1:0-34639 GCA_046581525.1 Roseibacillus sp. | reverse complement strand
CGTTGTCAATTGGAAGACGCCGACGAAGGACGCCTCCAAGCACAAGGTCCAGAAGAAACTTGCCCAGCCGGTGCGCGAACCGAGTGTGATCATCGATGAGTCTGCAGTGTCCAATCTCACCTCGCGAGAAGTCGCGCAGGCATTCCTCGATGCGACTTCGGAAGAGGAACGTCTTGCCCTGGTGCGCAATCCCAACGAGGTGCGCTCCGGGATGGTGACGTTTCCCGACGAGGTGAAGTCGTATCCGATCGAGCACACCTTCGTAAAGCCAATGGGCGTCGCCACCGACGGTGGCAACATGCGCTTCCAGCGGTTCTCGGTGAGTATGCCGGATGGCCGGTCTCGCTTCCTCTGCGTGGCGGACACTCCACGCGGACCGCTGGTTGACTACGAGGCGTTCGCGCGCCATGGCACGGTCAACTGGGAGAAGCTCCTGGCTGGGGAAGCGGGAGAGATGGTGCGCCTGTTGGTGAAACCGAGTTTTTACTTTAATCATGGTTTCACCGACGAGAAGAAGTGGGTCGCCTTTGAACTCAGCAATCCGGATTGGCCGGCCTCCCTGACCGGCTACGCCCCCGTGGGGTCGCCCACCGCAGGATTGCTCGGCGCCATTACTTCCAAGGTCCCCAAGCAACGGGTCACGCTCAAGATCCGGCCCGAGGGCGACAGCCACCAGCACAAGCAGGTCGTGATCGAGAGGGTTCTGGCAAATGGGTGGGTGCAAACCGAGGGTGACGTGGAGGTCAGGTGGCAATTGCGCAAGGGGCGCAAAAGATCCCCCCTTCGCTGATTGATGGGGGAGCACCCGATTGCTCATGTTGGGTGCATGAAGTTCCCGGTTGTTACCGCACTCGCCCTTCTGCCCCTGTATCCCGCCACGGCGGAGAAGGTTCCGGAGGGCTTTCTCCTCCTCCATGTCAAGGACCACCAGCTTCCTGCCGATTCGAAAATCGTGCAGAGGCTCGAGATGAAAAGGTCCTCGAAGAACCTCGTTCTGACGATGGGGGAACTCGAGCTCAAGGGTTCGCTGTCGAGCACCGCCGGTGAAGAGGTGCAGGGCGTGCAGGTCTCACCGGACAAGGCGCACTACCTGATGACCAGGAGAATGTGGATCCCGAAGAGCATGACCCTCTTTTCAAGATTCCCGTCATCCTGGAGAAGAACAACGGAAAGTGGTCGGCGCGCTTTGAGAAGGGCAAGCCCAACAAGGACCAGGAGGAGGCCCTCGCAGAATTGGAGGACGAGTGGAACAGCGAATCCGACGCCACGATGTACGGGACCAAGCCTCGTCGCATCGGTGAAAAGTGGGAGGTGGATGCGGCACAGATTCCCGGATTCAGCAATGCGGTGGATGGGGTCAAAGGAAAGGTGATCCTGACTCTCATCGGCGAGAAGAAGGTGAACGGGCATCGATGCGCCATCCTGAAAGGAAAGATCGACGCCGTGAGGTTGATGAAGGGGGAAGCCGACGACGATCCCGACACCAAGGTCGGGCTGAAGGGCGAGGTGAAGATCGTGCGCTCCCTCGAGCACTACGCAGACCTCCGCATGGAAATGAAGGGGCAGATGAAGATGACGCTGGACGGCCCCTCCCCGCAGGGCCCGATGAAGCTGGTGGCAAGTGGCCCATTCGAATTCACCGGTTCCCTGGAGATCAAGTAGGGGCTCGCTGCGTCCCTCACGCGGGCGCGGGTCGAGTTAATCCGAGAATCTAAAGCAATTGCCCGATTGAGCTCATTGCAGGGCTTGCGGGATTCTCAGAAAGGGGTAGGGATTGGCGCCCGTCTTAAGGGGTGCATCCGAGATGAGCTGTGATTTGACTGTGGAAGAAGCCCGCGCGGCGCTGGACGAGCGCGTCCGCGAGAACATGAAGTGGCACTTTTCGCCCGAAACGGGCTGTCCTTACTGGCTTGAGCGGGCCCAGGAGTTGGACTTTGACCCCATCGCGGATGTCACCTCGTTCGCGGAGATCCAGAAGTTCCCCAATTTTGATGACGAGATCCTGCGCAAGGAGGACCCCGCCCGGTTCATTCCGAAGGCCTACGCCGGAAAACCCTACAACGTCTTTGAGACCGGCGGCACGACCGGAATGCCCAAGCAGAGGATCGGTTGGGAAGACTACAAGACCGACTATTCCGAATTCAGTGATCATTATCCCTCCGACTTTTTTCCCCAGGGCGGGAATTGGCTGATGGTCGGGCCGACGGGTCCGCGCCGTTTGCGCCTCTCGATCGAGCACCTCGCCAACCGCCGCGGCGGGGCCTGTTACTTCATCGATCTTGATCCGCGCTGGGTGAAGCGTCTCATCGTGGATGGCGAGTACGGAATGGCGCGCAAGTACCAGGAGCATGTGATCGACCAGGCCGTCACCATCATCCGGCACCGTTCCATCCAGTGCATCTTCACCACTCCGAAGCTGCTGGAGAGCCTGGCCGAGCGCATCTCGCTGGTGGAGGCCGGGATCAAGGGCGTCTTTGCAGGCGGGACAACCATGACACCGCAGTATGTGCGCTTCATTGAAGAAGAAGTCCTCGAAGGAAAGATCAACTACGCCCCGACTTACGGAAACACCCTGATGGGCCTGGCGATCAGCCGCAAGCGGGAGCCGGGCGAGTACAGCCTGACCTACTACGCCCCCCAACCGCGTGCGGTTCTGCGCATCGTGAATCCGGACGACTCCATGGAAGAAGTGTCCTACGACCACTACGGACGCGTCGAACTCACCACCATGACGAAAGAGTTTTTCGTGCCGCGCTTTCTTGAGCGCGACGAAGCGATCCGGCGGAAACCCTGCGATGAGTTTCCGTGGGACGGGGTTGGCGATGTGCGACCGTTCCAGAGCGGAAGCAAGCAGGTCATCGAGGGGGTTTATTAAACACGAAAACCACGGAAGGAACTGGCATGCGGGCAACGTTTTCTGAGGAAGCTGGTTTGATCACAGCGCAACCATGAGTGAAGAAATCCACATCCCGATTCTGCGTCTAGGTCAGGAGTACCGCAGTCTCGACACGGTGGAGCTGGAGGCAGCCGCGGTGGGGACGGTGTTTACCCACACCGCGAATCCCGGGCTCATCCGGCGGGATCTCCTGAACATCGAGAAGTCCCGCGCGGCCCTGAACGAAGTCCCGGCCGAGACCCTTGCGGACTACTGCGAGAAAGCAGCCGAGCTCTTCCTGCACGAGGAGTTGCCTCTCGGGGACCACAGCCAGGGAGCGCAGGATTACGTCGAATCGCTCTCCGCGCTCACCAAGCTTCCCTACACCCTCGTCCGGATGAACATGGGCAAGATTCACGCCGCCATGTCACAGATCCGGACCGTGATCAGTGGTTTGACGCGGGGTATCCCCCTTGAACTCTTTGACCGCGGGCTCACCTCGCTCGACGATCTCGACGTGAACTTCTACCCGGTCACCAGTGCCCTGGGGGTCTCCCTACCCAGCAACGCCCCGGCGGTCAACTCGCTCTGGCTGCCCGCGCCGGTGCTCAAGATTCCCGTCCTCCTCAAGCCCGGTCGGGAGGATCCCTTCACGCCGTTTCGCATCGTGCAGGCCCTCATTGCGGCCGGCTTTCCGAGAGAGGCGTTTGGATTCTACCCGACCACCCACGAGGGCGGTGACACCATCCTGATGACCTGCGGTCGCGGGATCGCGTTCGGAAGCGACGCCACGGTGCGCAAGTACGCCGGTTTTCCGAGCATCCAGGTCCACGGAACGGGGCGGAGCAAGGTGCTCCTCGGGGAGGACTACGTCGGGAAGTGGACCGAGCACACCCGCACCCTCGTCGAATCGATCTCAGCAAATGGCGGGCGGAGCTGCATCAACACCTCTGCGATTCTCATTCCCTCCGGCCGCGAAGAGATCGCCGATGCGATTGCCCGCGACCTTGCAACGATTGAACCCCTCCCCCGCGATCACAAAGACGCCCTGCTCTGCGGATTCTCAAATACCGAGTGGGCGGGTTCCCTCAACGATCTCATCGATGAGCATCTCAAGGTGGAGGGAGCGGAGGACGTGACCGCGCGTTACCGGAACGGTTCACGCCTCATCGAGATGCACGGGCAGACCTACCTCAGGCCCACCCTGATATCCTGCGCGGATCCCGACCACCCGCTCGCCAATACCGAGTTCATGTTTCCCTTCGCGAGCGTGACTGAGATTCCCCAGGAGCGCATGCTGAGGGAAATCGGAGAAACGCTGGTGGTGTCCGCCTGGACCGACAATCCGGCCTGGATTCGCCAGCTCATGAACTCGCCCGACATCGAACGGCTGAATATCGGGCCATTTCCCACCAATCGTGTGCAATGGGAGCAACCGCACGAAGGTAACCTCTTTGAATTCCTTTACCGGCGTCGCGCCATCCAGGGCAACCTCGCCGCTGTCAGTTGATGGCTAGTTTCATGACCAGACCGAGCCCGAGGCTCGTGGGCGGGCCCGGCACACTGTCGCAGTTGCCGGAGTGCGTGCGGGAGATTGGCGGAAGTCAGGTCCTGATGGTGACCGATGCCGGGATCGTTGCAGCGGGTCACGTGGAGCGCGCGCGCACGATGCTCTGCGAGGCGGGCATCGATTTTACGGTCTACGACGCGACGCACGGGAGTCCGACCGAAAGCGACATCAAGGCGGCAGCCGAGTTTGCGCGCGGGGTCGAGGTCGATTGCATCGTGGGGCTCGGCGGCGGCAGCAGCATGGATACCGCCAAGGGGTGCAACTTTCTCCTCACCAATGGCGGAACGATGGCCGACTACAAGGGCTACGCACTCGCGAAGAAGCCCATGCTTCCTTTCATCGCGATTCCCACCACGGCCGGAACGGGTAGCGAGTGCCAAAGCTACGCCGTCATCAGTCGCGACGGATCGCACGAGAAGATGGCCTGCGGGGACCCCAAGGCTCTCGCCAAGTTTGCCATTCTCGATCCGGAACTGACCCAGTCGATGCCCCAGCAGGTGTCCATCCTGACTGCTCTCGATGCGCTCGCGCACTCTCTGGAGACCGCGGTGTGCACCCGGCGCAATCCGTTTTCCTCCGCCTTTTCGCGCGAGGCATTCCTCCGGATCGCTTCCTCCATCGAGCCGGTCCTGCAAGGCTCAGCCAGCCTGGAGGACCGCAGCGAGATGCTCCTGGGGGCGGCCTTTTCAGGGCTCGCGATCGAGAACAGCATGCTGGGTGCCGCCCATGCCTCGGCGAACCCCCTCACCGCACGCTTCGGCATGGTGCACGGACATGCGGTGGCGGTCATGCTCCCCCATGTGCTGCGCTTCAACTACGAAGAGGTCGCCGCCCGGGAGATTTACGATCACTACGAAGAACTGCTCGCTCGGCGCGGCTATGCGAACATGCCGCTGACTTCCTGGGTCGAGCGCCAGCTCGAGAGCGCGGAGCTCAAGTCGTTGGAGGACTCCGGCGTCCTTGCATCCGCGATCCCCGATCTTGCAAAGGACGCCACCCAACAGTGGACCGGACAGTTCAACCCGCGGGTGATGAGCGAGGAGGGCTTTGTGATGCTCTATGAGCAGGCATTGGAATCGTTGACCCCGAGCGCGACATGATCGGACCTGTCCCAAGGCTTACCTCCGCCCTCGCGCTGCTTCTTTCGTTCGTCCTGGTGGGCTGCAACGGGAGCGAGGAGACGAACGGTAAAAGTAGCGAGGGCAATGGAGACGATGGCGGGGCGGGCGCGGCCCCGGGCTCGCCTCCGACCGATGGCTGGCACACCACCAACTGGGCGACCCCCCGTGGTGGCAATGGGCTGCAAGGGCGCGTGCACGATGTCGTTATTCGCAGGCCCAAGGTCGAGTGGGAGGTCGAGCTCGATGGACCAATCGTCGGGGACGCTGCCATCGCGGATGATACCATCTACATCGGCACGGTCATGGGCACCTTCTACGCCCTGGACTTTTTCACCGGAAAGGAGCGTTGGAAATTCGTCACCGAAGATACCATTGAGGCTCCTCCCACCGTGGCGCTGGGCAAGGTGTTCATCGGTTCATGCGATCGCTTTTTCTACTGTCTCGACCAGAAGAGCGGGCAGGAACTCTGGAAGTACGAGGCCGCAGACAAGTTCGTGGGTGGCGGGCTCGTGGTCCGCAGTCCGGATGATACCGAAGACTGGGTCATCGTGAACGCCTATGACGGCATCTGCCGGGCCCTCCGCGTGACCGACGGCTCCGAGGCATGGATTTACGAAACGGCGGAACAGATCAACGGCACCCCGGCGATTGTTGATGGGAAAACCATTGTGCTCGGCGGTTGCGACATGGTGGTGCACTCGATCAACCTGGCTGATGGGATGGGCATCAATGAGGTGCCGGTCGATGCCGAGATCATTGGAACGATCGCCACCATGGGGTCGATGGTCTATTCCGCGAACTACGCCAACCAACTGGTGGCGGCGGACGTCCACGAGGAGAATCCGAAGTGGATTTACGAGGACAAGGACTTCGGATTCTACGCCTCCCCGGCGGTGAATGATGAGATGGTGTTCGTCGGCTCGCGCGACAAGCATATGCACGCCGTGAACCGTGAAACCGGGGTGCGGGCCTGGAAGGTCAAGACCGGATCACGCGTTGATGGGGCGGCCATTGTCTTCGATGATGCGGTTGTCTTTGGCTCCGGGGACGGAAGGCTGTATGCTTTGGCCCCGAAAGACGGCAGCGAACTCTGGCGTCTGGACTTGGGAGAGGGCATCGCCTCCGATCTTGCCTTCGCTCACGGACGAATCGTCGTGGGCGGGACAGACGGGCAGGTCTTCTGTATTGTAGGTCAATAAAGCAATGAGTGACACAGCGACACCCGAAAAGGAGAAGGCCACGAGGGCCGGAAACTACTTCATCTCGAACTACCCGCCCTTTTCCTTTTGGACGGAAGAGCAGGCGACGGAGGTGCTCAACGTCTTCGACAAGCCACCTGCGCCCGGCACCCCAATCGGGCTGTATCATCACATCCCCTTCTGCCGGAAGCGCTGCCACTTCTGCTACTTCCGCGTCTACACCGACAAGAACGCGGACGAGATCGTGGACTACCTCGACTGCACCATGCGTGAGCTCGAGATGCTCGCCAAGAAGCCGCTCCTCGCCGGCCGCAAGCCCCACTTTGTCTACTTCGGGGGTGGGACCCCTTCCTATCTCTCCGCCAAGCAGCTCGTCGAACTGACGGATCGCATGAAGGCAATCCTCCCGTGGGATGAGGCCGAGGAGGTCGCCTTCGAATGCGAACCAGGGACCCTCAACCCGGGCAAGCTCGCCGCCATCAAGGAGATCGGGGTGACCCGGATAAGCCTCGGAATCGAGAACTTCGACGACCACATCCTCGAGATCAATGGCCGGGCGCACCGGAGCAAGGAAGTGTGGCGCGCCTACGAACGGGCGCAGGCAGAAGAGTTCGACCAGATCAACATCGACCTCATCGCCGGCATGCTCGAGGAGACCGAGGAGAACTGGCAGAGGAACATCGAGGAGGTTCTCAAGCTGAGCCCCGACAGCATTACCATCTACCAGATGGAGATTCCCTACAACACGACCATCTACAAGGACATGAAGGCCAACGGAGCCCTTGTCGCACCGGTCGCCGATTGGGAGACGAAGCGCCGCTGGGTGAAGGAGGCCTTCGCCGAGTTGGAGAGCAATGGCTACACCATCAGCTCCGGCTACACCGCGGTGAAGAATCCCGAAGAGACCAAGTTCATCTATCGGGACGCATTGTGGGGCGGGGCGGACCTCGTCGGGCTCGGAGTGGCGTCGTTCTCCCATGTGCAGGGCGTTCACTACCAGAACCTCACCGAGATCGATGACTACACCAAAGCGATCGATGCGGGCGAGATGCCCCTCAAGCGTGCCTTCCAGACGAATGAGGAAGAGCGCATGATCCGAGAGTTCATCCTCCAGATGAAGCTCGGGCACGTGGAGACCAGCTACTTCCAGCAAAAGTTCGGCGTGAACATCCTTGAGCGATTCTCAAGCCAGCTTGACGAAATCAGCGAAGAAGGTCTGCTCGATGTGATGGACGGATCGATTGTCCTGAATCGTGACGGCCTGTTGTGCGTGGATAATCTGCTGCACGACTTTTTCCTCGAGCACCACAGGACGGATCAGCTTGTCTGATCGAAGGCGCCCGCTCTGCGAATTCGGCCTGCAGCAGCCGGGCGGGCAACCCGGGCAGACCCTTGGGACGGAGCCGGGCTCAATTTTCACGGGCGGCTTGGCGATAGGCTCCTTTTGCGTCAACGTAATCTAGTTGTCCATGGACCAACTCCAGCAACCCGCCTTTCCTGACTTTCTCCGCGAGTCCCTCCTGCGCGCAGGGCTGGTGGCGGAGTCGTTTGTGTGGTGTGCGCCGGAGGAGATTCCGGAGCCGTCTCGCAGCCTGCTGGTGCACGAGGTGGACATGACCTCCACCTTGGAGCGGCACTACGGGGAGGCCATGACTCTCGAGATCCTGGTGGAAGGCAAGGCGGATGAACATTATTTCAGGGAAGTTATCTTGCGCGGGGCAGAATCGTCACAGCCCGCCGAGTTTGGGTTGATCGAAATCGAGGTGGCCCAATTTCCGGAGAAAATGCGGGAAACGATACTCTCCGGGACCCAACCGTTGGGTGGGATCCTGAACGAGAGCGGTCTGGCATACGTGAGTAACCCGCTGGGATATTTTTTCGTTGCGCGCGATCAGCTTCCACCGCAGTTGTCAGCGCTTGGAAGTGAGGAGACGTTCTTTGGCCGTTACAATCAGCTCTCGGCTGAAAACGGTGCCTGTCTCGCCCGGATCATCGAAATCCTCCCCAATCCCTCCACGGAATGACGCAATCCCCCGAGACCTTCGACGTCATCGTGATTGGCGGCGGGCCTTCCGGAGCGACCGCGGCAGCCCTCCTGGCGGAGAAGGGACGAAGCGTCGTGGTCCTGGAAAAGGAAAAGTTTCCGCGCTACCACGTCGGGGAATCCCTGATGCCGTTTTGTTACTTCACGCTACAACGGCTGGGCGTGCTGGACGAGATGGAGAAGCACTCCTTCGTCAAGAAACACAGTGTGCAGTTCGTCACCAAGGACGGAAGGGTCTCGGCGCCCTTTTACTTTTTCCAGCACCTCGACCACCCGGCGGCCACGACCTGGCAGGTCGAGCGCTCGGTCTTCGACGAGATGCTTCTTCGCAATGCCGAGGCGAAGGGTGCGGAGGTGCGAGAGGAAACCATGGTGCGGAAGTTTCTCTACGATGGAAAGACCGTGACGGGCGTCCTCGCGCGGGGAAGCGATGGCATTGAGTACCCCGTCGAGGCTCCCCTTACGCTCGACTGCACGGGCCGCGATGCTCTCTACCAGCGCAAGAAGAGCTCGCGCAAACGCGATCCCATGCTGAACAAGATCTCGATCTGGACTCTCTTCAAGGGCGCCAAGCGGGACGAAGGGCTGGACGAAGGGGCCACCACAGTGGCTTATCTCGATGGCCGGGGCTGGTTCTGGAACATTCCGCTCCGCAACAACATCGTGAGCTCGGGGATTGTGGCCGAGCGCGACTATCTCTATCGCGACACGCGCGATCCCAGGGAAATCTACGAGCGAGAAATCCAGGAAAACAGCTGGATCAAGGAGCACCTTGCGCCCGGCGAGCAATATGGTGAATTCTGGGTGACGGGCGAGTATTCCTACCGTGCCGAGCACTGTGCCTCCGACGGCGTGCTCCTGGTGGGCGACGCTTTCGCCTTCCTCGATCCGGTCTTTTCCTCCGGGGTCTTTCTCGCCCTCAAGAGCGGAGAGATGGCGGCCGACGCAGTGGATGCGGCCTTGGCGAAGGGAAGCAATTCTGCCGCGGAATTTGCGGAATACGGCGACAGGTTTTGCGGGATGATCGAGGTGATGCGCAAGCTGGTCTACGCGTTCTACGATGAGAACTTCAGCTTCGGAAAGTTGATTCGAAAGTACGAGGACATTCGTCCGATGCTTACCGATTGCCTGATCGGGGACGTTGACGGCAAGGACTATACTCCCCTGGCGGATGCCATGAGCGACTTTGCCGACCTGCCTGAACCGTTGGCTCATGGGCGGGTGGCGGAGGTGGTCAAGTAGGTCTTCCGACGCGAGGAGCCGGAGCGCATGAAAGTCACCTTCCTCACCGCGGGCACCGGCAGTTACCACTGCGGGGCCTGTATGCGGGACAACACCCTGGTGACTGCGCTGCATCGGGCCGGGCACGAGGTGGCCCTCTTGCCGATGTACCTCCCCATGATGCTCGATGAGGAGGTGCTCCCCCAGGTGAAGGAGGCGCCCATCTTCTTTGGCGGGATCAACGTTTACCTGCAGCAAAAGTTCTCTCTCTTTCGCCACACCCCGCGCTGGCTCGACAAGCTCACCAACGGAGTGGGTCTCCTCCGTGCGGTGGCCAGGCGCAGTCACATGACAAGCGGGCGGGACCTCGGCGAGATGACCCTGGGCATGCTCCGCGTCGAGGAGAGCCGCCTCACCAAGGAACTCGACAAGTTGATCGACTGGCTGGAGCACCACGAGAAACCCGATCTGATCTGCCTCTCGAACGCGCTGCTCGCCGGGTTGACGCGTGAGATGAAGCGGAGGCTCAGGGTGCCCGTGATCGTCTTCTTCCAAGGTGAGGACACCTTCCTCGACAGCTTGCCCGATCCCTTTCGCGAGCAGTCGTGGGCGGAGATGAAAGAGCGCCTCACCGAAGCGGATATGCTGGTCTCCCCGAGCCGCTTTTACGCGGACCTGATGGCCGGGCGCCTGGGAATCGCCGCTTCCGCAATCGAGGTCCTGCCCAATGGGATTGTGCTGGAGGGCTATGGGCCTGCCCGGATGGAGGAGCCCCCGGCCATCGGGTATCTCGCGCGCATGACGCGGGAAAAGGGACTTGGAATACTTGTCGACAGCTACCTCGCTCTGCAACGGGCGGGCAGCCATCCGGACTGCCGATTGAAGATTGCAGGCTCATGCACGGCGGGCGATGCAGAGTTCGTCTCGGCCATGAAGAAGAAGATCGAGGAGGCGGGGTTGTCTGCGAAGGTCGAGTGGCGCCCCAACCTGACACGGGAAGGGAAGGAGGAGTTTCTGCGCAGCCTCACCCTCTTTTCGGTGCCGGTGACCTATCCCGAAGCGTTTGGTCTCTACGTGGTGGAAGCGATGGCGAGCGGCGTGCCGGTGGTGAAACCGGATGCCTCCTCCTTTCCTGAGATCGTGGCCGCGACGGAGGGCGGGGTGCTCGTTCCCCCGGGTGATCCAGCGGAATTGGCGGCCGCCTGGGAGCGTCTCCTCGACGATCCGAAGGAGTTGCGCGCGATGGGAGAAAGAGGTCGCCGCGGGGTGGAGGAACGGTATAGCGTCACGGCCATGAGGGACGGTTTCGTGGTGCTCGCCGAGCAGGTGCTCGCCGCAGCCGGCCAGGGCCCCAAATCGCAGGAGCAGGAATTGATTTCATGAGCGAAGAGGGAGAGGGATACTGCTTCGAATACCAGCGGCGGGTCGAATTTCACGAAACCGACTTGGCGGGCATCGTGCACTTCTCGAACTTCTATCGCTACATGGAGACCGCGGAGCATGAATTCATGCGCAGCCTCGGGCACTCCATCCACCAGCAAATGGGCGAAGCCGAAATCGGCTGGCCTCGCGTGAGTGCGACCTGTGACTTTCGCAAGCCGGCCCGCAACGACGACGTCCTCATCATCCGCCTCTCGATCAAGGAAATCCGAACGCGCTCGGTGCGCTACGGATTTCAGTTTTTCATCGATGTCGAGGAACCGCCCATCGCGACCGGGAGCATTGCGGCAGTTTGTGTGAAGTTTGAGGACGACAGCATTGCGGCGGTGCCGATTCCGGATCAAATTCGCGCCGATCTCGAAGCCGCGCAGAAATCTGCTTCCACCAAGTCCTGACTCAACCCCGTGTCCCAACCTGATCTCAAACCGAAGAAATCCATGAACTGGCTGCTCTTTGCACTCATGACCGTAGCCTGCTGGGGTCTCTACGGCATCTTTCTCCACGCCGGTCAAGTTGGCATGGCGGACAAGGAACTCGGTCGCTACAAGGCCTTCCTGTTCGTGGGGATTGCCTACTTTATCATCGCCGTCCTGGCTCCCCTGATCATCCTCCTGATGTCCAAGAACATGAGCTGGTCGATGCCCCAGAAAGGGATGTGGCTCTCCCTCCTTGCCGGAGTTCTTGGGGCAGTCGGCGCCTTCTGTGTTCTCCTGGCAATGGGTGCCGGCGCGAAAGGCGGGATGAGTCCAGCGATCGTTGCGGTCTCGGTGATGTCCATCATCTTTGCGGGGGCACCCCTGGTAAACTCCGTGGTGGCAATCTCGATGCACCCACCGAAAGGCGGTCTGGCGGCCATTCCGTGGCAGTTCTTCTGCGGCATTTTGCTCGCTTCGCTGGGAGGATTCATGGTCGTGAAGTTCAAACCCGGCTCTCCGCCAGCAAAGAAAGCGCCGGTGGAGGCTGTCGAAAAAGCGGTTTAACTTGGAGTGCGCCGGCCTGACGGCGTTTTCTAACTGATGGCGCTCGCCGCGATTAACAACCTGCTCACCGCGATCCTTCCCGGGAATCGCTTTTACGCGGAGAAGCTTGGAGAAGTGGGTCCCTTCGCCAGCCTCGAGGACTTTGCGGCGAAGATCCCATTTACCACCAAGGACGAACTGGCGGCTGATCAAGAGGCGCATCCACCCTACGGCCGCATCCTGACTTATCCGCTCGAGACCTACACGCGGTATCACCAGACCAGTGGGACGAGGGGGAAGCCCATGGCGTGGCTCGATGATCATGCAGGATGGGAATGGGTTCTCGAATCCTGGCAATGGGTGTGGTGCACCGCGGGAGCGAAGCAGGGAGACAGCGCTTTCTTTCCCTTCTCGTTCGGACCTTTCATCGGTTTCTGGGCCGCCTTCGAAGCGGCGACCGGGATGGGAATGCGTGCGATCCCGGGAGGCGGACTCTCCAGCGAGAATCGACTGCGTCTCGTCGCGGAGCAGCGCCCGGGATTCCTGGCCTGCACCCCCACTTACGCCTTGCACCTGGCCGAGGTGGCGAAGCGCATCGGCCTCCACCTCTCCGAGCTGGGGGTGCGGGTGCTGGTAGTGTGCGGCGAGCCGGGTGGGAGCATTCCCGAAGTGCGGGACCGGATCGCAGCGGAATGGGGAGCGAAGGTGGTGGACCATCACGGCATGACCGAGGTCGGACCGGTGACGGTGAGCGATCCCCGCAACCCGGACCTCTTGCGTATCTATCATCCGTCTTATCACGCGGAGGTCATCGATCCGGAGAGCGGGAGCGCGGTTGAACTGGGTGCCGTCGGCGAGTTGGTCCTCACCACGCTGGGGCGCTACGGATCGCCTCTCATTCGTTATCGCACAGGTGATCTCGTGAAGCCCGTGTCCGTTGGGAGCATGGATCCCGCCGAATTTGCGTTGGAAGGTGGCATCATCGGCCGGGCGGACGACATGGTGGTGGTGCGGGGAGTGAATGTGTATCCCAGCGCGATCGAGGCGGTGGTGCGCTCCGTGGATGGAATCGGGGAGTTCGAGGTGGAGGTAGATGAACGTGGAGCGCTGCCCGAGATTCGGCTCGTGATCGAAAACTCGACCGGTCGGTCCGCAGAAAAAGAACTCGAATCCCGCCTGCGCTCCGTCTTTTCGATGCGGATTCCGGTAAGAGCGGTCGAGCCCGGCACGTTGCCAGTCTTTGAAGTGAAGGCCAAGCGATGGAAGATAATCCGGGAATGATCGACGTTCAGAATGTCAGCAAGGTCTACGAGATGCCCGGCGAGTCGCTGCGCGTGCTCGACGGGATCAACTTCCGGGTGGGGAAGGGCGAAACTGCTTCGGTGGTGGGACCATCCGGATCCGGGAAGACCACCCTGCTGAACCTGCTGGGTGCGCTGGATCGCCCCACCGAGGGTCGGATCGTGATCGGCGAGCGTGACATTGCCGCACTTTCGGAAGAGGAAGCGGCCGCTTTTCGGAATCGCTCGCTGGGATTTGTCTTTCAGCATCATCACCTCCTTCCGCAGTGCACCTTGTTGGAGAATGTCCTCCTGCCCCGCCTGGCGGGGGGCTGGGAGGAGAGCGAAGTGGCAACGACCGAGCGGGCCGAAGCCCTCCTGGAAGAAGTCGGCTTGCAGGACCGGCTGGGACACTTTCCGTATCAACTGTCGGGCGGGGAGCGCCTGCGCACCGCTCTTGCCCGCGCGTTGGTGAACGAGCCCAATCTCATCCTCGCGGATGAACCAACCGGCTCGCTGGATGAGGAGACCACCGAGGTGGTGGCCGATCTCCTCGTGCAGCTCAACGAGGAAAAGGGAGTGACCTTGATTGTGGTCACGCACAACCCGGCCCTCGCGAAGCGGATGCAGAACTACTACGAGCTTCGTAGTGGGAAGCTGGAGAAGCGATGAACGCCTTCACCTTCATCCGGCGCGGGATCTGGCACTACAAGGTGTCCTATCTCGGCGTGTGGGCCGGTGCGGTGCTGGGTGCAACAGTCCTCCTGGGTGCCTTGCTGGCCGGAGACTCGGTGAAGGAGACCCTGCGGGAGGTTGCCCGGAATCGTGTCGGTCAGGTCGACCAGGTTTTTATCGCGGGCGAGGGGTTTTTCCGGGACCAGCTTGCGGAAGAAGTGCGCGGGACAAAGCTGCGGAGCGCGCCGGTGCTTTTCCTGAAGGGACAGCTGAGCGCACAGGAGAGCGGACGCGCCCTCGGCAACGTGCAAATCCTGGGAGTGGACGACACCTTCTGGGAGTTCGCGCCTGGAGAGGGGACGGAGGTCGAATTGCTTAGGCGTGAAGTGGCCATCAACGATCATCTCGCGGCCTCGCTCGGCCTGGTAGTCGGCGATTCTGTCGTCTTGCGCATACAGGAGCCCGGCATGCTCTCGCGCGATGCCCCGCTCTCGGGAGAGGCGGAGGATGTCATCAGCTTCCGGGCCGAGGTCCGGGACATTCTCGGGGACAAGCAGTTTGGACGATTCAGCCTGGAGGCAACCCAACTGCCGGCCCCGACGGTGTTTGTCCCTCTCAAGCGCCTGCAAGAGGTGATCGATCAGCCGGCCCGGGCCAATCTCATCCTGCTTGGTGGGAAGGAGCGGACGGTGAGTGGCGTGGACGGAAGTCTCCTGGAGCGGATCCGCTCTCGGATGAAACTGGAGGATTACGGGCTCTCCCTCATCGACGTGCCCCTCGCCAAGGCCACCGAAATCCGCTCCAGCCGGATCTTTATTGAGACCCGGATTGTGGAGGCAGTGAGCGGCCGCTACCCGAGTGCCCTGCCGGTGACCAGCTACCTGGTCAACACCTTCGCGGCAAACGGAAAGGAGACGCCCTACTCGCTCATCGCGGCGGTCGGTTCCAAGGGGGCGCCGTTTCTTCCCGACGACTTTGGGAGCGACGACATCGTGATCAATCAGTGGCTCGCAGATGATTTGGGAGCCGCTCCCGGGCAGCCCCTCAGCGTGGCCTACTTCCGCCTGGCGGGGGGAAACCAGCTGGAGGAAGCGACCGTGCAATTCAAAGTTCGCAGCGTTGTTCCGCTCGAAGGCCTCGCCGCGGATCGGCTCTGGATGCCGGATTTTCCGGGCGTGGCAGAGGCTGAGGATGCCCAGGACTGGGCGCCCGGACTGCCCCTCGATCTCGGCCGCATCCGGCCGGTGGACGAGGACTACTGGGATGACTATCGCGGCACACCCAAAGCGTTCATTACGGAAGAGAAGGGGCGCGAGCTCTTTGGAAATCGCTGGGGCGACTTTACCTCGCTCCGCATTCCGACCTCCGGGGCTCCGCGCCAGGAACTCGAGGAGAACCTGCTTCCGGTGCTCAGGCCCGAGATGGCGGGAATCCTGCTGCGCGACTTGCGCGCGGAGGCCGTCGAGGCCGCGGAGTCGCCCGTCGATATCGCGGTGCTGTTCCTGAGCATGAGTTTCTTCCTGATTGTGGCTTCGATCGCACTCACCGCGATGTTGTTTCGCTTCAACATTGAGCAGCGAAACCGCGAGAGCGGGTTGCTCGCTGCGCTGGGGATACCGGCGAAGAAGGTCCGGCGCTGGCGGATGCTGGAAGGCCTCTTGATCGTGACCGTCGGCAGCGTGATCGGTCTCGGAATCGCGGTGGCCTACAGCGTCGGAATTCTCCGCTTCCTGGAAACGATTTGGAACGAGGGGACTACCGGATCGTTGTTCTCATTTCACCTCAAGCCCGCGACCGTGGTGGGCGGGCTCGCGGTGTTTATCGGGCTTTCGATGCTCGCGATCTGGCTGGCGGTGCGAAAACAGGCGAAGAAGAGTGCGACCCTGCGACTTGAGGCAGGCACGGAGGAAGTGCAACGGGGGAAGTTGAACGTGCGCCGTCTCTTGGTTGCGGAGGTTGTTTTCATCGTGCTGGGACTCGGATGTATCGGTGCGAAGGAAGTGATGGGACCACAGGGCGCCTTCTTTCTCTCAGGAATGTTTTTCCTGATCGCGGGCCTCCTGAACTACCGGGCGTGGCTTGGGTGGAGCGGGGCGCGCACGCAGAGTGCGATCTCGCCCAAGTCCCTGGCCACCTTGAACAGCGGACGCCGTCCCACGCGCAGCCTGGTAGTGGTGGGTACTCTCGCATGCGGAGTGTTTCTCGTGATTGCAGTGACCGCCTTCCAGAAGCACGGCGGCGATGAATGGGCCGAGAACTCCAGTGGCGCGGGCGGCTTTGCCTTCTGGATCGAGACGACCAGCTCGATCAATCGCGCGGCCGATGCAAAGAAGGATCCCGACTACTTTGAACTCGGAGACCAACGCAATCTCCTCGGAGACATCCGACCGTTTCGAATCGGGGTGGGGGACGACGCGAGTTGCTTCAACCTGAACAAGGCCACCCGTCCGAGGTTGCTGGCAACCGATGTTGGCGCGCTGGCGGAGCGCGATGCCTTTACCCTCAAAGCGGTGGCGAAAGGCCTCGAAATCGAGGAGGGCTGGAACCTGCTCCGGGAACCGTCGGAAGGCCGTGTGCTGCGGGCCTTCATCGACCAGACCACCATGATGTGGGTCCTGAAGAAAAAGGTGGGTGATCGCATCACCTACACCGACGAGTGGGGAGGCAAATTTGAGGTCGAGATTGCGGGTGCGCTCGCCGACAGCGTGTTCCAGGGAACCATGGTGGTGGACGAGGAGGCGTTCTTGAAACTCTATCCTTCGCAGGGGGGCTACCGGTTGTTTCTTGCAGACGCCCGCGGAGACCTGGAAACCGTGCGGGCAGAGTTGCAGAAGACGACCGCTGATCGCGGGAGCACGGTGACTCTCACCAAGGAACGCCTCGAGGGCTTTCACGGCGTGGAGAATACCTACATCGCGATCTTCCACGTGCTCGGCGGTCTGGGATTGATCCTCGGAAGCGCTGGGCTCGGCATCGTGACCGCGCGCAACCTCGCCGAACGGCGCAGCGAGTTCAGGGTTCTCCAGACGATCGGGATTCCGCAACGCGTGACCAAGGACGTCATTTTCAAGGAAGTCCGGACCTTCATCGGATGGGCCTTGGCGATCGGCCTCATTGCGTCCGTGGTCGCGATCTTGCCAGCGCTCACCGGGACGCCGCCGGTCAAGACCTTGATCTGGTTCGCGGTGCTGATTGTTGCGATCGGGCTGAACAGCCTCCTCTGGGCCTGGGTCGGCTACCGGGCCGGATATCGATCTGGCCTTTGAAGGAAGACCGCTATCGTAATTTGATGCCCTCCACCTGCTTCCTGATTGGCATCCACACTCGGGGGGGATTTCCCCGGTAGTAGTTGTGAATGAGGCCTTCCGGAATGGTGGAGGGGATCCGGGGGGCCAGGATTCTGGTTCTGAGGCATTCGTAGACCGCCACCCGGAGCATGAGGAGCAGACCGGCTGGCCCCACCAATGCAATACCGATTAGCATCCCGCAGCCGAGAAGCGACCAGTTGACGAAGAGCAGTTGGCTGGGAGGTCGAACCCAAACAATGGCGGGAGAGATTTAGATTACGAAGGTTCGCATGGAAGGAGGGATCGCGCAAGGGGGATGCTCCGGTTCAAGGCGCAGAAGTCAGCAGGAAATTGGCGTATTTCGCGATTTCGGGTGAGGGGAGGGTCGCCTAGCCTGCGGCGATGAGACGACTACTGTTTGCATTGATGATGACCCTACCGGTGGCCCTGGGGGCTGATTGGGTGGACTTGTGGCCGGGAGAGGCGCCGGGAGCGAAGCGGCCGAAGGCGGGGACAGAAACTACCGGTGGGGGTTGGCGGTTCTCGAACATCGAGGTTCCGCAGTACACCCTCTTCAAGGCGGAGAAGCCAAACGGGACCGGGGTGGTGGTGCTTCCCGGCGGGGGCTACGCCATGTTGGCGGCGGACCACGAGGGCAAACAAGTGGGCGAGTTTTTCGCGAAGCGGGGGGTAACCGCAATCGTGGTCAAGTACCGGGTGAGCGGCAATGCGGCGCTCGGCTACCAGTTCCCGGTGCCGCAGATGGATGCCCGCCGCGCAATCCGGACCATGCGATTCAAAGCGAAGGAGTGGGGCATCGATGCGGGCAGGATAGGGATCATGGGCTTTTCGGCGGGCGGTCACCTTTGCTCGACGGCAGTGACCATGTTTGACGACAAGTTTGAGCAGGAGACCAAGGACGAGATCGACCAGCTCAGTTGCCGACCGGACTTCGGCATCCTGTGCTACCCGGTCATCTCGATGGGCGAAAAGTACTGCCACAGCGGATCGGTGCGGAACCTGCTGGGTGGGAGCCCCTCGAAAGAGCTCCTTGCGCGCAACAACACCGCCAAGCGGGTCACGAAGAAGACGCCGCCCATCTTCATGGTGCACTCTGCAGATGACGGGGCGGTGCCGCTACGCAATGGCACCGATTTTGCGGCAGCTTGTGCCGAGAACAAGGTGCCGGTGGTATGCCACTTCTATGCGCAGGGCGGGCACGGCTACGGGCTGGGAGGGAAGGGGGATTCCGCCGGCTGGACGAAGCGGTTGGAGGATTGGATGATTAGCCGCAAGTTACTGCCGAACCCCGGGGTCCAATCAATGTTCGAACTCATTGAGATGCCGGCCGGGCAGCTCAATGCCCAAATCCTGGAGGCGCGCGCTGCCGCTTTCTCCGGGATCGACCAGGACCGTGTGCAGTCGATGCGGGGTGGTGAGGAGGCGCTGATCAAATTCAAGGAGTGGAGGAAGGGCATGCTCGCTCCATCTCCTTTGAGTGACCGGAGCGGAATTCAGCTTCATGCGGTAATCACCGGGAAATCGGCTTACGTCGTTTTGACCGGACGGCGCAGGGATTTCTCCCCGCTGGTGGAGTACTACGCCTTCAACGAGGGAGTTCTCAAGTACGATTGGCATGCCTCCGAGGGGTTCGGTGAAGTCCGGATTCCAAAACTCAAGGACCTGCCGGCATCGGAGTCACGGTTGCTCAGAGTCGTCGCGAAAGCTGCCAATCTGTTCTCTCCAGCATTTCCGGAAGCGGACTTCAGTTGCTGGTGCATGCACCGGATGGACCCCGTGGAGTTCATATGGGGATATGCGAGGGGAGGGAGCGAAGCCGGGCAGAAGCTTCAGCGAGCTTGGTCGAATCCGGATACTTACGGAACCGAGGGACGGGTTACGATTCGGATGCAAAAGTCTCGTGGAGAGGCTTCGCACAACAGGGTCGAGATCGTGGAGTTTCTCCACGGCGATTGGTTCACTCCAAGCTCGTAGGAGCCAAGTCAGCCAACGTCACTCGGGAGGCGATTACGACGGTTCCTGCACTTCGTCCTCGTCGCCTGAGAAGTCGACACGTTCCACCTTCGCTCCTTGCCGCAGCTCAGCCGCGAATTCGCGCAAGGCATTTCTCCTCCGCTCAAAGGTGACGCGTTGCACGATGTCCTCCCGGAGATCATCGAAGGGCTTGACGGTGGCGGGTTTGATCTCAGCGATCTTGAGAATGTGGTAGCAGTGTTCGTAAGCGACGACAGGGCTGACCTCGTTCAGGCGCATGGTGAACATGATCGACTCGATGGGGTTGGAGGGGCGGTCGAAGGTGATCCAACCCAGGTCGATCTCGCCGGATTCCTTGTCGGTTTCGCGCTTGGCGATCTCTTCGAAGTCGGCTCCCTCGAGGAGCTCTTCGCGGAGCTCGTGCATCTGCTCGAAGAGGAGGACGGGATCCTCGTGCTTGTCGAGGGCCTTCATGAGGTGGAGGACGCGCACTTCGGCGGTGGTGCGGAACTCCCGCTGGTGCTCGTCGTAGTAGGTCTGCAGATCAGCGTCGTTGTAGTCGATCTTCCCGGCCAGGATGTCGTCAAGGAAGGTCTCCATGCGAAGATTGGCTTCGCACTCGTCGTGAAGTTGATCGCGCTGGGCCTCCAACATGTCCCAGCTTGCCCCGTGTTTGCGATACTCCTTGAGGGTCTTTTCGAAGCGGGCCTTGATCTTGTCTGCGGGAATTTTCGGATAACGGCTTTCGGCTTCCTGGGCGATGAGAACGGAGTCGATGACCTCCTCTTCGGCCTGCTCCATAAACTCTGGATCGCGCTCGCAGCAGGAGATCTGCAGGCGCGCCTCCGCCTCGGACTTGATCCGCGCGAAGGCATCCTGAAGGAGATCGGGGTCGATCAGCTCACCGTTGATCCGAATCATGGAGGGACAGGTAGCGGGGGAAGGTCCGCACCGCGAACAATAAACGTCCGCAGGGAGCCTCCGCTGGGCAGACCCAATCCGCAGCTCAGGATGTTATCAGGGCTACGAGCCCGCCCTCACTTGTTTTCGGGCTGGGGCGCAGGGGTGGGGATCTCGAAGCTCTCCACCTCGAACCCGCCGCCGCCCCCGCCAAGCAGGCCCCCGAGGAATCCGGCTCCGCGAGACTCAAGGTGAGTGCGGTAGGCTTCTTCCTGGTTGTCATCGAGCACGGGGGCGAGGAGTTCCACTTTCTGGTCGATCTCCTGTTCGCGATTTTCCCGGATGGCGCGCATCCAATCACCGCGATCTTCACTGGGTTGTTCGCCATTGGCGGCCCGGTCGATCTGGACCTGGATCACGCTGGAAATGCCGAAGTCTTCGGGATTGATGGTGATGCCGAGCCCCTCGGTGAAGGCGGTCACCACTGCGTTGGCGTCCTTGTTGGAATCAACCTGGATAGCCGCCTGGTCGTGGAGGATTTCGTAGACCTCGTCCTTCTGTTCCTGACTGAGATCGAGGATCCCCTGGATTTCAGCGAGATCCTTGTAGGCGCGCGCTTCGACCCTGTTGTTGAGATCGCGCTGCTTCATCTCCTCGTAGGCGGTTTTCTGGTCGTCGGTGAGGATACCAGCGAGAGCGGCGTCGAGCTCGTCATCCCCCAGCATCTTGGTGAAGTTCTTGATGTCGCTCCAGTCGCCGCCTTCTCCATTTGCTATCATGGCCTCGAGCTTCTCGCGGTTCTTGGCGAAGTAGGCCCGGAGTTGGTCAGCCTGGGCATCGGTGAGGCCGAGGCGAGCGACGAGCTTCTTGATCTGGGCGTCTTCCTTCGATTTCTGACGTCGCGCCATCATTTCCCGGAAGCGATCCTGTCCGCGGGTGAATTGCGCACGGATATCCGGGTCGTTGGGGTCCACCTCTTCACCATTGATGACAATCTTGCGATTGGTTTCAGGTGCCGGGCGATCCGACTTGGCGATCTCGTCCTGTGACGAGGTGCTTGGCCCGGAGGGCGCGGACACGGGGCTCTTCTTGGTCTCTGCGTTTTCGGGAGTGGTCTTGTCAGAGGCCGGCTTTACGAGCCAGGCTGCTCCAAATCCGATTCCGAGGCAGAGGAGACCGATGACGAGAGAATTTTTCATAGCTTATCGATTTGACCGTAGTTTCGCGAGGGAAGCGATGGAAATTGTCCCGGTTGTCTGAAAACCGTCACTTCTTTGTATCCAATTGTAGATCAAGCCCGGGAGGGCGAATTATCAGGCATCGCGAAAGGCTCGGACTGCGGCAGACATGTCGGGAGCTTTGAAGGTGGAGGAGCCTGCGACCAAGACATTGGCTCCGGCAGCGGAGGCGGCCACTGCAGTGGAAGGGTCGATTCCCCCGTCCACTTCGATGTGAAATTCCAGAGCGCGTTCACTGCGCAACCGGACGGCTTCCTCCACCTTGGGCATGACCTCGGGCATGAACGACTGCCCACCGAATCCGGGCACCACCGTCATGGCGAGGAGAAGGTCGATCTGGTCGAGGAAGGGCTCGACCTCACTCAGCGGGGTGGCGGGGTTGAAGGCGAGCCCTGCCAGGCAGCCAGCCTTGCGTATTTCGGCGAGAGTGGAGGCCAGGTCGTGGTCGGCTTCAACGTGCACCGAGATCAGGTCGGCACCCGCTTTCACGAATTGCGGGAGGTAGCGATCCGGATTTGTGATCATGAGGTGGACGTCGAGGAAGATGTCGTTGGTGGCGTGGATCGCTTCCACCATGGCAGGGCCGAAGGAGATGTTTTCGACGAAGTGGCCATCCATGACATCGAGGTGCAACCAATCACCGCCCGCTGCAATGGCGCGCGAGCATTCCTCCGCGATGCGGGAGAAGTCGGCCGCCAGGACGGAGGGGGCTACGATGCGATCAGAATGGGTCCAGCGCTTCACGGGATTGATTTAAGCAGCGCAGGGGGGTGCGCGAAGGATTTTTTGAAGGGGCCCCGGGCCGGGGGGGGGTATCGGCCCGGGGGTCACCGGATGGTCACGTCGGCTTTACAGTGGTTGCGGATCTGCGACAGTGTGAAGAGTAATGAGGTCTCGGATGCTATTGGTCAGCCTGCTCGTGGTTTCGCCAGGAAGCCTGCAGGCCGAGGCCGGGCTCGCATGGGGAGTGCCCAACAAGGATGGGCTGTCGACGCGCCTGGTCCCGTTGGAAGAGGAGCACCAGCTTGGCAAGGCGCTGACCTTTCGGCTGGAAGCGAAGAATACGGGCAAGACCACGGTGTATTGCGATCTGCAGGACCTCGCCCATGCCGGGAGCATCCTTATGATCACCGATCGCAAGGACGGGATTGTCCCGGTCATCTCCGCCAACCTGGCGGGATGCCAGACCGAGCAGAGCTACACTGCCTTTCCGCCCGGAGAACTGGTGGTGTTGGCGGGGCGCATCGACGCCGCGCAGGAGTTCCAGATTTCCAGGGCGGGACCCTACCGGTTTCGTCATCCCGGCCTCGATGCCAGGATTCCGGTCTTCAAGGAGAAGATGGGAACGGTCGATGCCGAGGGGAAGCCGATTGCCGCCAAGACGAAGTTCAGCAAGCTCCCGGCCTCGCAGGAGGTGCGCCTCGAAGTGCGGGAGGGAACGCTCCCGGCCGACCTCGTCATGATCGTGGGACTGCGCCCGATCGTTCCCAAGGACTGGTTCCTCTGCCGGCGATGGGTCGGCGGTGGGGTGCAAATCGGTCGCCACGGCGAGACCGGATTCGTCCGCATCGACTTGGTGGCGGTTGATCCCAAGGCGAAGGTTGCGATGGAGGAAGGACACCGCAAGCTGGGCGAGAGTCCACTGGGCGAGATTCGAATGGGAGCGGTGATCGACGATGGCAAGCGGGTCCTGAAAGTTCCGGAAGAGGCCAATCTCGGCGACTACTGGCCCGGGGCGGAGAGGGCGATTCGCAAGGCGCTGAAGGTCCAGCCTTCGGAGACTTAGGCTGATGACCGGCACGTGAAGCAGGGGCGTCCCAAGGTTAAGGACGAGGACATTCCTTAACCATGCGCCATTCCTGCTAGCTAAGGGAATCGCCGGGATGCCATCTCAACTGCTGGAGATCGTCCTTGCTGCCTTGAGCGTTGTGCCCGCGATGGGGCGGAGAGCCTGGAGGGCGCGCAGTTCGGGGAGGGCTCCGGAAACCACGTTGCGTCCCTGCGAGGGACGGATTTCGGCGGCATGAGCTTGGGTATTTTTCAGGTTCTGCTTGCCTGTGCGCCGTGAGTGACGAACCCGTCATCGATCTGGAGAGCGACGCCTACTTCATGCAGGAGGCCATGCGGGAAGCGCGCAGGGCGTATGCGGCCGAAGAGGTTCCCATCGGTGCGGTGGTGGTGCGGGAGTCGCGCGTGATCGCGCGGGCGTGGAACCAGGTGGAGACCTTGAAGGATGCCACCGCCCATGCCGAGATGCTCGCGCTCACGGCCGCGCAATCCGCGATGGGAGACTGGCGTCTGGAGGGGTGCACCCTCTACGTGACCAAGGAGCCCTGTCCCATGTGTGCCGGTGCAATCGTGCACTGCCGTCCAGAACGGGTGGTCTTTGGTTGCGCTGACTTGAAGGCCGGCGCCGCGGGCGGATGGATCAACCTGCTGGATGCAAACCCGCCCCTGAACCATCGCTGCGACATCACGAGTGGAGTGATGGAGGAGGAGTGCCTGGGGATGCTGCAGTCTTTTTTTCGCGAGGCGCGTGAGAAGAAGGCAGCGAGCAAGGAAGCCGCTGAGTGACACAAAAAAGCGGTCCTCGGGAGAGAACCGCTTTGGAAAACAGAGAGAGGTCTATCCGCGGCGGCGGCGGAAAAAGACGAGCAGGCAGAGACCGCTGAGGAACGAGATGGACGGTTCCGGAATCGCGTAAGAGCCTGTGGGGAAGGCCGGGGAGGAGGTGGCATTGGTCCCATTGTCAAAGTTGCCGCCGACGTTGTCGTCACCGTCCCAGGCATTGGCTCCGGAGAAAGTCCAGTTGTTTGCATCGAATGCTCCACCATTCGCGCCCACGCCACTGTTGCGGTAGGACCAGCCGTCGAGGGTATCCCAAGCCGTTCCAGATCCGTCCTCGTTGACGTCGCCGAACTCGTCAATGAGGGTTTCACCACCAGTGAAAAGGCCGGTGGCATCGAAGAAAAGCTCAATTCCATCATCGCCGTTGTGGTTGACTCCCGTGCTCACGTGGTCCGGGGCAATACCAAACCACTGTGTGAAATCTCCGTCGGCGCGATTTGCGAGATAGTAGAATTGCCCCGCAACGAGACTGATGGACGGCAGAACATCTTCCACTCCATCCGTGCCGCCGCCATTGTTCCCAGTTCCAATCGCATAGAGACTGAGATCCGGGATAGCGGTGGTGGCGAAAAGTTCGACACCCTTGGGATCTCCACCTGGGAGCGGTCCGTCGAAGACGCCGGTGATGATCAGTGTGCCGGAGGCCGGGGCGGCCAAGAGAGCGCCGGCAACCGACAAGGCGGGAAGGAAGATTCGAGAGCTCATAACCACTGCAAAGTTTGGCTCACCCCTCCGAGATTCCAAGAAAAATCATCCTGTGGAAGGTGTCATGGATCTTGATAGTTTAGGCATGTGTTCGTTTCTGCGATTGCGATTGTGGGAATTGGGCAGGCTCGCTAGGAGGGTGCATGCCGGGGGCGGTGCATGCGATCATAGGGACGGACGACGGGCGGGTGTCGGAGGAAGCGCTGGCACTTTTCAATGACCTGAAACCGGAAGGCGAGGTCGCTGAATTCACGAACGACGTGGTGGAAGGGGTGGTGGCAAACTCCGAGGAAGCTCACCAGGCCTGCATGAAGACGATTGAAGCGCTGCAGACGATCGGGTTCTTTGGCGCGGACAAGATCGTGTGGTTGAAGGCGGCGAACTTCCTTGCGGACGATCGCACCGGAGGCGCGGAGCGAGCCAAGCAGGGCGTGGAGGACTTGCTGGAGGTGCTCAAGGCCGGGATCGGCGAGGAAGTGACCTTTCTCGTGAGCGCGAGTGCGATCGACAAGCGCCGGGCGTTCTACAAGTGGCTGCATAAGAACGCGGAGGTCGCAATCTTCGACAAGATCGATGTCTCCAAGGATGGCTGGGAGGATGAAGTGGCTCTCATGGTCACGACCCGGGCGAAAGAGCTCGCGCTCGCCTTCGATCACGAGGCGCTCGAGTTGTTCGTGCAGATGGCCGGCGAAGAGACCCGGCAGATCGGAAACGAGTTGGAGAAGCTGAACCTCTACCTGGGCGCGCGCCGGACGGTGGAACTCGAGGACGTGCGCCTGATGGTGCCGCTCAGCCGCAAGGGTGTGGTGTGGGAGATCAGCCGCGCCATCGAACGGCGGGATGCGGTGCGTGCGATCGCACTGGTCGACGCCCAGCTCGAGAAAGGCGAGAGCGCGATCGGCCTGATGCGCGCCGCCATCATTCCGACCGTACGCAATCTTTTCATGGTGCGCGTCTTGCTGGACGCCCACCCCGATCTACCGCTGCACAATGGCGGGGCCTTCACGGGAGCGCTCAATCGCCTGCCTGATAGCGAGAAAGCGTGGCTGCCGCAGACCAAATCCGGCAGTGTGAACGCGTGGGGCTTGTTCTTTGCTGCCAAGAAGGCGGGACAATTCACCACCGCGGAAATGCGCAGAGCCATGGAAGCGGCCCTGCACGCGGACAAATCCCTGGTAACCACGCAGCTCAATGCGCGCATGGTCCTGCATCGGGTGGTGGCGGAATTGACCATGACCGGGAAGAAACGAAAAAAGAGCGCCTGAACTCATGGTGCACGACAAAGGAGGTTCACGATGAAATTTGTATTGATCGGACTTGGGATCGGCTTGGCGGCCGGATTGGTGGGGGCCTTGTGCGGAGTTGGCGGGGGGATCCTGATGGTGCCCGCGTTTGTCCTCGCACTGAAGATGAAGCAACAGCATGCGGTTGCCACGTCCTTGGCGATCGTGGTGGTCACCGCGTTTTCGGGGACCCTGAATCACACCCTTAAGAGGCCGGATCTCATCGATTGGAAACTGGTGGCGTGCACCGCGGTGGGGGCTGCGGTGGCGGCTTGGTTTGGGACCGATCTGATGAGAAACCTCAGCAATCAGCAGCTCACGCGGTTCTTCGGAATACTACTGGTCCTGGTGGGAGTGCGCATGTTGTTGGTGAAGGCCTAGCAATAGCGTTGCGGTCCAGCAGGCTCGGAACGGGTCATTTATGGGAATGCAGGGCCAAGCTTCGCACCACCTTCCTGATGGTCGCGGGAGGAAGGAGCGGGCGCTACTTGGCCGGGCGCCCGGAGGGCTTGGAAGGTCACCTTCCTGCCCTCTTGGCATGTGAAATTGGTGGCGCCCTGCTGGTGGGGGGAGTGGCTGGGATTTACGGCGATCGTCTTTGGATCAAACGCGGAGTTCTCGATAATCCCTACGCACCGGTCCACCCGATCGCCAAGGGGATCAACAAAGTCCTGATCGAAGCCGGGCTCGTCGCGATCCCGATTGGGTTCGTGCTCTACTTCAACCGGTAGGTGAATGCGGATCCAACCGGCAAGGCGGCGCGTCGTTTCGTATTCGGGCGCCACCGGTCTGCGAGCGCAGACCGTGACGGGGCCAGGATCTCCCGGAGTGGGAACGAGAGGCGGTGATTGAGTTCTAGCGCTCTCCGATGGGTGGCACGGGAACGAGTTCGGTGGGGCCGACGTACTTGGTGAGCGGACGGTAAAGGCGATTGTCTTCGAGTTGCTCGAGGACTTGAGCCGTCCAGCCGCTGGTCCGCGAGATCGCGAAGATGGGCGTGAAGAGATCGGTGGGAAGGCCCAGTGAGTAGTAGACGGTGGCGGAGTAGAAATCGACGTTGGCATTGAGGCCCTTCTTCTCCTTCATGAGTTGGGCGATGCGCTCGGACATCTCGATCCACTTGGGCTCGCCGAGTTCCTCGGTGAGCTTGCGTGCCATCTTCTTGAGGTGGGGAGCGCGGGGATCGAGCACCTTGTAGATGCGGTGACCGATGCCCATGATCTTCTTCCTGGTGGCGAGCGCTTCCTCGATGAAGGCGTCGACTTTGTCGAGGGAGCCGATTTCGTTGAGCATCCTGATCACGCCCTCGTTGGCGCCGCCGTGGAGCGGGCCTTTGAGCGTGCCGATGGCGGAAGTAATGGCCGAGTAGACATCGGAGAGGGTGGCGATGGTGACCCGCGCCGAGAAGGTGGAGGCATTCATGCCGTGGTCGGCGTGAAGAATGTAGGCGATGTCGAGGGTCTTGGCGGCCTGTTCGCCGGGCTCTTCACCCGTGGTGAGGTAGAGGAAGTGGGCGGACTCGGAAAGGTCCGTGCGGACGGGGGGAAGGTCCAGTCCCTGGCGGGCGCGGTGATAGTAGGCCACGATGGTGGAGATCTGGGCGCAGAGGGAGAGGGCCACTGCGCGGTTGGCCTCCTGGTCGGGCTCGCCAATCTTGGCGCGCTTGTCGTAGAGGCCGAGCATGGAAACCCCGGTGCGGAGGACATCCATGGGATTGGCGTCCTTGGGCGCGGCCTGGAGGTAGTCGATGACGCCCTGCGGGATCGCCCGCTGGTTCGCCAGTTCCTTCGAGAATGCGTCGAGCTCGGCCTGGTTGGGAAGTTTCCTGCGGTGGAGGAGATAGACGACCTCCTCGTAGCTGCAATTCTCGACCAGATCGTCGATATGATATCCGAGGTAGGAGAGGCGGCCATCCAGGCCTTCGACTTTGGAGAGCGTTGATTCGTTGGCGGTGACCCCTTCGAGACCTTTGGCGTAATCGGACATATAGTTGTTTTGCTGTAAATGGGCGCGGATGAGTTTGCACGCGCCCCGCGAAAAAAGCGGGCCGGAGTGTTTCGTGCAAGATGGAATGCACGCAAGTAGGCAAAAGTAATTCATTCCTCATTGGAGAGAAGGGGGGGGTCGATAGGATTCGGGGGTGCCGGAGAGTTTCCAGTTGGCCATCGAATCGAGTGCCGCGCAGGCCTCGGTGGCCCTGCGGTGTAGGGGCGAACTGGTGTTTTCGGCAGCAGTGGAGGCCGGGCGGCGGCAGTCGGAGGTACTCATGGGCCCCCTGCAGGAGGCTCTGGCCTACGTTCTACGGGGGGTGATCGAGTTCGTCTTGGTGGGAACGGGGCCGGGGAGCTACAACGGGGCGCGGGTTGGCATCGCGGCGGGCCAAGGCATTTCGCTGGTGCACGAATGCCCGGCAATCGGAGTTTGCTCGCTGGAGGCCCTGGCTACCGTCCGGGCGGGCGGGAGATGCCTGGCGTTGGGGGATGCCCGGCGGGAGACATTTTTCACGCTGGAACTTCGTGAGAGCCGATTGTCAGGGACTCCCGACTTATTAGAGCACGCGGATTTTGTGCAAAAAGTCGAGAGCGCGGCGGAGGAGGGAGCGAGCCTGGTGACCTTGGAGGACCCGGCACGCTTGCGGTTGCCGGGGAGTTTGGAAGTGGAACTGGCGGTTCCGTCGGCGGAGCGGTTGCTGGCGGCGTGGGCATCGAAGAGTGAAGCAGAGCAGGCGGAGCTCGCAGCAATCCCGCCGGAGCCGTTTTATCTGCGGCCCCCTCACATCACCCAGGCGAAGTAGGTTTGCCTGGAGGTCGAGCAGGAGGGGCAGCTCATTCGGGTTGCCTGATGTCCGGGGGTGTTCCACCCCAGTGGGCCGCCTGTGGATCAAACAGATCATCGCCGTTTTTGGCGCGTATCTTGTGGTTTGAGACTCGCAGGCGCAGCGCCCTGGCGGAGCTGTCCACCCGGAGAACGAGTGCCTTGTGGTCCCAAAGCTTGGGATCGAAATGACTGGTTCCGAGTTTGGCGGCATCGAAAAGGAGAGGGGCATGGGGATGGGAGTTGGTGCCCAGTCCGTGAGCGTAGGCCCAGTGATTGTCACCGGGTTGAAGGATGAGGTCGGGGTCAGGCGTCCCGCGATGCTCAATCTTGTCGTCGGGCGGCCGGCGGGAAGTCACAGACGAGTCCCTCACCCGGAAGATTGTTTCGCTCCCGGTCTCTCCATCGAGGAACAGTTGACGGAAAAGAGCGTTCGAGGAAGAGCCGCTGGTGCCCAGTTGGTCGTGCAGGTGCTCATGAGGATAGCGACCGTTGTGGTCGGACGCGAAGCCGTCCATCGCGAACTTCACCTGTCGGATATTGTTGAGAGCTTCGGCCACACTGGCGCGCCTGGTGGCATGAAACACTCAGGGACTGGCGAGGGCACCGATGGCCAGAAGGATGATGATCGCGACGAGCAAGGCTGTGAGCCACCCCCTTGTCCTGACGATCCAAAGCTGATTTTTCATCATTACCACGATGGCACGATCCCATGCGAGCGCAAGGGAATCGTTGAGGAGTCCATGCCCTGCGGCCGGCCGGATCAGGACCACTGCTTGATGGCCCGCAAGAGCACAGATTCGCGAGCCCTGCTGGGTTTGGCGTCGCCGTAGGTGGTGGCGTAATGGTAGTCCAACAGGTCGTTGGCAAAAGTGGGTGGGTGGTCGTCCCTGGCGAGGGCGGCGAGTTGCTGGCGGAGGGTGCGGCCGGCGGGCATGGGGTTGCCTCGACGGGAACAGGCCTGGCGAAAGCGGGCGAGGTAACCGGGGGCGTCCGGGAGTAGGTTGGTGGAGGCCGCGCCGGGGAGAATGACCGACTTCTTGCGGAAGCGCAGAATGAGAAAGGCGAGGGGCAGGAGAGCGAGGCCCACCCCGAGAGCGAGGAAGGTCCAGGTGCTGGTGTCATCGAGTGCCGTGGGCCCGGTTTCGAATTCGATCATGCCCTCATCATCGAGAGGAGGTTTTTCACCGGGGGGTGCAAAGCTAGTTATGTTCGCGAGAGCACCGGGCGGGGTGGTATCGAAGACGACCCAGCCCACGCCTTCGAGGTAAACTTCGGTCCAGGCATGCGCTTCGCGTGCCCGAAACATGAAGAGGTTTTGCGCATCGAAATACCGTCCCCCGCTCCAACCGTAGGCCACGCGGGCGGGGATATCGAGGGCACGGCAAAGCAGGGCCCCGGCGGTGGCGAAGAACTCGCAGTGGCCGCGCTTCTCATGGAGAAGAAAATTGAGAAGGGGATCGTGGCCGCCTTTGTTCTCGATCTGCAGGGAGTACTTGTAGTTTTGGCGGAGGTGGCGGCGGAGAGCGAGCATGCGGGACTCGATGGGTCCCTGCGTCTTGATCGCGATGTCGATGAGGGCCTGCCGCACGTCTTCATCTTCGGGCAACTCCACAAGGTGAGCGGCGACCTCTTCGGGAAGGAGGAAGCGGTCGAGGACACCCCCTTCGAGGAGCGAGGTGAAGGTGACGGTTTTGGCGACGACCTCGTAGTTGTACCCGCGGTCGGGATTGCTGAGCGGATTGAGACGGAGGATGCCGGGCGCGACGCGGCGGAGTTGGGCGAGCTTGGCTTGCGTGGCACCCTGCAGGGAGGTGAAAACGTCCTGACCACCGGGATGGGCCGAGTGGAAGATCTCGCCGCGCAGGACGGGACCCGGACGGCTGGAAGGTTGCGGAACGGTCACCCAGCCGTTGGCATCGGAGGGCAGCTTCTCCTCCGCCATGGCCTTGGGGGACCAGGTGGAATCCTCGAAGCGCTCAAGGGTGAAGGCCCGGAGGTAGGGACGCCTGCGCAGGAGTTTGGCGGCGTCGTCCTTGCTGGCGGGACGAAGGAATACTTCCGGCTTATTGGAAGGACGGGCGTTGGTGGAAAGCGGCAGCCGGCGCTTGCCCTGGTCATCCCAGAGCCAGTTGCCTGAGACCACGGTGGCGTGGCTACCATCGCCCAGTCCCGCAGCAGGAACCCGGGCGGCCGCCCGCTCGGGAAGGAGCGCGGCCTCGACCGAGTAGGCAAGTTGTTCGGCGCGCGGAGGAACGACGCTCAAGAAGAAGAGGAAGAGGCATTCGATGGCGAGCACACCCAGGCCGACCGCGAGATAGTCAGGCCAACGCGGAGCCCGGATGGCACGGGCTTGGCTCGAGGCCGGACGTTCCCGCTTGCGCCAGAGGCCCACCCCCAGGACGAGCACGAGCACTGCGAAGCACGCCCGGAGAACGGGATGCAACTCCGCCGGCCAACCGCTCAAGTGCGCGTAGGCGGTGGTGATGGTGACGGCGAGGAAAATGCTGCGCATTTTTTGGTGGGTCGAAGGTCGGAAAGTCGAAGGACGAGGAATTGCCAGGGCAGCAGCAATTCGGCGCGACGCTCACTGCTCTGCGGTTTGAAGTTTTTTTGCTCCGTATTGATGTTGTCTGACATCCACGACCAGGGCAGGCCTTTTTGGCAAGGTGGCTTCCCAGGCATCGGGGGGCATGTCGGAGAGGACGATGATGGAGTGGTCGTCGGGGATGCGCTCCATGACCGGGAGGAGATTGTGGGCCTCGGTGTCGTTGCGGCGGTGTGCGCGCGCGAGGGAGACGAGAAGATTGGCGAAGCTGTGACGCGAGGTAACGGTCAGTGGTTTCCACTCATTGAAGTCGGCGAGGAAGGTGGTGGGGATGCCTTGTTCGCGAAGGTAACGGAGAGCGCCGCAAGTGAGGGAAAGGGCCCATTCAAAGCGATCGGCCCGGATCAGTTCTCCCGACATTCCGAAAGAATGGAAGAGGACCGTGCAGTGTTGGGGATAGAAACCGGGGGGATCGTTCTCGCGGATGCGGAGGCCACGGCGGCGGCTCAGGGAGCGTGCGGAGGCCGGCCAGTGAATTTGCTTGGCGGGATCGCCGGGTTGCCAGGGGCGGATGCCGCGGGGTTCGCCCGGGGCGCTTCCCGGGGTGGTGCCGGGCAGGAGGGATGCATCGTGGAGGGCTCCCTGGGTGAAGAGCTCCTTCGGCAGCAGGGGGCGCGGAAAGACGAGAATCTCGTGGTGCGCGGTGCCGGAGGCCTTCACATGAAAAAGTCCAAGGGGCGTGACCGACTCGAGGATGTAGGGGTGTTCGGCGAGGGCACTCCGCCCGGGGATGGAGCCGCGCAGGCGAACCTCGGAGGATGAATCGGCAGCGGTCCACGGCGCGAAGGTATGGATGTCGACCTGGCCCGCGAGCTTGAGATCGATCTTGAGTCCAAAGGCATCGAGGAAGGCGCGCCGGTCGTTGATGACGACGCGGAGGTCGAACGGGCTGTCGGCGTAGACGCGGGTGGGGGCGCGCACGCGGATGGCGATGCGCTTCAGGTTCAGGCGACTCAGGACCAGGGCGCCGGAGAGGAGGATGATCCCGCTGCATCCCAGGGTGATGAGTACTCCGTCGAGGCGAATGAACCCGAGGGTGATCAGGGCGAGGGAAGCTCCGAGGAGGATGGCACCGCGGGGGGTAAGCATGGGGATCAGGGTTCAGTGAACAGTGTCCAGGGTAGAGACCGGAATGCAAGCGGGTTTCCGATCTCAGCTCTTGGATTCAGTGAACCTGAGATTGCGCCGGGCGAGAAGGTAGAGAAGGAGGAAGAGCGAGTTGTAGAGGAGGAGCAGGGCCCACAGGGGGAGCGCAAGATAAGTTGATGACGGGTGCGAGGACCAATCGAATTCACCGAGGGGGCCGACGAAGTAATCGATCTTACCGAGAGCGTTCTTGTCTCCCGTGGCGGGCGCGCTCGGGTAGAAGGCCTCGCTGTTGCTGAACACCCCGGGCGGTGTGCCGGGCGCGAGATCCCCTCGATGAACCTCGATTGTTCCCAAGTAGAGCGAGAGGCGGACGCCCGATCCGTTGGGGCAGCAATAACCAATGGAGGAGCCACGAAATTGTGAGTGCAACCAGGCACCGAGACAAAGGACTGCCCCGATCATCCAAACGATCATGATGAGGCGCTGGCGGGGCATGGCGCGACGGCGAGGGCGAGTTAGTAAATCTTGAAGTTGAGGTCTTCGACTCGTTTGGCCTCCGCAGGATCCTTCTCCAGCAGGAGCATGGTTGGGGACTCGCGCCGTTGTTCGGTGAAGCGAAGGTGGAGGGGAAGGAGGCAGATGGTCAGGGCGAGCAGGAGGGCCCAGAGGGGGAGTTCCAGGTAACCGTCGCCCGTGCGGAAGCGGCCGGCGTAAAATGGAGGCGGCATGGTTTCGGGTAGAGCGGCGGAGAAGGGATCAGGCTCAGTCTGCCAACGTTCGGAGAACGAGGAAAATCCGGAATTGAAGAGAGGGCGTTCGATGTGGGCCTTGATGATGAGGCTGCCCGCGGCGAGACCGATCTGGAAGTGGCGCTCAAGCGCGGGACTTCGGTAGACGAGGTGGGACTTGTGGAACAGGGAGTGCCCCCATGCGCCGAGCAGGAGCACGACGATGGTAAGCCATACGACAAGAATGACGCGGTGGCGCGGCACAGATCCGGGATTGGAAGGTGTTGGTGTGTGAGCGCTCTCCCCTGTGCGTGTGCACAAAAGTCGAGGGCTCTCCGGTTGGACGATGGGACCCGGAATGATCTTAGAGAAAAGTGTGAGCGTTGCTCAGGTATTCTCATGCTCCCCAGGCGACGGGCCGGCTGGCGGGGTCCGTTCCCGTTTCAGGGAGCGCCGGTAGAATGGAAACAAGAGGATGGAGTAAAGGGCGAGGAGAACCCAGATTGGAAACTCGATGGTGGTCCTGAAGAGTGGCCGGGGAGGGGAACCGACCTCAATTCGTTCGTGGTGGAAGCGACCGAGCTTGTAGTCGGGAACGACCCCGGGAACGGCGCCCTTCTCGAGCTTGAATATGAAGGCCTGGAGCCTGTTGCGTCGGTTGGAACCCATCTCATAGACCGAGCGCCAGGTGAACTCCACGCTGCCGCACACGATTCCCAAGGTTGCCTCGCGATCCTTGTTCACGACCTGGTAGCGCATGATCGACTTCCGAAAGAGGGAATGACCCCACAGGCCAAGGAGGCCGATCGAACCGATCACCCAGATGAGGAGGACGAGGCGGGAGCGGGGCATGGGAAGGGGAGAGTGTTCAGAAATCAGTGGTCAGATCTGTCTTTGACAGCGGTCTGAATACGGAAGAGGGAGGACGGAACACTATCTCACGGCACCGGGGTCTGTGCGAGGGCCGCGTTGAGGAGGGG